>NZ_CAJTMT010000007.1 GCF_910577345.1 uncultured Duncaniella sp.
ATACACAACAGGCCGGATGATGTCGTCATCCGGCCTGTTGTGTAGGTGTTATAGTCGGGTCAATTACTTGTAGAAAGTATTGATGTTGTTGGTCACTTTCTTGTTGCCGAGGAGGATGCGGTCGAGTGAGTTCATCATTCGGGCTGCACCGCGCTGCTGGTTGTAGCGGATTGAGTTTTCCTCGAAGTCGTAGGGACGACCTTCGTTGTCAACTTCTGTAACCTGAAGAACAATCACGGAGTTGTTGGCCTGCATGGGACCTACGAGAGCACCCTTCTGAGCATTGGCAACCTTGCCCTGCACAGCGCTTTCGCTCATACCGAGGCCGGGAACCATATACTGACCGAAGTTGACGGTAGTAGTGTCGACAGATACGCTCATGAGCTGTGCATAGCCTGCCACGTCCTTAGCCTTGCCTTCATAGTCAGCGAGAAGTTTGGCAGCCTTTTTGTCGTTGCGGGCCTGGGCTGCGAGGATGCTGTGGATTTGAGAATCTCTTGCGGGAACAAAGCCACCGTCGTAGATGTCGTTGACAGCTACTGCGAGGAAACGACCGGTCTGGATGTCGCCGAACACGGGAGAAACATTACCCTTGCTTGCATCCATAACCCATGCCACTGCTGCGTGTGAGTCGTTGAGGTTGCCAATCATGGGTGAAGATGCGCTTACGGTAGCGGGGAAGGTTGTATAGCCTGCTTCCTGAGCGTTCTCAGCGAACGACTTGGCATCCTTGTTCTCGTCGACATACTTGCGGAGAGCTGCATCGAGTTCGTTGATTGTAGCGTTGGAGGGTTCGGTGGTGAATGTCACGGTAGCGAGGTCGTAGACAGTGACGGGAGCCTCACGCTCGGCGATGCGGAAGATGCGGCCACCTTCCGAGATGGTGTCGGGAGTGAAGTAAACGCCTGTCGCACGGTCTGCGATAAGATCCTTGATAGTGGCTGCGTTGGCATCGAGAAGAGAAACTTCCATTGCCTTCTGTAACTGAGCCACGAGGGGCGAAGCGGCGATGCTGTCGAAAGAAGCGCCTGAGTTGAGTTTTGCGACGAGCGAGTCAATCTGAGCGCGTGTACCCTGCACAGCCATGAAGTCGAGCTTCACGTTGGCCACTTCCTGATCTTTGCCGAGGAGCTTGGCGATGGTGTAGTCGTTACCGGCTTTGCTGACGAGGGCTGCACGGCCAACAGAGAGAGAATCGAGGGTTGCCTTGAGACGAGCCTGCTTGTCGATGTCGGTCTGAGTCACCTTGCGGCGGTCAGAAACGAATTCAGGCATTGTTGCGATACCCTGCATTTCGGGATTGGCGTTGAGAGCCACGAGAGCGTCCTCAACTTTCTTCTGTCCTGCAAGCACATCAGCCTCGGAGGGCACGATGTTGACAGCGATATAGTTGACAGTGCGGGTGGGTTCGTCGAGGATGTAGCGGTTCTTCTCCTTGTTGTAGAGAGCGTTGATGTCGTTTTCGCTGACTTCAAACTCATCGTCCTTAAGTGAAGAGAAGTCCTTCTTGGCGTAGATGATGTGGGCGGTTGCAGCATTGTCGTCGTAGAGAGCCTTTGCATCAAGCTCGTTGGCTACGAGAGTTCCGGCGAAAAGATTCTGGAACTTCTGCTGGAGGAGCATACGCTCAACGTTCTTTTCAAGGTCAATCCAGTAGGCCTGGAGCTGCTGGGCCTGAGCCTGCTGCATACCGTATTTTGTGGGGTTGAAAGCCATATCGTGGGCAGTCTTTGCGTCGGGTACACCAAGTTGCTGCTGCACCATGCGGTCGACATACTGGGAGTTCTTTCCGACCATCATGTCGGTGAGTTCCTGGTCAGTGACTGTGAGGCCGAGGTCCTTGACTTCCTGATCAAAGAGCTTCTCAGCAATCATGGCATTGAGCACCTGCTGCTGGAGCACGGCGTTGTCCATGCGCTGGTTCTGGGCCTGAGCCTGCTGAGAGGCGTCCTGCACGCGGCGTTGGAATTCCTGAATGTCGATTTTGTTACCGTCGACTTTTGCAATGGTAGTGCCGGTGCCGAAAAGGGTGCGACCGGAAGTAAAGAAGTCACCGATGATAAAAGCCAGCAGACCGGCTCCCACGATGATGAGCAAGAGGGCAGACTTGCTACGGATTTTTTCTAATGTTGCCATTTATGTTTAGATGATTTTGATTTTAAGGGTTAAGTAATGTCAATAGCCGTCGAAATGCCCACATATAGCTGAGGCTACGCGGAATTAACGCACAAAAGTAGTATAAATTCCATTTAATTCAAAATGAACTGATTGAAAATCATGGTATGTGGTGGGAAAAATGCGTGAAAAATTACAAAAAAATGCCAATCAGATGTGTAATAATCTTTCACGCACCCGCGTTTTCCAATTATATGTAGGGATGTCCATGTTTTTCCGGACCTATCCTTACGGTATGCTTGACAATAACTAAAAAATCTGACAGACCATGCGCAAAACGCTTGTTTTATTCATTGCATTTATCTCAATTCTGACTTTCTCGGCTACGGCTGTGGCTCCGAAAGCAGGCGTTTCAATTCTCGGTGATTCCTATTCCACTTTCGAGGGACATGTTACGCCCGACACGAACTATGTGTGGTATTTCAAGGCTGCGAAGCCCGGCCGCACGGATGTCGACAAGGTCAGTCAGACATGGTGGCATCAACTGATTCGCGACAAGGGGCTGCGCCTTGTGGTCAACAATTCATTTTCCGGTGCGACAATCTGCAACCGTGGCTACAGGGGGGATGACTACTCGGATCGTTCGTTCCTTACCCGTGTCAAGGAACTTGGTTCGCCTGAGATAATATTGGTTTTCGGTGGCACCAACGACTCTTGGGCAGGAGTTGAAGTAGGGGAGTACCTTGATGAAAACGGCAAGACTGCCGACGGTTCCGCTCCTGACCTCTACACCTTCCGTCCGGCTCTCGACATCATGCTCTCGACCATGAAGGACTATTATCCGGGTGCCGACATCTATTTCATTGTCAATTCGGAACTTCGTCCGGAAATCACGGAGTCGATTGTGACTCTCTGCGGCCGTCACGGTATCGAGACCGTAATGCTTGAGAATATCGACAAGCAGTCCAACCATCCCTCAGTCAAAGGCATGGCCGAAATCGCCCGTCAGGTCGGGGCAAAGCTGAAATAACGGATCAATCCGAAAATCAGGTTCTTGTGCGATAAAAATAGATACAAAAGAACAAAAATAGACAAAAGCAACAGAAGTGTAATGAAATAACAGCTTTTGGATAGTAAAATAACAGAGGGAACGGCAAATCTGTCCTATAGATTTGCCGTTCCTTCCGTTATTTTGTCTCTTCTTTAGAGCTTATTTCTTTTTGAACATTCCGTCGAGCCATTTGGTGATGGCTGTGAGGGTTTCGGGGGAGATGTCTTCCGCAATAGTGGCGTATTCCTGCACAAGCCCTGTCTTGCAGCGCTGGAAGAGATGATTGTGGCCACTCATGAGTTTTGTGAAAACTCCGGGGTTGAGTTCGGAGATGGTGGTGAGATTTTCGGGCAGTACCTGAGTGTCCATGTCGCCGTTGAGGGCAAGCCAGGGTTTGTTGACGGCAGTGATGTCGGCCGCGGGGTTGTAGCGGAGCATCTCGCGGTACCACGGTGAGGTGACAATCTTTATCTGTGTCTGTAACTGCTCTTGGACAGCGGGCAGGTTGGCCGTCTCGCCAAGGCTTTGGGCCATTGTCATGTAGATGGCAGTATAGGCTTGGGACTCAGGTAACTGGGATTTCGCAATGTCGAGGATTGAACGCTGAAGGTTCTCACCGTCCCATCGGCCTGTCATCTTGGTTGCCATTGCGCGTGCCTGCGACATGATGATTGAGTCGCCTTCCCATGCGGGAGCGCCGAGAGTGACAATGAATTCGCATTTCGGATTGTGGGCGGCCAGCCGGATGGCTATTGTGCCTCCTTCGGAATGGCCTATGACTCCGACCGGGATTTTGGAGAAGCAGGAGTCCATGTAGGTGAGTCCTGCCGCGATGTCACGGACGAAATCAGTTGTGGTTGCCAAGGCGAAATCTCCTTCGCTCTCCCCTGCTCCGCGGTCGTCCATGCGCAGGACGGCATAGCCGTTGGCTGTCAGATGGTCCGCGATGGTCTTGAATGGTTTGTGACCCATGATTTCCTCGTCGCGGTTCTGCTTCCCGCTTCCGGTGGCCATCACCAAGGCAGCTTTGGGCGTAATGCTGTCGGGAACGGTGAGGGTGCCTGCGAGAGTGATGCCGTCGTTATGGTTGCGTATTCTCACCTCCTTGTCGGATGCGAGCGTTGCAAGCGGAGCTGTGACGGCGATTGAGATTGCGGCTATTGATTTCAGGAGTCCGGTAATCATGGCTGGTTGCATTTGTGGGCGGAATTATGATGGGAGGAGGTCAGTCCTCGATGATGTTCGTTCCGGTCTTGCGCTTGCGGTTGGGATTGGCAGGGAACCATCCGCGTGCCACACGCTTTTCCTGCTCGAATATCTCGCCTATGGTCCAGAACGATGAGAAGGAGAATACGCCGAGGAGCGACGACCAGAAAACGTCGTCGACCATGAGGGTGCCACCTATCCCGAGGAGCCCCAGGATGAGGAACCACCACCAGCAGCGTGTCCCGAAGTAGTATTCACATTTTATGGTGACAGGATGGAAGATACCAATGATGAGAAAGGTGCAGATGCCTATTGCGAGGCCGAGAAGATGATGTTGTGAGAGGATTTCGCTCATAGTTTCGGATATGTCGGATTGCGTTGTAGAATTACTTTTGTTTGGAATCGTTTGATGGTGTGACGTAGGAGATGACTGTACAGCTCACTTTATAGGGTGTGACATTGTCCACTCTTGGCTTTCGTCCCTTGTGGTAATAAAAGGAGTTCTGCCTGTCCCACGACGGAAACTCTATCCGGCGTGTGGTTCCGGCCGGGATGTCGGCGCGGATTTCACGGACAGTCTCGTGGAGCATACGCCCGGTCATGTCGGAGTAGGTCAGACGGATTTCGAGCGCAGTTATCTCGTGGGGAAGCCTGTTGTCGACAAAGAGGCTCTCCTTGCGTGAATTCAGAGGCTTGTCATAGCCGGAGAGGCGGATGTCGGACTGCGATGAGGGCCGGATGGTGTCGAACATAACGATGGTATCCATCTGTGGTTTCATCTGTTGTTGACCCGTGTTGAGTCCGGTTTTTGTCCGCAATTTTCCGCGCAGAGTTTTCTCGGCGTGGCTCTCCGGTGCCGTCAGCAGGAGTGAGGCTAAGAGAATAATGAGCAAATGCGGACGAAAGTTTTGCATCGTTGCAATATTTTTTTGTCGTTAAGTACGAAAATAATCAGAGGTAGCGCGGTTCTGCAGGGATTGCAGGAGCAGGAAACACTCTCAGACAGCCGTCGATGTTGCCCGGGCTCTTTTCCCGTCGGCTGATGAGTCGGCTGTACATGTAGGGTAGGAGTCTCCACCAGTTGAAGCGAAGCGATGACCCGTAGCGCGCGATGACCAAGCGGCTGTCGCTGTCGCTGAGTGTCAGTGTACAGGTTTTCGGGGAGTGGAGTGTCGTGGCGGCATCCGTGCGCCCTGTGTATATCCGAGCATCGTAGACACCGCGTTTGGCCGTAGGGGAGAGGTAGCCCATGACGGTTCCCGGACGCAGTGACAGGTCGGCGGCATTGACGATGACCATGCGGTAGACCATTGTTCCTGCCTCGTCGGGCGATAGCTCACGGCTGTCGTCGCGCTCGATTGCCATCAGTGTCCCTTCTGCTGCAAAACGCCACAGTCCTTCGATTGAGTGGAGCGGCATTGCCTCCATGCGCTCCGTGACCACAGCAGCATTGTCATAACCAGTAAGTGTCAGTGACATTGCAGGCACATTGTCGAGAGCTTTAGCCTCTATCCCCTTCGGAGCCGCTTGCGCGGATTCCGCCGGAAGACTGAGGGTGAGTATGAGCAGTATGGTGAGGCTGAGGAGATTACGCGTCATGACGGGAGAGGAGTGGGAGAGAGGTCGGAATAAGGGTTAGATGGATGAGAATTTATAGGCAAATCCGAACGAAAGGATTTCCTTGAGCTGGAATTTATGCCAGTCTTCGTCGTCACATGCCGGAGTTGTGGTGTCGTAGCGCATGTGGACGTAGATCTGGGTCGAGAGGAAACGGTTGATGTTGAACGACAGCGTGTTTTCCCAGTCGCCATAAGCGTAGTCGTAGTTGGTGAAGACAAATAGACGCGAACGGAGGTTGATGTTGTCGGAGATTGCCCAATAGAGCTTGCCCTCGGCATTGGAACCGTATTGGCTGACGGTCTTGTGGCCCTCCTTGATTCCGTAGGACGTCTCGTTCATCTTCCGGTCTATACATGTCTTCATGTTCCATGAGAAGGGGGAGATTGAGGCATCCATGGTGAAGGTCTTTTTGGCGTTGGCATAGTTGTAGGTCATACCGACACCGACGTTGAGTTCACCGGGAGAGAGGAAGGCACCCTTGAGGTCGTGGGTGTTGGACTTGAAGTTGCGGAGGAACTGTGTCTTGAACGATACGTTGGTCGAATAGTACCAGTATTTCGAAGCCTTGTAACCTGCAAGAAGGTTCCACTGGAAGAGGTCTTCCGAAATCGAGTAGTTGCGGAGCGAATCGTTGGGGGCGTCGTTCATGCCGAGCTTGTACTGGAATGTTGTCTCGAAGAGGAACTTCTTGTGGAAAGCCGGGTTGAGCTTGACATTATAGAAGAGGTTGACGAGGACGTTGATGTTGTTGTTACCGCCCTGATACCAGTTTGGCGAGACGTAGGCTTGCGAGAACTGGACTGAGCTGTTGAAGGTGCGCAGCCAGTGGCGACGGTTGAAAGTCACTTCCATCTGCTGTTTCGGAGCCTCCTTCACGGGGAGTTCGGCTATCACGATTTTTGCGGTCTCGGGGTCGACCGTAGCTTCGAATTTACGCGGAGGTTCGGGGAGACGTGCCTCGTCGAAGCGGACCGATTCGGGACAATTCACGATGAACGACTGCTTCGCACGGCGCATGAGGTTGTTGTGGTAGTCATCAGTGACAAGCCAGCCATAGATGGGGTCGTTGAGCGACCTCGATTCTCCGGCCTTGGGGAGACGGATGGAATCGAGAAGCTGGAAGGAGTCGAAAACCACCGGACGGAAGTAGTAGGGCTGGAGAGGGGTGGTCGGGACATATTTTGTTCTCAGGAGGCTGTCGGTCGAAAGAGCGATGATTGTATCCTTGGTTTCTCCATCGTTGGCAGGCAGATAGCGGAGCAGTTTGGCAACGACAGCCGAATCGGTCAGCTCCATCTTGTAGTTATAGATGTCAGCCCGTGTCGAGGAGGTTCCGAAAAGGGAACTTGTCTGTCCGAGGCTTTGAGCGAGTCCTAAAACAGTAAGAAATAAACCTGATAGAAATGTCCTGAACATAATGAATTGGTGGTGAATCCTGAAAATGAATTAATAAACGGCCAACGGAAAGGGCCTGAAAACCCAAATTGTTATAATGTGCAAAATTACACAAAAAATCCCTTAGCAACAAAAATAATGTCCAAACTTTCGTCGCTTTTTCCTGCAAAGGGGTAAGATTCAAGGTTTGAAGTGGCCATTGACAAGCAAGGCCGCAGTCAGGGGTTGACTGCGGCCTTGGTGGTCAGGTTTGGTAAGGAAAGAAATTGTACCTATCTTACTGTGTGGGGATATTGGTTTGTCTTATTCCCTTAGATTATGATTTAGAGCTGATTATGACAGTGTTTATCAGAAGCTGTAGCTGATGCCTATCGAGGGGATGAAGGCATGGAGCTTATAGTCGGCTGTGAATGTGCCGGTGGGTTTGAAGCCTGCTTGTTTGATTGCAGCCGATACTGCTTGCATGGATGCAGGTGCATTTGCTCCGAGCGCATCAATCTGGGCAGCTTTACCGAGCATCGTTTTGCCGAGAAGGTCGTCATATTCGCATGATACGCCATCTACACCAAGTCCGGCAACATACATGAACGCTAAATCAATAGACATGTTTGGAATTGGACGGAATGACAAACCGATAGTCGGTTCAACCTTTGTCATGCCAGGAGTCTCGGGATTGTAGTATTTGTCGTTGACGGGCGATGTGTCTACCATGAGTCCAAGACGAGCATCAAAACGGTTGGTGATTGCATATTGTGCGCCAATAGAGTAGCACCAAGAGTTTTTGTAGCTTTTCTTTATGTGCTGATCGTAGTCACGGAGCTGTTCGGCAAGGAATTCAACATCAAGTTGTTTGTACGCGTGCCACCCAGTCAGTCTGGCATCGAATGCAAGTGTTAGCCTGTCAACAGGTTTATATGATACACCGAGACCCAATACCCACGGTGCGGGCATTTCGGCTTTAAAGTTAGCGGCATTTATAAGGTCAAGGGTCTCGCCCAATGCAGTCTGTGAGGTTTCATTTGCGTATGTAACGCTTGCATCCCCTGCCTTGACTTTCATCTTCATTTGTGAGCGGTAGCTGGCACCGATGGTCAGTTGATCGGTTATATTATACATTGCGCCGATATTGAACCCTACTACCATGTCAGCTTTACCGTTGAGGTTTACTGATGCGGGAGTAGTTGTTCCGAACGGTTGCGCGTTGGCTAAGTTAGGGTTAAGCATTTTAAAGAATGGGAGAGCGCGGTCAAATGTCGCTGCTGTCACAAGACCCTTGTTGAGGTCTACGGTGCCCCACGAGATCATGGCACCGGCTCCGATGGAGAATTTCGGGGTGATGGCCCAGACGAGTGTCGGCTGGATGGTGAAAACCTTCAGGTTGACGTTCTGGTTGAGGACAGCACCGGGCCAGTTGTCGGTCCAGTTGATTGATGAGCCGTAGGGAGTATAGAAGGAGATACCACCCTTCAAGTTGTCATAGATAGAGAATGCGGCGTGTACGCCGATGGGGGTAGAGACACCGTTGTCGGTTGTATAGTCAACTCCATCGACGGTTGCGGTGCATGTGGGCATGATGCCTGTCACAGATCCGGAAAGGTCGAGGGTCTTGTCCATGTAGGCCATGCCGGCGGGGTTGAAGAACATGCTTTCAGCTCCGAGCTTGAGGGCGATGCCTGTGTGTCCCATGCCGATTTGCTTAGCCGATAACGAGTTGATTTGATAACCTTCGGCCATTGATGTGCCGCAGACGGCAGCTACCGTCATGGCCGAGATAAGGAATTTCTTCATAGATAGAAATGTTAATGATTGGTGACAAAGGCAGTTGCGTCAGCGCAAGGTCTTTGTCGGGTGAGAATCTTTATATAAGAAAAAATCGAGCGCAAAGGTAGCCCTAAGCCCCGACATACCCAAATTAAATCACACTTTTTAACAGAAAAATTTTACTAAAACTCATTTTTATTGGTCTGAAACTCTCGTATGTATTGTTGCAGTTCAGCTTCCAGACCGTGGATTCCAGCTTGAAATGAGCAATGAGGGGTGGCATATTGTTTATGTTATAGAAATGTATTATTTTTGCGATATATTGTATAACACTTTGTCATTGATTTATGGAAACGGCAGGAAGAAAACAGACCTCGTTCAGATTGAACACCGAACTTGTTGACAAGCTAAGAGTTGAAGCGCGTCGACACAACCGCAGCCTCAACAACTATGTTGAAAGCATCCTTATGGCCTTTGTCTCCGAACAGCCTAACAATCTGACGCTTGCAGCTATGGAGGAGGCTGAAAGCGGGCGTGAGCTTGAGGCTCTGGATATGAGGAATTTTCGGAAGTTTGTGGATTCTTTATGAAAATTCTCAGACTCACAAGTCAGTTGTTGTTGATTTGGCTTGATCCCAAGACGGATGAAATTAAACTTGTGCGTTTCGGGACTCATTCGGAAGTATTCAAGAAGTAAGAGCCTCACCAGGGGTATGAATTTTGTGGAATAACGGGGGAATTTTGTATCTTTGCGTCTTTCAAGCTGTGGAGGTGGCGGCATCAGGTTGCCGTTGTCTTAAAAAAGCTGATTTGAATTAAAAAACATTCCAACTATGACTATTGACCAGATACAGAACGACATTGTCGAAGAATTCTCCGAGGTGGATGACTGGATGGACCGCTATGCCATGATTATTGACCTTGGAAACAACCTTCCTGAAATCGAAGAGAAATACAAGACCCCCGACCATCTCATCGAGGGTTGCCAGAGCCGTGTTTGGCTCAACGCGGAGCTTACGCCCGAAGGCAAGGTGCATTACACCGCCGACTCCGATGCCATCATCGTCAAGGGAATCATATCGCTTCTCATCCAGGTGCTTGACAATCAGACACCCGACGACATCCTCAAAGCCGATCTCCATTTCATCGACGACATCGGCCTTTCGGAACATCTCTCACCCACCCGTTCAAACGGTCTGCTCGCCATGGTGAAGCAGATGCGCCTCTATGCCCTCGCCTTCCAGGCTCAGCAGAAGGCCCAACAGAAGTAATCTATGGGAAAGAACAAACTGAAAAAATTTGCCGAGATGGAGACTCTCGGCTGTGTCCACCAGTATCCGCAGTCTGTCCTTGAAAGCGAAGGGGAGTGTCCTCTGCGCGGTCAGTGGGGTGAGAAGGTGTTTGGCAACGCGAATCCCATCATCCTCGAACTCGGTTGCGGCAAGGGTGAGTATGCCGTCGGGATGGGCAAACTCTATCCCGACCGGAATTTCATCGGCATCGACATCAAGGGTGCGCGTATGTGGACCGGTGCCAAGGAGGTCGATGAGCTCGGATTGACCAATGTGGCCTTCCTGCGCACCTCCATCCATCTTCTTCCGCGCTTCTTCGCTCCCGGAGAGGTGGCTGAGATATGGATTACTTTCCCGGACCCTCAGATGAAGAAGGTCAACAAACGCCTGACCGGAACCCATTTCCTCGACATCTACCGTCAGGTGCTCGCGCCCGAAGGAAAAATCCATCTGAAGACCGACAGCCCATTCCTCTATGCCTACACGACGGCCATGCTTGAGCATAATTCCATCACTCCGCTCCACGCTACCGCCGACCTCTATAACTCGCCTGAAAACGAAATCGTCCCGCCGATCCGCACCTACTATGAGCAGCAGTGGCTTGGCCGTGGAATACCGAGCAAATATATTGTCTGGCAACTGCCTCCGGCCGGAACTGTGCTGACGGAACCGGAAATCGACATCGAGCCTGACACCTACCGCTCGTTTGGCCGTGGCGTCCTCCAGTCAACCCCTGAATTTCAAAAATGATATTTTTCAGACTTCCGCAGCCGTTATGTTGAACCAAAGGAAGTGAAATATTGTTAATTTATTTAGAATTTCTCCACCCCCATTACAATTCACACATTCATGCAGCTATATCCCGCACTTATCACCGACGCTCTCCAGACCGTCCGCTATCCCGGCAACGGCAAGACTCTCGTCGAAGCAAATATGGTCGAGGACGACATCCGCATTGACGGCGACAGCGTAAGTTTCTCGCTGATTTTCGACAAGCCCACCGATCCATTCATCAAATCAATGGTGCGCGCGGCCGAGACGGCTATCCATACCTACATCTCACCGGATGTGAAGGTTACAGTCAACGTGGCCTCCCGTCAGACTGTCACCCCTAAGAACGCCCCCGTGCTTCCCGGAGTCAAGAACATCATAGGTGTCTCTTCAGGCAAGGGTGGAGTCGGCAAGTCGACCGTGGCTTCCAATCTTGCCGTGTCGCTTGCAGCCGAGGGCTATAAGGTCGGTCTTCTCGATGCCGACATCTTCGGCCCGTCAATGCCCAAAATGTTCGGCATAGAGGACGAGCAGCTCTACATTCATGAGGTTGACGGCCGTCAGCTCATTCTCCCGATCGAGCGCTATGGAGTGAAGCTCCTTTCGATCGGTTTCGTTGTCGATAAGGAGAAAGCCGTCCTCTGGCGCGGTTCAATGGCCTCAAACGCTCTCAAGCAGCTCATTGTCGATGCCGACTGGGGCGAGCTTGACTACTTTGTCATCGACATGCCTCCGGGCACGAGCGACATCCATCTCACTCTCGTCCAGACTCTTCCCATCACCGGAGTTGTCGTCGTGACCACCCCGCAGGAAGTTGCTCTCGCCGATGCCCGCAAGGGTATCGCCATGTTCCAGGAGGACAAGGTCAATGTCCCCATCCTCGGTCTTGTTGAGAACATGGCCTACTTCACTCCGGCTGAACATCCCGACGAGCGCTACTATATCTTCGGAAAAGAGGGTGGTGTGCGTCTTGCCGAAAAACTTGGTGTGCGACTTCTCGCCCAGATACCACTCGTCGGTTCAATCGCCGACGGTGGCGATGCCGGAACTCCGGTAGCCCTGACCAACACAGTGACCGGTCATGCCTTTGCCCATCTCGCCCACGAAGTGATCGATGCGGTGGCAGAGCGTAACCGCGAACTCCCTCCGACTCACAAAGTCGAACTGAAGCACTGATCATAACGAGTACACTCATATCCATAATGGGAGCTGTATCAGAATTCAAGAAACAGAAGTAAAAAAGTGCATAAGAAACAAAAGATATATATTTTTTTCTGTAAGATTGAGAGTTAACTTCATATCCTTTATTATAAAATTCTTTTGTCTCTTATGCTATTTTGTGCTTTTGTATCTCTTGTGTCGATTTGATACAGTTCCATAACGACTACATCTTCATCTCACCACCCACTCAACTATTTTTGCATGAGAGTTTCACTACGCTTCTTTTCTTTTGCGGCGACAGTGGCCATGACCGTCCCCGCTATGCTGGCGGAGGTTCCTGCGGGCTACTATTCGCGTCTTGAAGGCAAATCGGGTGCGGCGCTTAAGACTGCCGTCTTCGAGGTCATCAATCCCCACACGCAGGTGTCGAGCTACAGTAATCTGCCCCGCTACTTCGAGCAGACCGACGTCTATCCCTCCTCGCGCCAGTGGTGGGACATGTATTCCAACGTTCAGCGTTTCGCCCCGTCATTCAGCGGCCTTAACCGTGAACATGCTTTCCCGAAAAGCTGGTGGAAGCTCAACGGCAGTGTCGAATACACCCCGGCCTACGTCGACCTTAACCATCTTTATCCTTCGGACGGCCCGGCTAACCAGGCCAAAAGCAACTATCCCCTTGGCATGACCGCTGCTAATCCAAAGTTTGACAACGGTGTCAGCAAGATAGGTTATCCCGTGTCGGGACAAGGCGGCGGTGCGCAGTATGTCTATGAGCCTGCCGATGAATATAAGGGCGACTTCGCGCGTACATATTTCTATATGGTCACCTGCTACCAGAACCTCACTTGGAACAGCACATGGATGCTTCAGCAGAACGACTATCCGACCTTGAATTCCTGGGCTGTCAACCTGCTCCTGCAATGGCACCGCGATGACCCCGTGAGCCAGAAGGAGGTTGACCGCAACGAGGTGGTCTACGGTTATCAGAACAACCGCAACCCCTTCATCGATTTTCCCGATCTTGCCGAGTATATCTGGGGTAACAAAGTAGGGGAGAGCTTCTCCCCCGGAACAGTGAATCCTCCTGCCGGTGACCCTATACTGATCAATCCCGTCAACAATACCTCGCTCGATTTCGGTGAGGTGGCCGTCGGCAACAAGATTACTTCCCTTCTCTATCTCAAGGGTGAGAATATCTCCGGAACGGCTTCTATCCGCATCAGTGGCACTGACCGCAATATGTTCACTCTTGATCCTGCTGCCTCTTCGCCGACTCTCACCACAACAGTTTCAGGAGCTCTCATTAATTCGAGAAACGGCTATCAGCTTCAGGTGACATATAGACCCACATCGCTCGGCGAGCATAAGGCCAAGATTACAATCTATGACGCTAACCTCGTGGGCACCACTACAGTCAATCTTATCGGTGAGGCGCTTGAAGTGCCGACTCTCAGCCGCCTGACTGCCTACGGTGCTTCCGACATCACCGCGTCGTCCTACAAGGCCACATGGTCCGAGGCTCCCGAGGTCGTTGACTACTATCTCTTCACCCGTCAGCGTTTTGTCGGTGGCAACATGGTCGAGGAGACTATCGAGTGTGACGAGAACTATGTCGTCATTGACGACTTCAATGCGAGCGATAATGAGAACTATTTCGTTCAGAGCAGCCGCCTCGGCTATCTCTCAGAACCGTCCAATGTCATTTCCATCAGCCATTCAGGCATAAGCGGAATCAATGAGGATGCACCTCTCAGCGCCGAAAGCTATCCCGGCATCATACGTTTCCGCTGCGGTGCCACCCAGACCGATGGTCGCATCTTTGACACTACAGGCCGACTTGTGATGCTCCTTCCCGAAATCACTGACGGTCTTGAAATCACCCTCCCCTACGGTATCTACATGATTGTGACCGCCGAACACCGCACACCCATCAAACTTATCGCAAGATAAGCACTTGAAATATAGATACAGAAGAACATAAGTCCAAAAGAAACAGAAGTTTATAATTCAGCAGGTCAATCACGACCAAACTCGATTATAAACTTCTGTTTCTTTTGGGCTTATGTTCTTCTGTATCTTCTGATTTTAATACTGCTCTTTCTCGTTGGGGAAGTCGGAGCTTTTGACATCCTTGATGTAGTTACCGACGGCATCCTCGATGATGGTGCCGAGGTCGGCGTAGCGGCGGAGGAAACGCGGTGAGAAGCCTTTGTTGACACCGAGCATGTCCTGCATGACGAGCACCTGTCCGTCGCAACCGTTGCCTGCTCCGATACCGATGGTCGGGATTGAGAGGCTTTCGGAAACCTTGGTAGCGAGTTCGGCGGGGATTTTTTCAAGTACGATGGCGAAACAACCGGCTTTTTCAAGCAATTTTGCATCCTCAAGGAGCTTTGCAGCCTCGGCCTCTTCGCGGGCACGGACATTGTAGGTGCCGAACTTGTTGATGCTCTGCGGTGTGAGGCCGAGATGTCCCATCACCGGAATACCTGCGGAGATTATGCGCTCTATCGACTCGATGATTTCCGCTCCACCTTCCATCTTGACAGCCTCGGCATTGCTCTCCTTCATGATGCGGATAGCCGATGCAAGGGCTTCCTTGGAGTTGCCCTGATAGGTTCCGAAGGGCATGTCGCAGACCACGAGGGCACGTTTCACACCACGGGTGACACACTGTGCGTGGTAAATCATGTGGTCAAGAGTCATCGGGAGGGTGGTGGCGTGTCCGGCCATGACGTTTGCAGCTGAGTCGCCGACAAGTATGGCATCCATTCCGGCCTCGTCGATGAGTTTGGCCATCGAATAATCGTAGGCGGTGAGCATGGCGATTTTCTCGCCCTTTGTTTTCATCTCCATCAGGCGGCGGGTGGTCACCTTACGGGGATCCTCAACGGTATAAGTTGACATATTTTCCTTGTTAATGTATTAAATATTAAGTCCTGAGGATAAAAAGCCTCAGCCAACCCCTCGGATTGGCCGGACAAAGGTATTAAGTTTATTTCACCCGACAATGACTTTTCAAGGAATTTGACCGGAAGGGATAGGGGATTTGGCGGGAGGATGGGGATTTGAGCGGAAGTGGCATGGGATGTCCGGTAGGACATCGATTTTTTCGTAACCCTGTACATCGGAGCGCAGCGTAGATGTGCAGGGCTTGCAGTCCTTCCATCAGATTTGGTGTTCGTAAGAACACCGATTTACGGAGTTAAAACATAACGTTAGGAAGTAAATTCTGCCATGATGAGAAAATAGGTTTGGTTGCGATTGGTTTATTTGTTATTTTTGCGAATGTTAAATCAAATTGATGCAGGAGACTCGGATGTCGAGTCATCGTATCAGTGACAATCTATTAACCAAGAAAATACTTGTAGAAAAAAATGAAAAGTGATCCCAAAGACTGTCTCTATTGCACCAACAATGAGACTCTTCACAATCTGATGATTGAAATTGCGAAGCTTGATGTTTCGCGTGTGTTCCTGTTCAAGGAGCAGACCTACCGAGGCCGTTGCCTCGTTGCCTACAACGGTCATGTCAATGACCTTTTCGAACTCAGCGATGAGGAGCGCAATGCCTTCATGAAGGACGTGACCCGTGTGACCCGCGCAATGGATGCGGTGTTCCATCCCGAAAAGATCAACTACGGTGCTTACAGCGACAAACTCTCGCATCTCCATTTCCATCTCGCACCGAAATATGTCGACGGACCCGACTACGGCGGCACTTTCCGCATGAACCCGGGTGAAGTCTACCTGAGCGACGCCGAGTATGCCGACATGATTGAAAAAATGAAGGCCGCCCTCGGGGAATAAAGCTCCCTGCGGAGCCTCGGCGGAAAAACCGTCGGACCGGCTTTTATTTTTAGACAAACTCACAGAGAAAATTCAAAAAATTCTCTGTATATTTGCATCGGAGAAAAACGGGGCTATCTGCTGATAAACTCCCCGCCTTTCTCCGAATTTTCACGTTTATACATATCAAGATGACTTACAGCTTCCTTGACCTACTTTGTCTACTGGGTTCAGTAGCTATGTTCCTTTACGGAATGAAAGTAATGAGTGAGGGCCTACAGAAGGCTGCCGGCGACCGTCTGCGCAACATTCTCTCGGCCATGACCCGCAACCGCTTCACCGGTATGCTCACCGGTATAGTCATCACGGCACTCATCCAGAGTTCATCGGCTTCCACCGTGATGGTGGTCAGCTTCGTCAACGCGGGTCTCATGACTCTCGCGCAGTCAATGGCAGTCATCTTCGGTGCGAATGTCGGCACGACGTTCACTGCGTGGATCATCGCGCTATTCGGCTTCAAGGTCGACACGTCGGCATTCATCCTTCCGGTCATAGCCTGCGCCGTCCCGCTACTTTTCGCAAATTCGAGCCGAAAGAAGTCGATAGGCGAGTTCCTCATAGGCTTCGCGCTCATGTTCATGGGTCTTGACCTTATCAGCGACTATGTTCCTGACCTCCAGAGCAATCCCGAGATGTTTGCCTTCCTTGAGCGTTATGCATCCATGGGCTTTGTCTCAGTTCTTCTCTTTGTCCTTGTCGGTATTGTCCTCACAGCCATTATCCAGTCATCGGCGGCAACGTTTGCCATCGTGCTTATAATGTGTACGAAGGGATGGATTTCGTTTGACCTTGCCTGTGCGGTCGTGCTCGGCAGCAATATCGGTACCACCGTCACCCCGCTTCTCGCATCAATGAGCGGAAATGTCGCGGCAAAGCGAACCGCTATGGGCCACCTCCTTTTCAACCTCTTCGGTATTGTCTGGACTCTCGCTGTCTTCTATCCTTTTGTCCGTCTGAACGTCAACATCACCGAGTGGCTCGGTCAGGGCAATCCAAACAGCATCTTCGGTTATGTCAATGAGCTTGAGGCATCCGACCCGCAGCTCTACAACAGTATATTCGACAACAGTCTCCCCGCCGGTCATCCGGTGTTGATGAAGATTGCACAGATGCAGTTCAGCGTGTCATTCGGTCTGTCGATGTTCCACACGGTCTTCAATCTCATCAACGTTGTCCTCATGATAGGTCTGACAGGCTTCTATGTGAAGGTCGTTGAGAAACTTGTTCCCGCCAAGCACACAGGCGACGAGGAATTCCAGCTCAAATTTATCTCCGGCGGTCTTATGAGCGCATCCGAACTCAACATCGCCCAGGCCGAGAAGGAAATCGTGGTCTACGCCGAAAGGGTGCAGCGCATGATAGCTATGGCGCAAAACATCGTCCATACCAAGCAGGGCGACGATTTCACCAAGCAATTCTCGCGTCTTGAGAAATATGAGGAGATTTCCGACCGCATGGAGATTGAGATTGCCAACTATCTCAACCGCTGTTCGGAAGGTCGTCTGTCGAATGAAGGTAAGCACCGCATCGCGGCCATGCTCCGCATCGTCAGCGAAATCGAGAGCATTGCCGACTGCTGCTACGGTGTGGCCAAGATACTTATCCGCAAGCAGGAGAGTCATGTCGACTTCAACGACGAGATTTCCGATAATATCGATTCCATGTTCATTGCCGTTGAGGCTGCGATGACCAATATGCTCCTTCTTCTCCGCAACTTCGAGACAGTCGATCAGGCTGAGATCATCACATCCTACAATCAGGAACGCGAAATCAACAACAAACGCAACCAGCTCCGTGTGGCCAACGTTGAGAACATCAATGAGCACCACTACGAATATCAGGCCGGTATCTACTACATGGACATCATCGGTTCGCTCGAAAAAGTGGGCGACTACATCATCAATGTTGTCGATGAGGTCAAAGAGCAGTACCGCCAGAAGGCTGTAGGGTGAGGAGTTGTCGGTTTTTAGTTGTTAGTTTTTAGTTGTTAGTTTTGAGTTTTTAGTATATAGTTGTTAGTTTTGAGTTTTCAGCTTATTAACTCACAACTGTCAACTCACAACTGTCAACTCACAACTCACAACTGCCAACTCACAACTCACAACTCACAACTGCCAACTCAAAACTCAAAACTCACAACTCATCCCCCCAACTCACAACTCACAACCCCCAACTCACAACTCACAACTGAAACATGGCTTCCCTGAAGACCTATCTGGTACAATATTTTTCAATGACCGACGACCTGCTGCCGCAGGCTGAGGCGGAAGCTGCCATACGCGAGGGGGTGTCGTTCAAGGGTACGAATCTGTTGATTCTCGTGCTTGCGATTTTCATCGCATCGCTCGGACTGAATACCAACTCGACCGCCGTCATCATCGGTGCGATGCTCATATCGCCGCTGATGGGCCCGATTATCGGGCTCGGGCTCGGTGTGGGTGTGCAGGATTTTGAACTGTTGAAACGCTGTCTGCGCAACCTGCTCATGGCTGCCGGATTCAGTATGCTCACCTCCACCATCTACTTCCTCATCTCCCCGGTCAGTGAAGGCCACAGTGAGTTGCTCGCTCGCACGTCGCCTACCATCTACGACGTTCTCATCGGCTTCTTCGGTGGCGGTGCCGGAATCGTGGCCATCGGCTCAAAGTCCAAGGGCAATGTGATTCCCGGTGTGGCAATCGCCACAGCCCTCATGCCCCCGCTCTGTACGGCGGGCTACGGTCTCGCAACCCTCCAGATGAACTATTTCCTCGGTGCGACCTATCTCTTCATCATCAATTCCATCTTCATCGCGCTCTCGACCTTCATCGGCGTCAAGTTCATGCACTACAAGCCTGACGTGTCCGTGTCGGTCAACCCCGAGCGTGCGCGCCGTGTCCGCCGCATCGTCTACACAGTCTCCATCCTCACTCTCCTACCCTCCCTCTATCTCACCTACAACATGCTGCGCCAGTCGCGATTCTCGGCCAACGCTGACCGCTTCATCTCCCAGCAGTTCAATTTCCCCTCCACCCAGGTGCTGAACCGCAGCGCGGTCATCGAACACGGGCAGAAGATAATCACGGTGACACTTATCGGCAAAGTCCTCCCCGCCGATTCCCTGCAACTTGCCATGTCGGCCCAATTAGACCACTACGGACTGCAGGGCGCGAAACTCCACATCATCCAGGGTGATTCGCCCGACCTTTCCGAGCTGAAAAACGGTCTGCCGACCATGAACGATATCTATGAGCTTGCCCGTACGTCAATATCAGCCCAGCAGGTGACAATTGACTCGCTCAAGAGCATGATAGCCATCGCTCAAATCAACGATACCATTGCAGGGCGCATTGCTCCTGAGCTCAAGGTTCTCTTCCCGCAGGTCCAGGAGATAGCTGTCAGCCGTGCTATCTTCGGTAATATCAACACCCAGACCCTTGACACGGTCAACACAGTCCTTGTCAAATACGCTTCGCCGCTTCCGCGCGCCAAAGAGGAGGAATTCATCCGCTTCCTTGAAGCCCGTCTGCAGAAGAAACACTTGCAGCTTATCAACGTCGGTAATCAGGTCAAATTCAGTAAGAACACAATATCACAAGAAAGCAAGAAATGAATCTACAATCCGGTGATCCTGTCTCCTCAACCTCATCTTCGCCTGTCAGCTCCCTTCCCGCCAATCTGAAAGGCCGGAAGGTCGTGCTTGTCAACCACTCCGATTCCCTCGGGGGAGCGGCGGTGGTGAGCTTCAGGTTGCTGCAGGCTCTCAGGAAGATAGGTGTGGATGCCCGGATGGTCGTGTATACCAAGACTTCAGATGAAGCGAATGTGGCCGACACCGGAACCCGTTTCTTCCGTGGTCTGGCATTTATAATGGAGCGTCTCTGTATTCTTCCGGCTGTGGGTTTCAAGTATGTCAATCTCTACAAGGTATCGACCGGTGATTTCGCGCTCAACATTCATCGCCATCCTTGGGTCAAGGAGGCCGACATCGTGTGTCTCAACTGGATAAACCAAGGACTGATGAGCCTCGGCGGCATACGCAAGCTCCACCGCATGGGCAAGAAAATCGTGTGGACCCTCCACGACATGTGGGCCATGACAGGTATCTGTCATCATGCCTACGAGTGTGAGAACTATGTGCTTGAATGTGGCCACTGTCCCTTCCTCGCAAGTCCCTATTCCAACGACCTCTCCCACCGCTACTGGAAGAAGAAACACAAACTCTATCAGGAGGTGCCCATAAAATATGTCACCGTCAGCAACTGGCTTGAGAAACTTGCCCGCAAATCCTCGCTTCTGAGGGATGCCGACGTGCGCACAATCCACAATGCCTTCCCTGTCGACCAGTTCTATACTGCACCCCCGCGCAATCTCTACTCTTTCCTGACCCCCGAGAAACCAAACATCATCCTCTTCGGCGCAGCCCGTCTCGATGATCCCATCAAGGGTCTGGACTATATGATTGACGCGCTCAACTATATTTTCGACAACTATCCTGTCCTGGCGAGCAAGACGGCCGTCTATTTCTTCGGTGCCATGAAGAATCCGCAGGCGCTCGACCAACTCCGTTTCTCCCACCGCTGTTTCGGTCTCATCAATGATTTCAAGATCATCCGCTACCTCTGTTCGATTTCCAAGGTGATGGTCTCATCGTCGCTCTACGAAACCCTCGGAGGCACCCTCATCGAAGGTCAGGCCGGAGGTGCGATTCCTGTGACATTCGCTCCTGATGGCAGAGCCGACGTGGTGAAACATCTGCAGAACGGCTATGTGGCGCGCTACAAGGATTCGCGTGACCTTGCCGAAGGCATACTGTGGGCCTTGAAGTCCGACATCACCCGCGAGGAGCTTCATCAGTCCGTTGCCGACCGCTTCTCGGCCCCCGTCATAGCCCGTCGCTATGCCGAGCTCTTCTCCGAAATCCTCGCAGAAGACTCCACTAAAAACTAAAAACTCACAACTGACAACTCACAACCCCCAACATGAAAGTACTGATAGTAGGAGCAGGAGGATTCATCGGCGGTTTCATCGCCCGCGAGGCCCTTTCGAGAGGCTATGAGACCTGGTGTGCGGTACGCGAATCGACATCTCGCCGCTATCTTACCGATCCTGCGCTCAAATTCATAACACTCGACTACGACGATTCCGAAAAGCTCCGCAAGGGACTGGAAGGACACGAATGGGACTATATTGTCTATAACCTTGGAGCAACGAAATGTGTCAATTTCCTTGACTTCAACCATATAAACTTCAACTATCTCCGCAACTTCTGCGAGGCGCTGACGGCCAACAATCAGATACCGAAGCGCTTCCTCTATATATCCTCGCTCTCAGCAATCGGTCCGGGTGACGAAAAGACCTACGCCCCTCTCAACGGCTCGATGATTCCCAACCCCAATACCCGCTACGGTGTATCGAAAATCAAGGCTGAGACCTTCCTGCAGACACTCCCGGCCTCGTTTCCGTGGATCATACTGCGCCCAACAGGGGTCTACGGTCCTCACGAGCAGGACTATCTGATGATGATAAAGAGCATTGACTCCCACTTTGATTTCGGTGTCGGTTTCCGCCGACAGATGCTCACCTTCATCTATGTCGAGGACCTTGCGCGCGCCATATTCGACGCTCTCGAAAAGGCACCCGTCCACAGGAAATATATCATTTCCGAACCCCGTGGCTACTCCCAGAGCGAATTCCGCAAGATTGTGGCCAAGGAGCTGGGGCGCAAGCTCGTGATTCCTGTCCGCCTTCCCCTCTGGGCCTTGAAGGTGGCCTGCGTGGTGTCGGAGAAATACGGTGCAGCCAAGATGCAGGCCGTCACGCTCAACACCGACAAGTATAAAATCATGGCACAGCGCAACTGGAACTGCGACATTTCCGACGCGCAGCGCGACTTCGGTTTCAATCCGCAGATTGATTTGGCCGAGGGCATAAAGCGCACGGTCCGTGCCTACCGTAACGAATCCAAACAGAAAGGCTGATACAGATATGGAAAGCAAGACACCGCTGTGGATGACGATAATCATCCTCATTTTTCTCCTACCCGTCTTTTCCTTCCCCCTCCTCTTGGGCAACATCCCTGCCGGGGACGACGGCGCGAAGCTCTTCGTGTGGATCTATCCCTTCTACATGATTCTCTCCGCGTGGCTTGCGTGGAGCGCTTTCCCCCGCCGCTCCTACATCAGTTGGATTCTGCTCATACTGATGGGGCTGTCGACGGCCGCTGTCTGGACCCTTGTGCTGCATCCGATGGATGTGGTGATGTAAGAGACACAACATTTTACTTAACATTATAAATATCCGATTCAACAGTGAAGCTTCTGATTATCAACGGGCCGAATCTTAACCTCCTCGGCACACGCGAACCCGAGATTTACGGCTCGCGCACATTTGAATCCTATCTTCAGGAACTCCGTGAGATGATTGACGGTGACGAGATTGAGTATCTCCAGTCCAACCACGAAGGTGACATCATCGACTTCCTCCACAATACAGATGCCGACGGTGTTATCCTCAATGCCGGGGCCTATACACACACATCCCTCGCCATCGCCGATGCGATTTCCGGCATAACCACACCGGTGATTGAGGTGCATATCTCCAACACGGCCTCGCGCGAGCCCATCCGCCATACGTCGCTTATCGCACCCGTGTGTCGCGGCACCATCACCGGTTTCGGTCTGAATTCGTATTTCCTTGCCGCTCAGGCTTTCATCATGGGCCATGTCAGATAACAGCAGTCTCGACGACTACATCCTTTCCCACATCAGTGCCGAGCCGGAGCATCTGCGTCGGCTTTACCGCCGCACGCATCTGCGCCATCTCTATCCACGCATGTGTTCGGGTCATCTGCAGGGCCGTATGCTCTCGATGCTCTCCTCCATGATTTCGCCGCGGCGTGTGCTTGAACTTGGTGCCTACACCGGCTATTCAGCCCTCTGTCTGGCCGAAGGGCTTGCCCCCGACGGACAGCTGCATACCATCGAGGTTGACGATGAGATGGAGGATGAACTTCTCGAACTTTTCGCCACCGCTCCCGGGGGCGACCGCATCACGCTGCATATCGGTGATGCCGAGGAGCTTATCGGACAGATTGACGAGGTGTGGGACCTGGTCTACATTGACGCGAACAAGCGCCGCTATGTCGAATATCTCGACCTCGTGCTACCCCGCATCCGTCCGGGAGGGTTCATCATCGCCGACAACACCCTATGGGACGGCAAAGTGACCGACACGGTGAAAAATCATGATGCCCAGACTGTAGCACTCGACCGTTTCAACACCTACGTCGCCTCCCGCCCAGACCTCGAAACCGTAATCCTCCCCCTCCGCGACGGCCTGACCCTCATTAGGCTCTTGTAGGGACGCTTTTCAAAGCGTCCGCATCAGCAATGCCAAAACGCCTCCGCATCAGCAAAGCCAAAAACGCGTATGCCTGCTGAAAAAAGGTACACAAATTCATAAATAACAGAAATTACAGATTATGTAATCGGCCGATGTTAATGCCAATACGATAATCTGTAATTTCTGTTATTTATGAATTTCTGTACCACTGTTGTGGTGTTGGAGAGGTATTTTCGGGGTATTATTGCGAGGATATTTTTCATTGCTGATGCGGACGCTTTGAAAAGCGTCCCTACCGGCACCGACTGGGCGTAATTGTCACCTTTCAGAAGAAAGTTGGTGGTATTATTGTCTAATAAATTGGTCTAAAAGGGAAAATAAATTATTGTGGTTTTTAATTGTCGTTATAAATGCGTAAATTTGCCGAATAAAACGATAGAAATCTACAATAAGTATAGATGCGTTATCTCTCAATTCTATTGACAATCTTTGTGATGTTCATGTGCACTGCGCCTGCATTTGAACAAGATGATTGTATGCTGAGAGATGCGCATTGCTCATGTCAGGCAGATGGTACGGCTGATGAGGATTGTGATTGTGAGACATGCTCACCTTTCATATCCTGTGCCACATGTTCGGGTTTCATCCCGTCACCACAGGTCAGGACTTCCGTTTTAATGATCAGCAAACGACCTGTATTTCAATTCCCGCCATTGCCTTCCATTCCCGATGCTTTCATTCTGATAAACACACCCCCTCCCATTTTCATTGTTTAATGGCTCTACTTTAGTCTGTCCAGTAATCTTGTAATTGTTACGAGCAGACAGTAATGCCTATTGACGGTTCAAGTTATATCAGACCATGTTTCAGTTCCCCCCTGTTGACGGGGACAATAAAGTCATGGCCTTATAGGTTATGCACAAAGTATTTGTGTATGACCCCTGAAGTTCGTATAATCATCAAAAACAAGCAATGAAAAATTTATTTATAATAATGGCGGTATTATTATCGCCGCTTTACAGTCATGCCCAAAATATATTCAAGGCAAAAATAATTGACGGAGATTGCGGAGAGGCCCTCGTCGGGGCGACCGCACAGATAAAGGGTACATCTATGGGTGCTGTCGCCGATGGTGAAGGAATTGTTGTCATTACCGGTATTCCTGACGGAGAGTTCACCATTGTATTCTCTTGCATCGGATATGAGACTGAGGATAAGAAATTTACCTTCCCTATGGCCAATGCGGAAACACCGGTGGTGATTTCACTTGAAGAGGAGGAAAATGAACTTGAGGAAGTGGTAGTGACAGCCACCCGTGGCACGCGTACATTCAAGGATCTCCCTACCCGTGTTGAATTTATCGGGTCAGAGGAGCTAGAAGAGAAAAATCTCATGAAACCGGGCGACATCCGTATGCTCCTGAGTGAAAGCACCGGCATCCAAACGCAGCAGACATCTGCCATCTCAGGCAATGCGCTTATAAAAATCCAGGGTCTTGACGGTCGTTACACGCAGATTCTTAAGGATGGTTTCCCGGCTTTTGCAGGTGCGGCTGCAGGTTTAGGTCTTCTTCAGACCCCTCCGCTTGACTTGAAGCAGGTGGAAATCATAAAAGGTTCTTCAAGTACACTCTATGGCGGCGGTGCGATAGCCGGTCTTGTGAACCTTGTGTCGAAAACTCCGGAAGAGAAACGCGACCTTCAGTTCCAGCTCAATGGAACTACGGCGAAGGGTCTGGATGCCAATGGATTCTTCGGGCAGCGTTTTGGTAAAGTTGGAACTACGGTTTTCGCTTCATACAACAGGAACTGGGCTTATGATCCATCCGACGTAGGCTTCACTGCCATTCCTGAGTTTGACAGATTTACGTTTAATCCGACTCTTTTCCTTTATCCGGATGAAAAGACCACGGCAAGTTTCGGCATCGAGTCAATGGTGGAGGACCGTCTGGGCGGTGACATGCACTATATTTCTCACGGCCACACGGAGGACCACCCTTATTTCGAGCGGAACCGCTCTCAGCGCTACTCCACAAAACTGCTTTTTGAGCATAGATTGGATGACAGTAGAAAGTTCAATGTGAAAAACAGTGTGACCTTATTCAAGCGTAAGATAGATATTCCTGACTATCGCTTTGATGGAGACCAGTGGTCGACATTCAGCGAAGTGTCCTATCTGCAGTCTCATGAACGCACGGAATGGATTTTTGGAGCTAACGTATGGACTGAAAAATTTTCTGAAAAGAAACTGACTTCCGTTCCGGCCAGGGATTTTTCACTTAATACTTTTGGTGCTTTCGTTCAGAATACAACCAATATAGGAGAGAGAGTGGTTCTTGAGTCAGGTCTGCGAGGCGACTATGTCCATGACTATGGGTTTGCCTTTTTGCCACGAGTTTCTGCATTGTATCGGGTTAATGAAAAATTCTCAACCCGTATCGGTGGCGGATTCGGTTATAAACCACCATCCATTTTTACCGAGGAAAGTGAAAGATTGCAATTTGAAAACGTATTGCCTATAGATAGCAAGTTCAATAAGCTTGAGCGAAGCTATGGAGGTAATATCGATTTCAATTACCGTACAGCGTTTGCCGACGGGAAGGTGATATTCACAGTCAATCAACTGTTTTTCTATACCTACCTGCGCCATCCTCTTGAATTGAAACGGGAAGATAACGGGCTTTATCGTTTCTACAATATCGCCGGCAATATGCACAGTAAAGGTGCTGAAACTAACGTAAAAGTCAAGTATTCGGACTTCAGTCTCTTTGTGGGATATACCTTTACGGATGCCCGCGTAAAGGAAAATGGCATTTCGCACAAAAAGACACTTACACCTCAGCATCGGGTCAATTCAATGTTGATGTATGAGATTGAAGACAGTTGGAGAGTCGGTTATGAGCTCTACTACGTCGGAAAGCAGCATCTCACCGATGGGCTGATGGGTAAAGACTATGTCACGATGGGCTTTATGATTCAGAAAATATGGGAACATATATCCGTATATGCGAACTTTGAGAACTTTACTGACCGTCGGCAGACACGTTTTGATACAATCTATACGGGAAGTGTGACAAATCCTGAATTCCGTGATATTTATGCTCCATTGGACGGTTTTGTTGCTAATGCAGGCATTATATTGAAGTTCTAACTATTTAATTGATAGATAAATGTGAGGATGTATATTACCCGATGAAATAGTTATTTCGGGGGTAAACAGTGGTACACAAATTCATAAATAACAGAAATTACAGATTATAGTATTGGCATTAATATCAGTCGATTACATAATCTGTAATTTCTGTTATTTATGAATTTGTGTACCACTGTTCGGGTATTTTCGGGGTATTATTGCGAGGATATTTTTCATTGCTGATGCGGACGCTTTGAAAAGCGTCCCTACAACCGCGTCCCGTCGGCGCCTGTAGGGACGCGGTTTATTGGATTATGGTGCTAATCTGATAATTAATTTGGGGGACTAATTTGGATTTGTTTAAACTATGTATTAAATTTGCAGCGTTATCTATCGAGATTTCTACCAATCATCACGTTCAATTATCAATAATCTTCAGAACAGAACTTCATGAAAAACTTTCTCCGGAGCATGTTGCTATTGCTCACTCTCTCCTTTTTCATGCCTTTCACAGCTTTTTCAGCTAACGAAAACGACAGCATTTGGCTTTCAGGCCGCGTCAGGGATGCCATTACCAAAACCGATTTGACCGGAGCCTTTGTCTACCGCTATGACGAGGCCGGAAAACTCATTGATTCCCTTCCGGCAAACAAGGGTATAGCTTTTAAGAACGGTGAACGCATAGAACTTGCAGTGTATAATTTCCCCGTTTTACGCAAGGATTCTACAATTATATTCGACGTCGGCTGTCCGGGCTACAAAACACAGACTGTCACATACCGTCTTGAAAAAATCGGCAAGAGGGAGAGCTACCGTAACCTTCCCGTGACCCTTCTTGAAAAAGCTCCGCGTCAGCTTGGCGAAGTGACGGTGACAGCCTCGAAAATCAAATTCTATAACAAGGGTGACACCATTGTCTACAATGCCGATGCCTTTCAGCTTGCCGAAGGCTCGATGCTCGACGCGCTCATCAGTCAGCTTCCGGGTGTGGAGCTTAACGAGGATGGCCAGATAAAGGTCAACGGCCAATACGTCGAATCACTTCTGCTCAACGGCAAGGAGTTTCTTGACGGCAACAATCAGCTGATGCTCGACAACATCGCGGCCTACACGGTGAAGAATGTGCAGGTCTACGAGGGTCAGACCAAACTGGAGAAGTGGCGTGGCGAACCGAACGGGGAGAAGCATCTCACAATGGATGTCAAGCTCAAACGCGAATATAACCGTGGATGGATTGTCAACGCGCAGGGTGGTCTTGGAACCAAGGACCGTTACAGCGGACGCCTGTTCTCCTCTTTTTTCACCCCGACCACAAAACTGACACTCATTGCCAACGTCAACAATCTCAACGATAACCGTAAGCCGGGCAAGAGCGACACATGGACTCCGGAGATGATGCCGTCGGGCACACGCACCTACAAGATGGCCACATTCAACTATGACTATGAGGATTTGGATGAGACAAAGCGCTACCGGGGTTATGTGACAGTCGAGGAGAATTCCAACAATAATCTCTCCACCACCGACCGCACCAACTTCCTCAGCGGGGGCAATACTTACGACTATGTCTTTGCCCGCAGCAAGAACAAGCAGCTCAAGCTGGAGACCCGCAACTATGTCAACAATTTTGGTGAAAAGACCTATTGGGGCGGTATGCTTCTCGGCCGCTACATAAAGCGCGACAACAGTTCGACATCGCTGTCGGCCACCTTCGACAAGGAGCAGGAGGAGATTACCGCCAAGGCTCTTGAGGCTCTCTATAGCGACGGTTCGCCTGAGCAACTCGACGCTGTGATAAACCGCTCCATCACCCGCAGCGACGGTAGCCGCCATGAGGGCGAGGTTCAGGTGTATCCTCATTTCGAATACAAGATACCCCGGACTAACGACCGTCTGACCTTTCAAATCGGAATGAAGTATAAGGACGAGAAGGAGGAGCGCTGGCGCGACTATAATATCAACTATGGCTCTGATCCGACACCGGCGGTCAAGAAGAGACAGTATTTCGACAATTCACCAAACCATACCCTCACCCTTGATGGTACCGTCGGCTACCGGATAAATATGAATGGTGTGCATTTCGACGTTACATATTCCTATCGCTTCCTGAACCGCGACAGGGATTCATATATGTATGCTCTGGACCGCATGGCCGACATGGGTAACTACGGAACTCTTCCTGCCGGTTACCTCGACTCATTCGACCCTTCCAACAGCTACACCTCGCGCCTGATTGAGAACAAGCATGAAATCACTCCGTTTTTTATATGGTTCAAAAGCCTCCCGAACAAAAATAGGTTAATCGTATATCTTAATCCGGAATTTTCGCTGCTTCACCAGCATTTTGACTATTGGCGCGACAACCGTTCATATCTCGTCAGCCGCAATTCATTCCTGACGGTAGTAAATAAGTACGGTGGCCGTATCACGTTTAACATGGGTGCGCAAGGAGAGGATCCGCGACGTATTGTCTACCGTCATGACTTGGAATACAAGTATTCACTTGATGTCAAGACCCCCGATCTGACCCATCTGATTGATATTGTCAATGATTCCGACCCCCTCAACATCGCTCTCGGAAACCCTGACCTTAAGAATGCCCGTATCCACCGACACACCATTGAGTGGACCTTCAAGCCGGCTGAAAGACAGCTCAACAACCTCCTGTCTCTCTGGTATGAGTACACGACAGATGCATTGGTGAGAGGCTACACCTACGACACGTCGACAGGTATCCGCCGCAACAAGACTTATAATGTCGACGGCAACCATTTCGTCAATGCTAATAATGTGTTCAATCTTCAGTTTGGCAATAAGCAGCAGTTCACACTCAGTTCAATCACCCATGTATCGTTCACAAACTATGCCGACATGATTGGTGTCAATCTTGAGGAGCCGCGGAAGTCCACTGCCAAGACCACAAGTATGACTGAGAAACTAAAGCTCGACTGGCAGATAGGTAAGCAGCAGATAGGGTTGAACGGAAGTTTCACCAACCGCCACACGACCTCCACCCGTGAGGATTTCCAGACCATTGATGCACGGCATTTCAGCTATGGTCTCCTCGGCCAGTTCCGCCTGCCTGGTGGTTTCGGCGTGAACACTGACTTCACCTTCTATGCCCGACGCGGCTATGGAGTGAAGGAGCTCGACACCACCGATGCCATCTGGAATCTGCGTTTGACCTACACGCCGCGCGGTGGTCACTGGGTGTTTATGGTCGACGGTTTCGATATGCTCCATCAGCTCTCCAACGTCAACTATGCCGTCAACGCCTCCGGCCGCACCGTCAGCTACACCAACGCCCTCCCCCGCTACGTCATGTTCTCCGTCCAATACCGCCTCAACATCCAACCGAAGAAACGGTAAATTGCAGGAGGGCGCGCTGTAGGGGCGGCAGTATGGCCGGTCAGTAGGGACGCTTTTCAAAGCGTCCGCAACAACCCCGGTAACTTCTTGCAAACAACCCCGGTAACTTCTTGCAAAAAAACGCGGAAAACATTGGTTAAACTCCATTAAACGCGAACAATACAAACATATTGAAATCAATGGCACTTGCGAAGCATATCCCCGATGGCTCAGCAAGTGCCATTGGTGTTTATGGGGATGTTTATGAGGATGTTTTTTATAATACATTTTGCTGATGCGGACGCTTTGAAAAGCGTCCCTACCGGCACATACCGGCCAATCCCAGTCAATCCGGATGGACCGAGATTTGAACTCTTTGCCGTAAAACAATGTTATAAAACATATATTGAAACACACACACGTTCAATTATACGACACATTTACATTAATCATTCATGACATTTTGCAACCGTCATGATAAAATTGTTTTAGGTATGAAAAAGATTGTACTATCAGCGTTAGTATTTATGATGGCATCGACAGCCACAGTATTTGCAGGTGATCAGATTTCAGAGTCAGAACTTCCTCAGAGAGCCCGCAGCCTGATTTCATCATGTTTTGCCGGTGACCCCGTATCGTCGATTGAAAAGGACAACCGTATGCGAGGCACTGAGTATGAGGTGGAGCTTGCAAGCGGTATGGAGCTCGATTTCAACGACAACGGTACATGGCGAAAAATCTCAGCTGCTCCCGGTCAGACTCTTGCCGACAACTTCATTCCCGAAAAGATTGCCGCCTATCTTGCCAAGACTTATCCCGGAGAGTCAGTCACCAAGATTCTCAAAAACCGCAGGGGTTATGAAGTCGAACTCACCAACAACCACGACCTCCACTTCGACTCAAGCGAACGATTTGTCAGAGTGGACAGGTGATTTCCTGGCTAATCCTCTACAGTATAGAGGTTAAAGTATAGAGAGCACTTGTCGATTCTCTACAGTATAGAGATTAAAGTATAGAGTATAGATAAGTGTTATGCTATCTGCATGGCTGTTTCCGGATGGTTGCATGGCTGTTTCCGGATGGTTGTAGGGACGCGCTGTAGCGCGTATGCCGAATGACGTATTCGGATGACAGGCACATATCGTCCGGATGGCACACAACGCACCTGAATGCCACTTTATATCTCCCTATCCCGAAAATCAACGGTACATAAATTCAGAAATCACAAAAATAACAGATTTTTCAGTCATAATCCACCGACACCGTGTGTGTCGGGTTGTGGTAGGGCTGAAAAATCTGTTATTTTTGTGATTTAAAATCTGTTATTTTTGTAATTTTTGAATTTATGTACCAATAATTCTGATAGTTGATTATGCCATAGAGGATTATTTCATAGCTGATTGATTTTCACTGGGCATACGCGCTACAGCGCGTCCCTACAACCATCCGGAAACAGCCATGCAACCATCCGGAAACAGCCATGCAGTCATCCGGAAACAGCCATGCCGCCATGCGGCCATCCGGAAAACAGCCGTCCGGACAGCATAACAATTATCTATACTCTATACTTTAATCTCTATACTGTAAAGGAGCGACGAATGCTAGCGGCGTCGCGTTCGAGTTGTTCGCGGAGTTTGTCGGTAGAGGCAAAGCGGCGCTCCGGGCGGAGGTATTTCACGAACTCGACAACGACTTCTTCGTCGTAGAGATAGCCTGTGTAGTCGAAAATATGAGCTTCGATTGAGAGTATTGCCTGTCCCTCGCCGTCGGTGACAGTCGGGCGGAAGCCAATGTTGACCATTGAGGGACGGCGCTCACCGTCGGGGGTGACGACGAAAGCCGCGTAGGCTCCCGGTTTGGGGATGAGCGCCTCCTTGTCGGAGGGTTTGAGATTAGCTGTCGGGAAGCCGAGTGTGCGGCCAAGTCTCTGTCCGCTGACCACCATGCCGCGCAGGTTATAGTTGTAGCCGAGAGCTTCCGCTGCCTTTTCGGGTTCACCCGAAAGAAGATGGCGACGGATGAGCGACGAGCTGACGGGAGCGCCCGGTCCGCGGTATTCGGGTGCCGGAATTACCTCTACACCGACCTCCTCACCTATCTTGCGATATTCCTCGGTGGTCTGCGGGCGGTCGTGGCCGAAGCGGTTGTTGAAACCGAGGACAAGGGTGTCGATGCCATACGATTTGCGGAGCATCGAGAGGAATTCACGGGCGCTTTTGTTGCGCAGTCGGTCATTGAACGACAGGATGATAATATCCTCCGCCCCTGCCGCTCCGAGGCGGCGCATACGGTCTTCGAGTGTTGTCAGCAGTCCGGGAGCTTCGAGCGGACGCACCACCGAGAGGGGATGGTGGGAGAAGGTGATGACCGCCGGAGTCAGCCCACGGCTTCCGGCTTCGAGGCGCAGATAGTCAATAAGGAATTTATGACCGGCGTGGACACCGTCATACATCCCCACGGCAGCTATGCGCCGCCGCGACGTGTCGCTCTTGGTGATTATTCTCATGAGTGCTTGGTTGGATAATTTATTGATTTAACACCCGGCGGGGCGGTGGAGTTTAATTGGGATGATGAATGAGGAGGGAAGGGGGGACGTGTCCGTAGGACACTGATTTCTGCGTAACCCCGTACATCGAGCGAAGCGATGATGTGCGGGGCTGAATAGCCGGATAATAAAACTAAGTGTCCGTCAGGACACTGATTTACCATCCTTGTATGTCAAAACCGTAAATCGATGTCCTACGGACATCAATCATGATAGATCTCATCTTTTCCCCGCACATCATCGCTGCGCTCGATGTACGGGGTTACGAGTAAATCGGTGTCCTTATCGGACACCACATCGCATCGGTGTCCAGTGAGCTTATATCCTTGACGGACATCACATAGGCTATGGACACTATATAGCTGTTAGATGGATGTCCGTGCGGTCATTGGATTCCTTCTGAGAGTGGTGTCTTTTCCAGGGGTGGCCGATATTCGGGCTACAGGCTTTTTTTGAACTCTTCGAGGAGGGTGGTGAATTCGTCGCCGGGGCGCACGAGGACAGAGTTGAAACCGTAGGAGCGGGCGGCATCGACGTTCGACTGCGAGTCATCGAAGAAAAGGGTCTCGGAGGGATTCAGTCCGCCAACCTTTTCCGTATAGTCGAAAATCGCCTTTCCGGGCTTGCAGCATTTGGCCTCGTAGGAGGTGAAAATTCCGTCGAAATAGTCGGCCATCTCGCGGCCCTCCTTGCGGAATTCCTCGGCAATCTTGCCGTTGACCATGATGGGGTTGGTATTTGAGAGGAGATACACCTTGTAGTCGCGACGGAGTTCGCGGAGCGATTCGAGACGGTGGACGGGGATACCGATGAGGAATTCATTGAAAGCAGCGTCGATTTCCTCGTCGCTGACATTCTCGCGGTCAATCATCGGACGCACCTGCGCGTGGAACTCATCGGCATCAATCTCGCCGGATTCGAGTGCGAGGAATGCACCCTTCTGGCCATAGACACCGAGAAAATCGTCGGCATCCTTCATGCCGAGTCGCTCGAAGGCCCTGACGCAGCGGTCGCGGTCAAGGTCCATGATTACTCCTCCGAGGTCAAAAAGCAGATTTTTTATCATTTGGCGGTAAGAGCGTGAATTGTGTCAAAAATTCTATAACTGAGAGCAAAATTAAGAAAATATCCCCGATTTTTTTGTAAATTTGCGCCTTAATTATCATTGACACGTCATTGAAGTATCTCAATCACATCATAAAGCGTGGAAACTAAATACATTTTTGTGACCGGCGGCGTTGTGTCGTCGCTCGGCAAAGGAATCATCTCTTCATCGTTGGCATGTCTGCTTAAGGCACGCGGTTTCAGGGTCACCATACAGAAGTTTGACCCCTACATCAACATCGACCCCGGAACCCTCAACCCCTACGAGCATGGCGAGTGTTATGTGACAGTCGACGGCCATGAAGCTGACCTTGACCTCGGTCACTACGAACGTTTCACCAATATCCAGACCACCCGCGCCAACAATGTCACCACAGGCCGCATCTATAAGAGCGTCATCGAGAAGGAGCGCCGTGGCGACTATCTCGGCAAGACCGTCCAGATTATCCCTCACATCACCGACGAAATCAAGCGCAACGTCATGGCCCTCGGCAAGACAGGCAACTTTGAATTCGTCATCACGGAAATCGGAGGCGTGGTCGGCGATATTGAATCGCTTCCCTTCCTTGAGGCTGTCCGTCAGCTCCGTTGGGAGCTTGAAGATGACTGCATCTGCGTCCATCTGACCTACGTCCCCTTCATCGCAGCCGCCAAGGAGCTGAAGACCAAACCCACCCAACACTCCGTCAAGCAGCTTCAGCAGCTCGGCATCCAGCCCGATGTGCTCGTGTTGCGCACGGAGCATGAGATTCCCGCTTCGATGCGAAAGAAAATCGCGCAGTTCTGCAACGTCGCTCCCGATGCCGTTATCGAGAGCCGCGACGCAAAGAGCATCTACGATGTGCCGGTGCAGATGCACGAGGAGCATCTCGACGAGATCGTGATGCGCAAGCTCGACATGGATCCAAAGGGACAGCCCGACATGGGGCCGTGGAAAGAGTTCCTCACCAAGATGCGCACGGCTGAAAAGAAGGTGCGCATAGGTCTCGTCGGGAAATATGTGGAGCTTCAGGATGCCTACAAGTCCATCTCCGAAGCCCTCTTCCAGTGCGCGACATATTCTGACCGAGTGCTTGATTTGGTTTACATCCATTCCGAGCGCGTCACACCCGAGAATGTCGAAGCCCAGCTCCGCGACCTCGACGGCGTGATTATAGCTCCCGGATTCGGCCAACGCGGCATCGAGGGAAAATTCGTGGCGCTGAAATGGTGTCGTGAGCACGATGTCCCGACCTTCGGAATCTGTCTGGGTATGCAGTGCATGGTCATCGAGTTTGCCCGCAATGTCCTCGGACTCGCCGAAGCCAACTCGACAGAGATGCAGCCCCACACGCCCGACAATGTGATTGATCTCATGGAGGAGCAGAAATCCATCTCCAACATGGGAGGAACAATGCGTCTCGGAGCTTACGACTGCCGTCTGACCCCCGGCTCACGCGCAGCCGCAGCCTACGGCGCCACTGAAGTGAGCGAGCGTCACCGCCACCGCTTCGAGTTCAACAACGATTACCGTGCCAGCTTCGAGGCTGCCGGTATGAAGTGTGTCGGCGAGAATCCCGCAACCCATCTTGTGGAGGTTGTCGAGCTTCCTGACCACCGCTGGTTCATCGGCACTCAGTATCATCCCGAATACTCCTCGACAGTCCTCTCCCCCTCGCCACTGTTCATGGACTTCATCAAGGCAGCCATCGCCTACGGTGAGGAACGTGAGAAGAAATAAGAAAAAACATCAACAACCTCTTAAAACCCATTCCGTAAAACCGACTCATGGACAAAAACTCCATCATCGGGCTCATATTGATGGGCCTAATCATTTTTGGTTTCACCTACATCAACCGCCCGTCGGCTGAGGAGCTTGAACGCCAGCGCATAGAGCGCGAGCAGATGCAGGCTCAGGAAGCCGCCAAGGCCGCCGACCCCGGAGCCTTGAAATTCGACTCTATCACATCGGCCGAAGTAGCCACCATAAAGAGCACCATCCGTGAGCTCGGTGTCACCGACACGCTCACCGGTGTGTCGACTCTCCGTGTCGACAAGGTCGATCTCCGTCTGACCGCCGACAATCAGCTTGAGGGCACCGTCGATGCCGATGGCCGTGTGGTTCCTGTGGCCGATATCCTCAGCAACTCATCAGCACTCCCTGTCACTGTCGGTGGGCCCGCCACAACCAATCTGCGCAAGGCACTCGCCACAGTGGCCCGCTACCGTGGATTCGCCCGTCACATCACCGGCGACAGCACCACTGTCAAACTCGAAAACAAACTTCTCAGCCTTGAAATCTCAAACAAGGGTGGTGTCATCTCCCGCGCAACCCTCCGCGATTACAACAGCTATGACTCAACCAAGGTCATGCTCCTCTCGCCGGAGACCGATATGTATAGCTTCACGCTCACTTCTGCCAATCAGCGCTTCGAGACCCGCGAGTTCTACTTCACACCCGTGCAGCTCAACGACTCTTCGGTGCTCATGAAGCTCGACCTTGGCGACGGTGCCACATGGGGTATCAAGTACACTCTTCCCGAGGACGGCTATCTTGTCGACATCGACATTGTCCAGGAAGGTATGCAGTCGATCATCCCCTCTTCTGTAGCGTCAATGGACTTCAACTGGCATCAGAAGATGCGCCGCAACGAGGCCGGACGAGTGTTCGAGGAGAGAAACTCGGCGCTCTACTACATGTATCCCGATGGTGACGTGGACCATCTCAGCGAGGGTGGCGACGACGATGAGGAGATTAACCAGCGTCTCAAATGGATAAGCTGCAAGAACCAGTTCTTCTCGGCTGTCCTTATGGCCCGCACCAACTTCAGCAGCGGTATGCTCAAGAGCACCGAACTGAAGGACAATCCCGACTTCATCAAGGAGATGCAGCTCGACATGACTCTCGAATACACCGCTTCGGCCGCCAATCCGGCCTCGTTCGTGATGTATCTCGGTCCCAACTCATATCCCGTCATGAGCTCGCTCGAAAAGGAGATTTTCCCCGACGAGAACATGCACCTCACCAAGCTCATCCCTCTCGGTTGGCCTATCTTCCGCTGGATCAACACCCTTATCATCATTCCGGTGTTCACCCTTCTCGGCAGCTTCATCTCCAACTACGGTATCATCATCCTGCTGCTCACAATCTTCATCAAGCTTATCCTCTTCCCCTTCACCTACAAGAGCCTCATGTCGCAGGCCCGTATGCGTCTGCTTGCTCCTGAAATCAAGGCGATTAATGAGAAGTATCCCGGCAACGAGAATGCCATGAAGCGTCAGCAGGAGACAATGGCCCTCTACTCCCGTGCAGGGGCCAATCCCCTCTCAGGCTGTCTGCCCATGCTCCTGCAGATGCCTATCCTTGTGGCCATGTTCTGGTTCTTCCCGTCGGCCATCGAGCTTCGCGGCGAACCCTTCCTCTGGGCCAAGGACCTTTCGGCTCCTGACGCCATCATCTCGTGGACTGCCAACATCCCCTTCATATCGAGCACCTTCGGCAACCATATCAGCCTCTTCTGCCTCCTGATGACCGTCACCAATATCATCTACACCCGTGTGACCATGCAGACGCAGAACTCAGCCGGTATGCCGGGCATGAAGTGGATGATGTATCTCATGCCGGTGATGTTCCTCTTCATCTTCAACAACTATGCCGCCGGCCTCAGCTACTACTACTTCCTCTCGCTTCTTATCACCATCGTCCAGACCTACATCTTCCGCAAGGTTGTGTCGGAGGAAAAGATGCGTGCCAAGATGGCCGAGGCTGCCAAGAAGCCCAAAAAGAAATCAGGCTTCATGGCCCGTCTTGAGGAGGCTCAGCGCAAACAGCAGCAGATGCTCCGCGAACAGCAGAAGCGTCAGGGTCGCCGATAAAATAATTTTCAATTGCCTGTAAAGGTGATTGACAGATACATTTAAAAATAACAGAAATGACAGATTTGTTTTAAGTTGAAACGGACTTAATATACAATCTGTCATTTCTGTTATTTTTGGGCTTATTCACTGTTTGATAGACCGATAATGAATATGAAACGTATAGCAATCTTTGCCTCAGGCAACGGCTCGAATGCCGAGAACATCATACGCCATTTTCAGGATGCCCCGCGTGGGGGTGAGGTGGCGCTTGTGGTCTGCAACAAGCCTGAAGCCGGTGTGATTGGCCGCGCCTCACGCTTGAATGTGCCTGTCGAGGTTCTGACGGGAGCGGAAATCCGCGACCCTGAGCGGATGCTTCCGGTTCTGGAGCGATATGGTGTCGATGTCATTGTCCTTGCAGGGTTCCTCCTGATGATACCGTCGTTTCTCATAGAGCGTTACAATGAGCGTATAGTCAACATCCATCCCTCGCTGCTTCCTAAGTTCGGCGGCAAGGGAATGTATGGCCGGCATGTCCATGAGGCTGTCGTCGCCGCCGGGGAGAGGGAGAGCGGTATCACCGTCCATTTCGTGAGTGACAAGTGTGATGAGGGGAGGGTTATCTCGCAAATAAGCGTAGCACTGACTCCTGATGACACTCCGGAGAACGTAGAGGAGAAAATACATGCGCTCGAACGCCTCCACTTCCCCCGCATCATCGAGGAAACCTTCTGCCGGAAATGCTAAGGCAGGAAGGGTAATTGTTGGAAGGGTACATAAGGACAGGCCGGAAGGGTACATAAGGACAAAAGGATTGCATAAGGAACAGAAGAATATATTATAGCTGAGAGTATTAGCTAAAAATATTAGAGGGTGTTTAATATAATTATAGGGGCTTAGATTAAATTAAAACCTATAATCTTCTGTTTCTTATGCAATCCTTTTGTCCTTATGTACCCTTCCGGCTTATGTACCCTTCCGGCAATTAGGGATTGGTTTTTTGGAAGACGCGGACGTAGTCGACTTTCATCTCGGCGGGGAGGGCAGAGTCGTCGGTTCCCTCCATACCGCCCCATGAGCCGCCCCACGCGAGGTTGAGAATTATGTAGAAGGGGCGTTCAAAAGGCCATGTCATGTAGTCCGACTTTCCGTCGTTGTCGTATTTAAACACCCGTCTTCCATCCACCGAGGTAGTTATTGAATCCGGTGTCCATTCGAGACGGTAGACATGGAAATCATCTTCGACCCCCTCGGTGTGGATTTCGGCTGCTTTCTGATTGCTTTTCGTGTGGTTGTAGGCTCCGCAGTGGATAGCCGAGGTCGTGTAGTCAGGCCGATAGCCCACCTCTTCCATTATATCTATCTCCCCGCATTTGGGCCATGAATAGAGTCCACGGACAGGTTTCATCCAGAAGGCAGGCCATGTGCCGCGTCCTTTCGGGAGCTTTATGCGGGCTTCGAAAATTCCGTATTGCCACCCCTCCTTCACCTTTGCGTTGAGCCGTGCGGAATAGACATCATCGCCCTCCTTGTAGGCACGGATGGTCAGGACACCGTCGGCCACTTCGGTGACATTGACATCGTCGCGGAAGCCGTCGACGTAGGTCTGCAATTCATTGTTTGCCCAGCCCTTCGGGTGGACTTCATAGGACCACGCAGCGGAGTCGAGCTGATTGCCGTCAAATTCGTCATGCCATACGAGGCGATAGTTCTCGGGCACTTCAATCAGGTGGAAACCGTCCTGAGCAAGTGCCGGTGCGGAAATGAGGAGGGGTAATAAATAGAGGAAACGCATGAGCGGGGGATTTAGGATTATATATATGTATAATCGGATTTAATGTAAGTATATTATATATAATAATGTAAGAGCCCTTTTTGTTGGGTTCGGACCAAAAAAGCCATGACAGTGTCAATGGATTCAGACACTGTCATGGCTTTTTTGGAATTCAGATTGTTGAGGTCTGCGTGGCTACTCCGCGTGCAGGATGCGCACCGGTCCGAGGAGACCGGCGGCCTGTAAAGGTTCCGAAGCGGTTGCTACCTCAAGGTTGACTTTTGTCAGACGCTCTTCGGGTGCAAGGGCCGCGTCGCCTACGAGGCGGTTACGCCAGGTGTTGACAACCTCCACTTCAAGAGTATTGTCGCCCTCCTTGACAAAGGGAGTGATGTTGACGCGATAAGGATCGGTCCACACACCACCGGCATCCTGACCGTTGATCTTCACGCGTGCCATTACCATTACCTTGCCGAGATCAACATAGTATTCGCCGGAAGGAGCGGCGGGGAGATTGAAGGTTGTCGTATAGATGGCCTTGCCGGAATAATTGGCAATGGCTTTGTCGGCATGTTGGCTCCAATCGAAGAGTGAATTCACTTTCACAGGTTCTTTCGGGCCACGGCGTGCAGGATCGAAACTGATGGTCCACTCGTTGCCTGTGATGTCGGCGACGGTTGCGAGTTCCGGATAGTTGAGTCCTGATTCCGGAGCCTTGATACCCTTGCGGAACACGATGAACGCACTTTCAAGAGCCTCGAACTGCAGGGGAACGGTTATACCCTCGCCAGAAGCGGCTGTCTCAAACTGGGGAAGAGTGCGGACTGTGCCTGTCGCGGGATTCCAGAGCTGCGGGACGAGATCGGTGTCGGTGCGGAAAGTCGCAGAGATGTTGAGCGGAGCTTCGTAGGGATTGGCCACGAAATAGATTTCAGCATCGCGGAGGGTGCGGTGGATGAAGAGGGGCATCTTCTCGCCCTGCGCTACAGAGAGGTCGGGGATGAGGTTGAGATTGGCGAATACTTCGGCCAGTCCGGTTCCGTCGGCCCATACCTTGCCTTTTCCGAAGGTGTTGAACTTCGTACCGGATGCCCACATTTTGGCCGCACGTTCGCTGACAGCCTTGTCGGCATCGGGATACCCGGCGAGGCTCGGCGAACGCTTGGGTTCGGGACCGACTACCGTGAGGCCATCGGACACAAGTTTCTCGATACATTCGAGCATTTCCGGACGCATGGTGTCCTGCTTGGGGAGCACGAGTACGCTGTATTCCATACCGCTGTCGAGGATGAGGTGTCCGTCCTTCACGCGGGCATGGTTCTTGAGAATATCGGCATTGATATAGTCGAATGAGTAGCCTTCGGGGAGGGGAGGATTACATTCGCCTGTCATCTTCGGTGCATCCTCGCCGATGAAATATGCAACGTCGGCCACATAGCGACCCTGCTGCAACACATAGTTGCAACGGCGCAGATAGTCCGTGAAAAGGTCGAGCTGCTCGAACCACACGTTCTTGCGGTTGAACTCGTTGCCGAACCATGCTGCCAGACCGGGCTCTTCGGGAGTGTCGAGCTGATGGATGAAGAGGTGTAGGAGCGATGCGTTTATGCCTTCGGTGAAGAAGCGGTCCACACGCTGTTTCATCACGTTGGGGTAGCGTCCGAACGGATTGCCCGCGGCTGTGCATGACTCTGCCCATATTTTGTTTTTGCCGTAGATGTGTCCACACGATGAGGCCGCGCGGTTTTCAATGTCGCCGAGTGTGCCCTCGCTCCAGTACTCGCCTGCGATTTCATCGCTCTGGCCTCCGTAGAGGAGGAATTCGCTCGGGAAACCCCAGTGACCGTAGTTCTCAAGCCATGTGGTCAAGCCATGTTTGTTGGAAATCTCCTTCAGACCGCCGACATACTCCGTGGCGATGAGGTCGGCGACCAGACGGCGGAGGTCCCAGAGGAAGCGGTCCGACATCTCGTTGCTCCCGACGGGAACCCCTTGGAGGACGGGGAGATAGGGGAGAGGTGAATAGCCATAGCGTTCGGTGAATTTTTCGGTGAGACCGTCGGTCCAGTTCTGGCCACCGGTCTCGTAGCTGTCCTCGACCACAATGCGGAATGTTTTCCGTTCCTCGGCGGGAATACGGCGCATGATTTCGCCGATATATGCGTCGAAATGACTCTGGAGATGCTCTTTGTTGAGCTTGTCCACTTCAAGACCTGTGGCCTCGGGGCTGGCGGGGGAATTGGTGACACCGGTGGAGGCCATGCCGATGCGTGAGATGACCCACTTGCCTTCCGGTACATTCCATGTCAGTTTGCCGTCCTTGACATCAGAGGTGAGGACTATGACCTTGGCGGGATCCACCGTCCAGTCGGAGGTGGAATAGGCAGGTTGGTCATCCCACATATAGTAGTCCCACATCGGGAGGGGTTCCTGACACATCTTGGCAAGCTGCTTTTCAGCGTTGCGTTCGATTTTGGGTTGCTCGGAAAGGGTCAGTTCAATCTTGCCCGCTCCTGCAGGAGCGATTTCAAGCATCATTTCGCTGACCTCCTCTTCGGGGAGTGAGACGATGATGGGAGCGTAGGGGTCGAAGCCTACGATGTTCTGAGGATTGAAGCGGTCTATGTCGAAACTCTTGACCTCTTTCCAGTCATTGCCGGTCTTTGACTTCAACACGGCTGTGGTGCGGATGGGGGAGCTGACGCGTACCTCCAGACTGCGGACCGTGGCCGGTTTGTCGAGACGGAGTTGGGTGTTGAGGGCTTGACCTTCATTTTTAGATAGTGTCCATGATTGGGTGAATGCTTCTTTGCCGAAAGCCGGATAGGCGATGACAGCCTCATCCTGACATGCACCCTCGATTACGGGAAGCGTGATGGTCTGTTCGCCCGGTCCTTCCACGACGGTCTGTGCCGAAACGATGTGGCGCATGGATTCTTCGGGCTTGATCCACGGACCACCCGACTGGCTCCATCCGGGGCAGTTGAAGATACCGATTTCGATGTCGAGTTCTCCGGCAGTCTTCAGCGCCTGACGTAGAGTTTTCCACCATAGTTCGCTGTTGTAGGTTGCCTCGCCGTAGGGGAGGTCTTCAATACCTATCATGCCGATTTGAGCGCGGGTGATTCCGGCTTTTTTCATGGCTTGGAGATCCTTGACGGCTCCTTCGGGCGAGAGATTGTCGTTGAGCCAGTACCAGTAGACGGCGATGCGCACGCTGTCGGGAGGCGACATGAAATTCTCCTCAACCGTGGTGATGGATGCAGATTCAGGTTGCGGGCTGCAGGAACTTGACGCGAGCGACAGGCCGGTCAGCACAGCAGCGGAAGTGATCAGATGTTTTAACCGCATAATTGAAGTGAAAAATGTGATTGGATTAGGTTCATGGGTCATGGCAGGCAGACCCGCTTGGGATGTTTGAAGCAAAGATATGATATATATATAAGGTGGTGTTTGTTTTCTGTACCAACTTTTGTCGGATATGTGCATCCGTGGGCTGTGGAGGGCATAATAAAAACAGATGACAATATTTTTGATACATGTGGAGAAATCGCGGGGGAGGGGAAATTCATAAATTTGCATATATCATTATCACACCACTTCCACATACCTGACATGCAGAAAAAACAGAAACACCCGCTGCCGGCAATGGCTCTCGCAATCACACTTGCGGGTCTTATCGCCACAGCCTGCAGCAGCATCGTTGCGATGCCCGGTGGCAAGGATGTGTCCAACCGTTGTTCGCTGACCGACCGGATGACTATTGCTTCCTGGGAGGCGGGTGCGGATGGGTTCACTGCCGGAGCTGATTCAGCGGTCATTGCTTTGGCTGACTCCCTGACTGTTCCTTACGAGGGGACAGGCTGTCTGGAAGTGATTTTCCCGGGAGGCCGGGAGGCATCTTGCCCCCGCTCTGTCGGCAAAAGTTTCAATCCGCCCTTGAATCTGAGCGGAAAAGGATTGGTGGAATACGGTCTTCTCGTCTCGGAAGGGCCGGGCCGCGATTTCACGACAACGCTCACCTTGCGCTCGTCGGAAGGTGAAGAATTCATATCGACAGCACACATCATCCCTACGCTTTGGCAGGGGGTGATTTTCGACATACAGACCTGTCCATTTACTGATGATGTTGCCTCTATCGAAATCTCTGTCAGCAACGACAGCAGTGAACCGTGGGAAAATCCAAGGTTCATGGTCGACGGTCTGACGGCAGGAAAGCCACTTGACCTTGATTTCGATATAGAGGGCTCGGCCGACAGGTTTGTCGCCCACGGAGATGCAGAGGTGAAGCAGGATGAGGGCATGGCGATTATTGATTTCAAAAATGGGGGTGCAGTGGAGCTGTCGACTTCCGGAAGCCGCAATGCTATCTACAATCCCGATCTTGAATGGCGCAACACGGTGGCGTTGGCGATTGAAAACAGAAGCGGTGCCGATAATCTGTGTCTGAGCTTCGTGACTGATCGTGACAGCACATTCACACCCGGAAAGTCAAAAAAGACCGTAATTTCAAAGGATGAGGGTTGGCAATATGTGGAATTCAATCTTTCCGACATCCCCGGGGCTGAAGGAAGGTTGGAAGGTCTGCGAATAGAGCCTGTCGGCGGTGAGGGTATCATCATGATTGACCGCATATCCTTTGAGCGCGAGGCTCCCATCGGAATCAATGCCGGTGAGATAATCGTCTGCACTGCGAGTGAGGATGGCAATCTGACAGTCAAGGGTATTGTCAAGGAGGAATATCTTAGCGAGGGTGTGCGGATAGAGGTGCGCCACGCACCACATTGGAAATCGGACGTGCCGTTCGACAGCCTCGAACCGGTCGGGGAATGTCCTGCAGGAAGTGAATTCGAGATTTCCGACATTCCCAACAAAAGGCTTGGAGGACGGATGACGCATCTCAGCAGCCGTTTCCGTGCGGCACTGAGGATGAAGGACGGGCGGATGCTTGCAATCGGAGAGCCGTTTTTCATCACCAACTGGCAGGACTTCATAGAGAATCCATATAGATTTGAAACATCGGAGAAGGAATATCCCGTTGAGGACTTCGGCGCGAAAGGTGACGGTGTCACCAATGACAATGCCGCCATACAGCGAGCCATCGACAAGGCATCATCGGCAGGTGGAGGCAGAGTATTGCTTCGCGGGAATGCCGGCAACGCAGATGAGCGGACATATATAGCGACGAATCTTGAACTGCGCAAGGGTGTGAATCTCGTCATACAGCAAGGGGCTGTGTTAAGGCAGTCGCCGAAATTTGCTCACTATTCGGAATATCCGCCTGAATATGGACATGACAATGTGATTCCCGGTGTTCCCTGGACCCACTGCATGTATACCAACCGTCCGCTCATACTCGCGAAGGACACTGAGAATGTGAAAATCACCGGCGGAGGCAAAATCCGCATGGATGACACCTATAGCGAGAACCCGGCTTGGACCCACTATGCTCGCACATGCAGCGACCGCATCCATATTGTACCGATAGCGGTCTGCAATACCCGCCATGTCGAGATTTCGGATATTGACATTGTCCGCTGCAGCAACTATCACACGATTTTCTATCGTGCGGACAGTGTTTTCATCGGTAATCTGAAAATGCAGGAGGTGGCCTGTCTGAGCGGTGACGGTCTCAGTTTCGGCAATGCGGTGACCAATGTCCGTGTGGCGCGTTGCGTGTTCGAATCGAACGACGACGGTATAGTCCTGTGCAGCAGCTACAAGGATCCGCGTGGAGGTGTATGGCGGGAGCGGGTCGACTCGATTGACTCGTCGGTCAGACACATAGAGGTGTTCGGAAGCTATATAGATTGCGCCCGTGGGGGTGGTGGAAAGGCTATAGCCCTTATTCCGTGGGGCTCCACCAATCCTCGTCAGGATTATAATGAAATTGACGACATAGAGGTGAGGGACTGTGTGTTGCGCGGCGGTCATTCCGTCGGCTCATGGCCCGACAATCCATTTGACGGAAAGCCGTTTGACAACTCTGAGCCGGATGACTACGCGCCGGTGAAGAATCTCCGCATCTTTGACAACGAATATCTCTCGCCCCTTGAACTGAACGGTGTGGTTCCGGTGACACTGCTCACTGACTGCGGTCTGAAGGGCAGCAGTCAGTTCAAAAATCCCGCTTTTGCCGATCGTCTCGCCTATTGGTCAACTACAGGTGTAGCAGACGGACGCGAGCAAGGAAGAGTCCGGCTTGCCGACGGTATGATATATCAGGGTCTTTATCTTCCGGGCGGATGCTACTCGCTGTCGTGGACAGGAGAGGGAGAGATTAGTCCGTATATTGCTAACATTGAGGGACGCACCCTTGATGTCGGTGAGGATGGCGTCTTCGATGTCCCCCAAGCAGCCACACTCCTGCTCGGAGTGAAAGGTGTTGATGCCGTCGTCACTTCCATTGCTCTGAAAAAGATAAAATAAATCATCAAAAAATATATCTGACATGAAAACCTTACGTTTAATCACCGCTCTTCTTGCTCTGGTGTCGGCTCTTGGTCTTTCGGCCCAGTGGACACCGACAAAAGCGCAGTTTGACATTGAAAATCCCCGGATGAAAGTATTCCTGCCGAAAGATGAACTCAACACCGGCCGTGCGATCGTAGCCTGTCCCGGCGGGTCATATTTAGGCCATGCGATGGGACATGAGGGTTGGGACTGGGCACCCTTCTTCAACCGTCAGGGCATTGCATTCATTGTCCTTCAGTACACTCTTCCGGCCGGTGACCGCACGAAGCCTATCGGCGATGCTGAGGCGGCTATAAAACTTGTGCGTGACAGTGCCAAGGTGTGGAACATCAATCCTGCCGAGGTCGGTATAATGGGATCGTCGGCGGGTGGACATCTTGCATCGACCATCTCCACCCATTTTTCCTCGCCGGAAGTCCGCCCCGATTTCCAGATACTTTTCTATCCGGTAATCTCGATGGATTCTGCCCGTGGCCATCAGCTTTCACACGAGAGCTTTCTCGGCAAGAACGCCACGCCGGAGCTGATTGACCTCTACTCGAACGAGAGGCAATGCACCCCGCAGACTCCGCGCGCGATCATACTCACCTCGGACGACGACGGTATAAATGCCGCATACAATTCCGTGGCCTACTATTCGGCACTGAAAGCCGCGGGCGTACCGGCCGCACTCCATGTCTATCCAACCGGAGAACATGGCTGGGGATGCCTACAGTCGTTCCAGCATCACACACAGATGCTCGACGATCTGTCGGCATGGCTTGCAACATTCTGATTAAACACCCTCTAACCTTAAAAATACAACATAAAAACAGCAATGCTTAAAAAAATTATGCTGGCACTTGTGCTTCTGATGAGCACCGGTGTCATGGTTTCGGCCAAATCAAACAAAAGTAAGAAGCAGTCAGGCTTCACGATGTGGCAACTCCCCATGCAGGTGGGTAATATCGGTAATTCATACGTTTTCCGTACATCGGGGGGCAAGGTTATCGTGTTTGACGGCGGATGGCCTGCGGAACAGCTTTATCTGCGCGGATTCATCGCCGGTCTCGGAAACGAAGTTGAAGCCTGGTTCATTTCCCATCCCCACGATGACCACATGGGTGTACTATGGCAGATTCTCAAAGACCGCCAGGGCATGAAAATCAACCATATCTACCATTCGCGTTTCTCTCCCGAACTTGTGGAGCTGGAGCAGCCTTACGGAGAGTATGCGAAAGATTTCTATGCTGTGCTTGACACTGTCAGCATACCCGTCACTGATTTCCGCGAACCGGGCTACACGGGTAAGATAGACGATTTCAACTTCAAGATTCTCGGAGTGGTTAACGAGGAATTTCATACGAATCCATTCAACAACTCGTCTATGGTAATGAAAGTATGGGACGACAAGAAGTCAATACTTTTCCTTGCCGATACCGGGGCGGAATCAGGCGACAAACTTCTCAACGGTCCCTACCGTGATGACCTTTCATGTGACTATCTGCAAGTAGCCCACCACGGTCAGCACGGTTGCAAGGAGGATTTCTACAAGTCAATTGATTTCCGTGCTTGCCTGTGGCCGACAGCTTACTGGATCTGGACAAATGACCAAGGGGGCGGTTACAACACCGGTAATCTCGAAACTTTCGAGACGCGCCGATGGATGGATGAGATTGGTATCAAGGAGCATCACGTCTCCTGCCTCGAAGGACTTTTCAAACTTGAATAAATTCCTCAATCCGACATGATGACAGTAAATCTGAAACGTATATCATTCTTTCTGACAGTCCTTGCCCTTTCAGGGGAAGGGCTGTCGGCATTGGAACTGCCGGCACAGCTCGGCGACCATGCTGTCCTGCAGCAGCAATGCGATGCAAAGCTTTGGGGATGGGCAGCCCCGGGTGCGACCGTAACGGTCACTCCTTCATGGAACAAGAAGAAGGTCAGCACGAAGGCCGACAGCGAAGGACGGTGGAGTGTCAAGGTGGCGACTCCCGCAGCCTCCTATCAGCCCTACAGCATCAGTTTCAAGGAGGGTCGGGAGGAAATCACAATCTCCGACATCCTCATTGGTGAAGTGTGGCTGGCCGCCGGACAGTCCAATATGGAGATGCCGATGATGGGGTTCAATGCGCAGCCCGTCGAGGGCGCAGGGCCGGACATCGCACGTTCGGGCCGGCTGCGTGACCGCGTGCGCATGGCATATATCGTGAGGGGTGATGAGTATGAACCGCAGGAGCGCATCGGAGGTGAGTGGAAAGTGGCTTCGCCGGAGAACACACCGGCGTTCAGTGCGCAGGGCTTCTATTTCGCCCGTGAGTTGAACGACATCATAGATGTTCCGGTAGGTATTCTCTGTGTCTCCTACGGAGGTACACAGATTGAGGGTTGGCTTCCACGCGACATCCTTGACCGTTTCGGTTATGACTTCGAGGCTATGATGGCCGAGAAGGATCGTCTGCCTGCCTTTCGCTACAGCACCAAATACAGTTCAATGGTCTGTCCGCTGATTGGCTACGGTATCAAGGGTTTCCTCTGGAATCAGGGAGAATCCAATGTCATCAATCCTGACCGCTATTGCGAGTTGCTGACCGAGATGGTGGCCCGCTGGCGCAGTGACTGGGGTGACAGTGACAACAGTCTGCCCTTCTATCAGACAGAGAATCCCGGCTTCGGATGGTGGCAACCGGATGCAATCCCGGCAGCACTTGTCAGGGAACAGCAGCAGAAAGCAGCGAAGGTGATACCGAACTGTGGAATAACATGCACCAACGACCTGACCTATCCCTACGAGGTTGACGTCATCCACGGCACGCGTAAACGTGAGATTGGGGAGCGTATGGCCTGGCAGGTGGCCGAACGTCAATATGGAATCAAGGGTATGCCGTGGCGCTGTCCCGAATTCAGGTCTCTCAGCAAGGGGGAGGATGGAACGGTGCGTGTGGCCTTTGACAATGTTGCCTGCGGTCTCACTCCCAATGTAGGTAATGTCGAGGGCTTCGAGGTTGCCGCTGCCGACGGAAAATTCCATAAGGCCGATGCAAAGGTCGATTGGAATACCGCCGAGGTCATTCTCAGTTGTCCGGATGTGGCCGACATCAAGGATGTCCGCTACTGCTTCAAGAATTTCTGCCCCGGGACACTCAGGAATTCATACGGAATGCCCGCCATGCCCTTCCGCACGGATAATCTCAAGGAATGATATTATGGTAAAATAAGAACCATTACTTGTAATCTGTTCATATAACAAGCATATAGCCGGAGCTGACTCACATCATCTCCGGCTATTGCTTTTTACATTGTGTAATGCCCTGTCAGCATTTCAGTCAGTAAAAGGATTGGATTGTTTTTATGTAGGCAATTCTTTTCAATCCGTTTGAAACCTAACCTTTTATTATCCTTAGAGTGATTTATCCTTAAATTTTATGAAATAGCGGTGTCTATGGAATAATTGGAATTTCTATGCATGGTGGTTGAAATCAGCGTTTTGAAGTGACCTCAGTCTCGTATTGCTCGATGACGGGAATATAGGCTTCGCCGACGGGAACACCCGAGCGGAGGCAATACATGTCCCATACGGCAGACCAGGGGAGTGACTTCTCGATTTCGAGCATTGCCAGACGCTGGAAACCACGGCCGTTGTCCTCATGGGTGCGCAGGGTGTCGATGGGTTCGAGCAGAGCGCAGAGCATTGACTGCTGTGCGGCGCGGGCACCGATGACGTAGGCACCGAGGCGGTTGATTGATGCGTCGAAGTAGTCAAGGCCGAAGTGTACGCGGTCGAGAGCGTCGGCACGGACAATTTCCTTGCAGAGATTCATTGTCGGGTCCTCCATGATGGTCACATGGTCAGAGTCCCAGCGCACTCCGCGGGTCACGTGGAGCATGAGCTCGGGAACGTAGAGGAGCATTGACGAGACCTTGTCGGCGGCATCTTCGAGGGGATGGTAGTGACCGGTGTCGATGGTGTAGATTTTCTTGTTCTCCACGCAGTAGCCGACCACAAATTCAAGAGAGCCTGATGTGAAGCTTTCAAGACCTATGCCGAAGGTCTTTGATTCGAGGCAGTCCTTCATGTTCTCGTATTTGGTGGCGAAAATCTCGTCGAGGCTCTCTTTGAAGAGCTTGCGGTAGAGATAGCGGTTGACGGTGATGTCCTTCGAACCGTCGTGAACCCAGAGATTCATGATGCAGGGATCGCCCTGAGCCTTGCCGATTTCCTCGGCGATGGCGCGGCAGCGCTTGGTGTGTTCAATCCAGAAGCGGCGGATTTCATCGTCGGGATTCGAGAGGCTGAGGTCGCCGCTCTTGGGATGGGAGAAGGATGAGGAGTTGAAGTCGAGTTTTATGTTGTTGGCGAGAGCCCAGTCGATCCAGCTTTGGAAGTGTTCGATTGTAATCTGGTCGCGGTCCACGGCCTCACCCTTGAAGTCGCCGTAGATGGCATGGAGATTGAGGCGGTGTGTGCCGGGAATGAGTGAGAGGGCTTTGAGGATGTCGGCACGGAGTTCGTTGATGTTGCGTGCGCGTCCGGGATAGTTGCCTGTTGTCTGGATACCGCCGGAAAGTGCGCCGGCTTTGGGTTCGAAGCCGACCACATCGTCAGCCTGCCAGCAGTGGAGCGACAGGTGGAAGTTGTCCATCTTGTCAAGCACCTTGTCGGTGTCGATGCCTATTTCTGCGTAGCGTTCGCGGGCAAGTTCGTAGGCTTGGCGGATAGTCTCTGTTTTCATGAAATATCGGTGTCTTTATGAGGTTAATTTATATTGTATTGTGTCATTTTGGGAGGGTGAGGAAGCGAGCGTAGGCTTCATCCCACAATTCATTGTTCTCCCCTGATGGCTGGAATTCCTTAAGTTCCACGGATTTGCGGATTACGGCGCGCATCCGTTCGAGATTGCTGACCACTCCGGCGGCTTTTGCCTGCAGCATTACGTTGCCGAGTGCGGTACATTCCACCGGACCGGCTACGACCGGCATACGGAGGACATCGGCGGTCATCCGGTTGAGACGTTCGTTGCGGGAACCTCCGCCGATGATGTGGAGGCGCTTGATGGGGAAGGGAGCGAAGCGTTTGAGCATCTCCATGACCTGACGGTAGCGCAGGGCAAGGCTGACGAGGATGCAGCGTGTGATTTCGCCCTGAGTCTCGGGCACCGGTTGTCCGGATTCGCGGCAATAGGTCCTGATTGCGTCAAGCATTGACACGGGGCTTCCAAATTCGGCTGCGTCGGGGAAGATTATCGAGCGCATCGGATCGGTGACCCGGTCGGAGAGGGTGAAGAGTGTGTCGAAATCTGTCGGCAAACCCTCCTTCTCCCATTCGTTGCGGCAGGATTCGAGCAGCCACATGCCACAGATGTTTTTAAGGAAGCGGGTAGTGCCGTCGACACCCCCTTCGTTGGTGAAGTTGGCCACACAACTGTCATCGTTGATGATAGGTTGGGGGACTTCGATGCCCATGAGGCTCCATGTGCCGCTGCTGAGGTAGGCGAAACTCTCATCAGTGGCAGGGATGGCTGCCACGGCTGAGGCGGTGTCATGGCCGGCCACAGAAATGACGGGTATCTGTGCCATGCCTGTGCGGTGGCTGACGGCGGGGGTGAGCCGTCCGATAACGGTCGCGGGCATGATGAGCGGCGGAAATATGTCGGGTTGCAGACCGAGGGCGCTGAGGAGGGCCGGTTCGATGCGGCGGGTGGTCGGATTGAGCAGTTGGGAGGTTGAGGCGATGGTGTATTCGGTGACCTCTATGCCACAGAGCAGATAGCTGAGGGCATCGGGCAGAAACATGATGCGGCGCGCGGCGTTGAGGGCCGAATTGCCGTCGCGTTTCATGGCCGAGAGCTGGAAGAGGGTGTTGAAGTTCATCACCTGGATTCCGGTGAGGTCATAGACATGCTCGCTCGGGAGGCAGTCGCGGAAGAAGCGGGCCGGTTCGTCGGCGGTGTGCGGGTCGCGGTAGCTGAAGGGATTTGCGAGGGGCAAACCGTCGTCGCCGAAGCAGACGATGTCTACCCCCCATGTGTCTATACCTATTGAAGTCGGCGTGATTCCTTGAGATGCGAGCAGCGAGAGGGCATTCTCAATCTCATTGTAGAGATGAGGAAAATCCCAGTACCGATGGTTGCCCATACTGACAATGTCATGCCCGAAACGGGTGAGTTCTTTCATCGTGACGACATCGTCGGTGACGGTGCCAAGTACGGTGCGTCCACTGGTTGCGCCGAGGTCAACGGCAAGGAATTGGTGCTTCATGATAATTATGATAGGTTGTTGAGACTTGTCGCAAAATTAGCGCAAGGGGTTTTAACGGGCTTCCCTCTACGTTTCAATTATTGTGCGTTTTGTTTCAGTGACCTAAAATAAAATCAAGTTGCAACAATCACAGCCCCTCAGACAGTTGCATGGGGCAAGATTGAATCAGTCCGCCGTCACGGTGTATTGCGAGAAGCGGTTTGTGACGTAGGCGCGGGGTGATACTCCGAAATGTTTCTTGAACAGTGACGAGAAGTGGCTCTGGTTTCCGAAACCGGTCTGTTCGCCGACCTCGCCGACGGTGTATTCGCGGGTCAGGAGAAGTTCGGCGGCGCGGTTGAGTCGGTAGACGCGCAGAAGGTCGTTGGGCGATATGCCTGTGAGTGCTTTCACCTTGCGGTAGAAGTTGGTGCGCGAGAAGCCGAGTTCGCGTCCGAGCATGTTGACGTTCAGTTCGCAATTGTCGAGGCTGTTGTCAATGTAGGCATAGAGCTTTTCGAGGAATTTCTTGTCGAGCGGTGAGAGTTCGGCAGTGCTCGGCGGCTGTTCCATCGGCTGTTCGCTCAGCCCTGTCGAGGCGAGAATCATCGAAGCCTGCTGCTTGCGTTTGGCATAGAGATTGTTGACGCGCGCGATAAGGACTTCGGGACTGAAAGGCTTGCAGAGGTAGGCATCCGCGCCGCAACGGTAGCCCTCGATCTTGTGCTCGTCGAGAATCTTTGCGGTGAGGAGTATCACGGGTATATGGCTTGTGGAGCTGTCGGATTTTATGCGTCGGCAGAGACCGAGACCGTCCATCTCGCCCGGCATCAGCACATCGCTGATGATGATGTCGGGACACTCCATTGTGGCCTTCAGAAGTCCGTCGGTGCTGTCGAAGGCCTGCAGGACGGTGAAATTTTCGCTGAAGAGGTTGGCGACAAAGGTGTTGAGCGACACATTGTCCTCAACGACGAGAATCTTGGGATGCGATTCGTCTTTTTCGGTCGTCTCGCCCTCTGTCTCCACGATTTTTTCCGAAGAATCGGCGGCTTGCAGTTCCGGAGTCTGTTCTGGGGATTGATTACTGCAGTTCTCCTCAGTCGTTGCTGACGGCAGCGGGGAGTCAGGTTTGATGTCGGAAAGCGCGGGACGGAATTCCGATGAGGAGAAGGCTTCGTCGGAGGCCGGGAAGACGACTGTGAATGTCATGCCTCCTTCGGGGTTCTTCTTGGTCCGGATGATGCCTTTGTGTTCCTTGACGAGATGCGCCACAAAGTTGAGACCGATTCCGAATCCTTCGGTTTTCTTACCCTCCTTCAAACCCAAAAGACGCTTGAAGGGCTGGAAAATCTTGGGAATGTCCTCCTCGTTCATTCCCCGTCCATTGTCGGTGACTGAGATTTGTGCGTAGGTGAAGTCGTCGGTTGCCTCGAATTCCTCGGGATGACGGACAAGTTCGAGTTTGAGGGTGACGGAGCCGTTGTCGTTTGAATATTTTATGGCGTTGACGATGAGGTTGCTGACGATTTTCTCGACCTTATCGCTGTCGTAGGTGAGCATGATGCTGTCGGCAGCAGGTTTTTCAAGATGTATGGTCACACGGTTTTCGGTGGCATATATATTGTAAAGTTTGGCAAGCGATTCAAGTTGCTTTGAGATGTCGCCTCTGGCCACCTGGAGGGGAAGGGTCTCGTTGTTGACACGGCGGAAGCTGAGGAGCTGGTTGATGAGGGTCATCAGACGGTCGACGTTGCTGTCGATGAAGTCAAATGATTCCTTTATCTGCTTGTCGGTCATCGACTGGTGGTTGTCACGCAGATATTTCGCCGGACCGCAGATGAGTGTGAGCGGGGTGCGGAGTTCGTGGGATATATTGGTGAAAAAGTTGATGCGGTTGGCAGTGATGCGCTTTTCCTGTTCGATGCGTTCCTCGGAGAGTGCATATTTCTGTTTGATGAGGCGGAAGCGCAGGTAGATGCGGTTGATTGTGACGATGACAGTTATGAGGAAGAGCAGGTAAAGGATGAGGGCCGGTGTTGCGAGCCACGGACTCGGTTTCACGTTCAGGTCGAGGAGTTTCACAGGCTCCTGCCATTCACGCCCTTTAAGACGTGCGCGGACATAGAATTCATAGTCACCTGCCGAGAGGTCGGAGTAGGATACGCGGTCATAGTTGCCGACGTTGATGAAGTCCTTGTCACGGCCTTTAAGCATGTAGGCATACTCGATTTCGCCCGGCCTGTCATAGCAGGAGGCGAAGTATTCGATGTTGATGGAGTTGTTTTTATGGTTGAGTGTCAGGTGACTGACAGAGGCTTCCGCCACATCGTCCATATCCCCGGTGAGTAGTGGCTTATAGTCAGGTAATGACCATAATCCTCTTAAAATCAAAGGAATAGTAATTGGGGGGGGGTGATTTTTTCAGATTAGTCGTCGGGACGATTTCTTCAAGTCCGGCGTTGCCTCCGAAAAGTATTTTGCCTCCGGCCACCGATGCGACACACTTTTCATGGAACTGGTTGCCCCCGAGTCCGTCGGGACGCAGATAGGAGCTGATGAGCTTGCCGGAAGTGTCGAAGCGGTAGATTCCGTAGCTGCTGCTCGCCCAGATGTCGCCGTTGGTATCCTGCGAGAGTCCCACGATGTCTTCCGTCTGGTCACCGAGGCAGGATTTCAGTTCACGGCTTTTGGCATCAAGGCGCAGGAGACCGTGATGGTAGGTGCCTATCCAGAGATTTCTGTCGCGGTCGAGCATGATGTCGACTGCGCTGTTCCATGCGCGTTGGCCGCTTGCGTCGAAGTTGCGGACAGTCATGTTGTCGATGTCAATCAGATAGAGATTGTCAGTGTAGGCGGATATGAGGAGGTGATTGTCGTCGTAAGGAATGATTTTGGTTATATTGTTGGAGCGGAGGAGGGGAGTGGAGATGGTCTTCACGATATTCAGGTCGCTGTCGATGATGAAGAGACCGCAGTTGTCGGTTCCGACCCACATACGTCCGCGGCTGTCCTCGGCTATGCTGACAGCGTTCACGAAGTTAGGAAACTTCTTTATGACCGATAGATGATATTTTTCCGGGTCGGATGATGCGCCGGGATTGCAGACGATGAGGCTGTTGTTGTAGCCGGCCCACAGGCGACCCCGTGAATCGAAGGTCATTTCCTGCACGAAGTCGTGGGTGAATGAGCTGAGCGCAGGGGCAGTGCGGCTGTTGAAGTATTGTTTGCTGTTTGTTGAAGGGTTGAATACGGCGAAGCCTTGGTAGCGGGTTCCGACCCAGAGGTTGCCGTGGGAGTCAGTGGTGGTGCGCGTCACGAATTCATTGCGGAAGGCGCGGATGAGTTTGCGGTCCACGTTGAAGAGTTTCGGACGGTCGACCAGCAATACCTCGCCACGGTCAAATGTCGAGACCCATACATTTTTATCCCTGTCAAGGTAGACATTGTTGATTTCGGCTGTCCGTAGTTCCTTGAAGTCGATGTTGTTGTATCTGTTTCCGACGGTTCCGGTTTTTGAGTCATAGACAAGCACACCACGGTTGCCGGTTGCCACAAGGTGGATGCCGTCCGTCAGCGACAGGATGTGGTTGACCTCCGTATCACTGCCTATCGGGGTCGGCGAGAGGGTCTGGTCGGATGGGTTGAAGCTCATCACTCCGTTCGGAGTTCCGAGGAGCAGGCGGTCGCCGGCAGCGGCCATGGTGTTTACGCGGTCTGAGGATTCGAAGTTGAGGCGCAGGAGCGGTTTGAGCGTGGAATCGACTGCCATCATGCAAGTCCCGTTTGAGAACCAAAGGTGTCCGTCGGGACCTTTGACAGCGGAAGTGATAGCATCCCCGTTGATTCTCAGCCTTGATACGATTCGTCGAGAACTTTTGTCCATCTCATAGAGTCCCTCGGCTCCGTAGCAGAGCAGACGACCGGCGTATTCAACGAAACCGTAACCGTTGAAGTCATAGTTCTCGTTTCCGTCCACGATGAAGCGGTGAAACAGTTTGGTATCCTTCTCAAGAGCGCAGATGCCCATGTTGGTAGCCACCAGAAGCCATCCGTCCTTATCTGTCATCAGACCGGTGACGGAATTGGAGGGGACAGTCTGCGTATCGTTCGCATCGCCGAAATAGATTTCATATTCATCACCGAAACTTTTGCAGAGGCCGTTGGCAGTCGCGATCCATATATAGCCGTAGGAGTCCTGGCAGACCGCGCGCACGCATAGATTCGACAGCTCAGAGCGTCTCACAGGGACGTAAGCACTCATGTCGAGGCAACCTGCAAGACACAGAAATGAAATGAAGAATGGCAATAGTGTTTTCATGATTTAGGTGAAAGTGTTTCCATGTCGCCACAAAGATAGACAATAAATTTTATTAAAAGCAAGAGAAGTTGTAGCCATAATGGGGACAGTATGTCCATTTAGTACAATAAGTCCCTTGGAAGGGTTGTTTTCGCGCTTCCGGTAGCTTGAATCCGTGGTTTTCACGGGTGTTTAAACAAGTACGATAATATTTGGAACATATCAAAAGGCTTGTGTGCGTATGGACAGAAAAATGGGATAAGATGCACAAAGGGGAAGCTTGTGCAGGAGCTAACTTTGCAAATGAATAATCAATCTCAAACCGAGCAACCACATTATCATCATTTTTTCATGAACAGCAAAAAACTATGTCTGCTCGCTCTACTGGGAGCGGCACTTCTGCCTAACATTGCCAACGGCGAGCTCAAGCGAACGCCGGTGGCACCGACACGCATAGTATGGATGTCAGACACGACGGGTGAATACATCAAGAATCCGGAGATACTGATGAATGATTTCAAGGGTCAGGTATCGGTGGCCGACAACAACTGCACCGTGCTACGCAGCAACGGAAGTCATCAGGCAGCCGTCCTCCTTGATTTCGGAAAGGAACTTCACGGCGGAATCAAGATTTCATCGGGTATGCGCAACTCCTCGCGTCCGCTGCGGCTGAGAGTGCGTCTCGGCGAATCGGTTTCGGAAGCCATGAGCGATGTGGCCCCCTATCATAATCCCAACAACGCCACCAACGAACATGCCATGCGCGACTTCGACATCCAGGTGCCCTGGTTGGGTTCGCTCGAATGTGGCAACAGCGGTTTCCGCTTCGTAAGAATCGACCTGCTTGACAAGGATGTGGACTATCTGCTGCGCAATGTCCAGGCCATCAGTGTCATGATTGACGATCCTGAAATCGGTTCGTTCAAGTGCAGCGACGAGCGTCTTAATAAAATCTGGGAAACAGGAGCCTACACTGTCAAACTCAATATGCAGGACTATCTCTGGGACGGTATCAAGCGTGACCGTCTCGTGTGGCTCGGTGACCTCCATCCCGAAGTGATGACCGTCAGCAATGTGTGGGGCAAGCATGATGTGGTGCGCCGTACGCTCGATTTCGCAAAGGCCGATACACCTCTGCCGGGGTGGATGAACGGTTTCAGCTCATATTCAATGTGGTGGTTGCTCATTCACCGCGATTATTATCTCCATCACGGCGACATGGCCTACCTGAAGGATAACCGTGACTATATCCTCGGACTTGTCAAGCAGCTTGACGAATGTGTGGATGCGAACGGAGAGGAGCAGATGACCGGCGTGCGCTTTCTCGACTGGCCTACATCGGAGATGCCCGACGTGATTCACGACGGCCTGCAATCGCTGACCTACATGACCCTTGACGCAGCGCGCCAGATTGCCGGGTGGCTTGACGACAAGGAGATGGATGCCGTTGCGTCGAAATGTATGGAACGCATGGACAAGTTCAACATAAAGCGCACGGATGCCAGCCAGGCTGTCAGTCTCTGTCTTCTCTCAGGTCTGTCAAAGGACCGTCAGAAAGACTGCGGCAAACTTCTTGACAACGGAATCAATTCCTTCTCGCCTTTCTACGGCTATTATGCTGTCGAGGCACTTGCTGAAAACGGCCATATCGACAAGGCGATGGATATGATAAGTGACTACTGGGGAGCGATGATTGACCTCGGAGGCACCACTTTCTGGGAAGACCTCAACTATCCCGACACCAAGAATGCGGCCCGCATTGACGAGATTGTCCCTGACGGGAAATATGATATTCACAGCCAGGGAGGAGCGTATTGCTACGTCGGTTTGCGTCTGAGCATGTGTCACGGCTGGGGTGCCGGTCCGACTCCGTGGCTGCAGCGCCATGTGCTCGGTGTCAAGCCGGTTGAACCCGGTTGCAAGACCATCGAGGTCAAACCCAACCTCGGCAATCTTGCATTCGCAGAGGGAACTGTCCCCACACCCTACGGTCCCGTCTCGGTAAAGGCCCGCAAGGATGAGAGCGGGAAGACCGTGGTCAGCGTGAAAGCTCCCAAAGGCGTGAAAGTGAACAAATAATCCATAAAATAAGCATGTCTACAAACAGCACTGACTGAAATACATTAACTATCGTCAGATTCTTTCCGGAGAGTATGACTGACGGATTCATTTCATCCTGTGTATGAAAGCACCGGATTGATGGACTCCGACAGAGCTCCCGGTCAGAACGTCTTCGCGGAGAGGACTGCTACAAACCCTACATTTTTTCTTGCGACTGCCAAAGCCCGTCGGTTTCATGGGCTTGGCCGTCAATGGAAATTCCTCCACAGGATAATCAACTTACTTCAAAATCTACCTGAATCATGAAATACAAAGGACTGCTTACCTTGACAGCAACACTTATGGCCCTCGGATGGTCGGAGGGAGTGTCGGCCGACACTCCCGTAACCGATCTCTTCCCCGACACATGGGTGGCCATCGACGGAATTGACAGAGTGTTGCCGACTGCTGACGACCAGCCTTTGCGCACTGATAAGGACCGTACGGTCGGTATATTCTATGTGTCGTGGCATTACGACTGGTTCTACACCAACTTCAAGGCTCCCTACGCCTCGGATGTTACCAAGATTCTGCAGGAAGACCCCTCGGCGCGTCTGGACTACAACCATCGTCTGTGGCCTCATGAATTTGCCTACCACTGGGGAGAACCTGAATTGGGATATTTCACAAGTTGTGACCCATACGTCATCAGGAAAGACATCTCCATGCTCTCTGATGCGGGTGTGGATGTGCTGATTCTCGACTGCACTAACGGTGTTTCCTATTATGATGAGTGGAACGCACTTCTTTCGGTGATGACCGCCATGAAGAAGGAGGGCAACGTGGTGCCCAAAGTGTGTTTCTGGGGATATAACAACGACGTGTCGAAAACCTTGACTGACATTTACAAGAAGATATATCTCAACAAGATGTATGAGGACCTCTGGTTTCATTGGGATGGCAAGCCCCTGATGCTTTACAACGAGGATGCCTCATATCCGGCTGATTTCCATGACTTTTTCACCCTGCGCCATCTGTGGTGGGGCTATCATTCTTTCAACGGCAAGCCTTATTTAGGTGTCGATGACCATTGGAGTTTCGGCTATGAGCTTCAGGACATCCATGTCAAGCAGCTTACCCCGGCTCAACGCGCTGCCAAACACAATGGACGCTACGAGCAGATGGCCGTCACCCCGGCCCAACATGCGTCGACTATGGTCGGCAAGAGCTGGACTCTTGCGGCAGGCGAACCGTCGCTTGACGAGTATGATTTGCCGAAAAGAAAATATCTGAATAAAAAATGGATTCAGCATCCCGAATACTACGGCTTCTACTTCAAGGAGCGTTGGGAAGAAGCTCTCAGTGTCGACCCGGATTTCATATATATAAATGACTGGAACGAATGGATTGCCGGCCAGTTTGCCGTCGAGGGAGGCGTAAGCTTCATGGGCCGTCAGAGCAACTATCATTTCGTTGACCAGTATAATGCCGAGTTCAACCGCACGATTCAGCCGATGAAGGGTGGAGGAACCGACAACTACTACATGCAGATGGTCGACGGCATACGCCGCTACAAGGGTGTGCGCGAGGCACCGATGGCAAGCCGCGGAGTGGAACTGGGTCTTGATTCAGATTTCTCGCTCTGGGACAGTGTGAAAGAGGAGTTTCTGGATACGCCCGGGGATGTGACACATCGTGACTATACCGGCTACGGTGGAAACAAGTATTCAAATTTTTCCGGCCGCAACGACATACTCGTCTCAAAAGTGAATGTCCGTGGCGACAAAATTGATTTCTATGTCTGTACAGCCGACGACCTTACCCCTAACACCGACCCCAACTGGATGCTGCTGTTCATAAATTCCGACTGTGATTTCAAGACAGGCTGGCAGGGCTTCGATTTTCTTCTGAACAAGGAATTCGAGTCGGCCACGGAGACTTGGGTGATGAAATGGGACAGCGAGACTTCCGCGTGGGTGCGCCATGCGCTGGCGCAGTTCCGCACCGAAGGGAATCATCTCGTTGTCGAGATGCCTCTCTCAGTTCTTGGCCTGACCGATGTCGACAAGGGTAATTTCTACTTCAAATGGGCTGACAATCCTGCTGATATTGACGATGCAATATCGCTGTGCATCAATGGAGACACTGCTCCCAACCGCCGTTTCTGCTACAATTACCGCTGGGACTACGGAACTACAGGTATTGACCGTGTCGCAACGACTGCTGCGCAGCTCAGGGCAGTTTCGCTGTCGGGCTGTGCGCTCCGGGTGGAATGTGACAAACCTTTCACTGTCACAAGTATCCTCGGGACGACAGTTGCTTCCGGTGAAAGCTCCGGGACTCTTACGATGCCCGGTTCAGGGCTTTACATCGTCACTTCAGCCGGAAAATCGGTTAAAGTAGCTGTCAAATAAAATTCCAATATCCAATCCATATATTTTACACGCTGAAAACAATGACTTATCGCAAATTGATGATGGCAATGTTGCCATTAATGCTATGTCCGATTGTGAAGGCCGCGAATCCCGGGAGCATCACGGTGGAAAGTGACAACTGGTCACTGACCGATGCTCTCGGGCGCAAGGCCCGTAGCTATGAGACAGCAGGCGAGAAGCGCGACGACCGTTTCGTCGGGATGTTTTACTGGACATGGCACCAGGGCTACGACGGCAATGGTGGAAATGAGGATACTTCTGTCGAAGTTAAGAATATAACAGAGGTGCTGAAGGAACATCCGGATGCAATCAATGACTACAATCATCCAGCCTGGGGTGAGGCCGGCCGCCGTCCCGGAGTCTTCTATTGGGATGAGCCGATATTCGGTTACTACCGCACCACCGACCCGTGGGTGTTGCGCAAACATGCCGAAATGCTTGCAGATGCAGGTATTGACTGTGTGTTTTTCGACTGTACCAACGGCTCGCTTCTCTGGGAACAGTCATTCCGTGCCCTTCTCAAGACATGGGACCGTGCGCAGAAGGATGGGGTGAATGTCCCGAAGATTGCATTCATGCTTCCCTTCGCTCCGACGGCGGATTCGCGCACGTCGCTCATCAACCTCTACAATAAGCTCTACGGCAAAGGGGAATACAGCAATCTATGGTTTTACTGGAAAGGTAAACCGCTCATCATGGCCTATCCCGACAATCTTGCCGAGACAGGCGTGGAGGGGAAAATCAGGGAGTTTTTCACCTTCCGTCCCGGGCAGCCGGACTATGTCAACGGTTCTCCGGCCGATTCTTTCCAATGGGGATGGCTCGAAGTCTATCCCACACACGGCTATTGCTATGACCCCTCGAAAGGGAGGCCCGAACAGTGTGTGGTCGGCATTGCCCAGAATGCGCGCGATCTCAGCGGAGGCCATTGCTGTGCCTTCAATCTTCCGGGAACCTACGGACGCAGTTACAGCAAGCTCAAAGGTGTCGACCCGCGTGAGGACGGTTATCTCTATGGCTGGAATTTCCAGGAACAATGGGACCGTGCGATTGACGAGCTGCAACCTGATATGGTCTTTGTGACCGGTTGGAACGAATGGACATCGGGCATGTGGACCAAAGCCCACGGCTGGAGCGATCCGCTTTCGTTTGTCGACCAGTTTGACCGTGACCACAGCCGCGACATCGAGCCGACGAAAGGGTGGGGCGACAAGGGTGATGTCTATTATCAGCAACTTGTCGACAATGTGCGCCGTTACAAAGGCATGTCTGCACCCCGCAAAGCATCCGCCCCGAAGACAATCCGCCTTGGCCGGAAAGGGGAATGGGACAATGTGCTTCCCGACTATAAGGCTTATCGTGGTAACACCTTTCACCGCGACCACCGCGGACGCTACAACAAGTATTACACCAATACTTCCGGCCGCAATGACATCGTCGGCGCCAAGGTGACCCATGACAAAAAGAATGTCTATTTCCGCGTTGAAACCGATTCACTCCTCACACCCTCCTCGGATCCGAACTGGATGATGCTTTTCATTGATGCGGACCGCGACAAATCGACCGGCTGGAACGGTTATGACTTCATCATCAACCGGAAGTCACCGAAGGACGGCAAGGTCTTTATCGAGAAGTGTGCGGGACCCTCCTGGGAATGGAGCGGAACAGCCACGGGACGTTACACCGTCAATGGAAATGTGCTTGAAATCGCGATTCCGAAATCCGCGCTCAATGTCGGCAATGACCTTGACTTCGAGTTCAAATGGAACGACAACATGCAGACTCCCGGCGACATAATGGATTTTTATATAAATGGCGACACCGCTCCCGGCGGACGCTTCAATTATGTCTATCAATCCTCTCTTTGATGAGATTGGAAAGACACGATTGAAAAACATGCAATTACTGTCATACTGATTTGATGTTATTTGTGTAAACAACTGATTTAAAATGTTTTAAATCTGCGATGACACATATTGCAAACAATACCTTAATAAAATTGAAACAAATATAAATAAAGTTGAAACTACAAGAAAAGCATGTCAATCATGTAGGTATTAACTTTGCGTACCAACTTAATTAACCAATCATGACCTACCATCAAAAACACTTCATTGCGATTTGCATGGCAATGCTGCTTTGGCTGGTTTCCATTCCGGCCGTATGGGGAGCCGACATTCCCATAGTCACCGGCACAGTAGTAGATGGAGACGGTGAGCCTATCATCGGCGCCACAGTCCAAGAATTGAACACCCAGAACGGAACCATCACCAATATTGACGGTGAGTTCTCGTTGAAACTCTCGACGAAAAACCCGGTCTTGGAAATCACCTATATCGGTTACAAGGCCGTGAAGATTCCCGTGACAAGCACTCCTATCAATGTGGTCATGCAGACTGAGACCACCGATCTCGATGAGGTCGTCGTCGTGGCCTACGGTCAGCAGAAAAAAGTGACTGTCACAGGTTCGGTCGCAGCCGTCGGTTCGGCTGAAATCAAGAAGTCGTCTGAGCCTAACCTTGCAGCCGCTCTTTCCGGCAAGCTCCCCGGCCTGACCACCATGCAGCAGAGCGGTGCTCCGGGTGAGGATGATGTGAAAATGTTCCTCCGCGGTGCAGCCACTACCAACGGTACATCTCCCCTTATCCTTGTCGATGGTATCCCCCGCACTTCCATGAGCGAAATCGACCCGAACGAAGTCCAGTCCATCAGTGTCCTCAAGGATGCTTCATCGACTGCCGTGTTCGGTGTGCGCGGTGCCAACGGTGTCATCCTCATCACCACCCGCCGAGGTGAGGAGGGCAAGGTGAATGTCCACGGTCAGGTGACCTACTCGATGCAGAAGTTCAACTATTGGCCCGAAGGCCGTCATTCCTACGATTTCGTCCGCATGGCGAATGAAGCGGCTCTCAACGATGGCGGTGTCCCGAAATACACCGACGCGCAGGTGGCTCTCTATGACCTCTGGAAGACCGGAGGCTCGGATGATCCCGCCATACGCTACTGGTATCCCGACACGGACTGGGGTGATATATATCTGAAGGACCACTCAAACATGGTTCAGGCCAACGTGAACCTTTCGGGCGGTTCGAAGAAACTGAAATACTTCGCCAGCGCCGGTTATGTCTATCAAGGTGGTATGTATAAGACAGAATCCAAGGATGTGCTCGGCTATGACCCACAGTCAAAGATGAACCGCTACAACATCCGCACCAACCTCGACTATAATTTCAACAACTGGATCAGCGCCTCGCTCGATGTCAGCTCATCCATCAAGAAAACCAATCAGGCAGCCGCCAACATGGCCGGTGCCGATACATCCGGTCTGCGTTGGGCAGCCCTTACCTCCAAACCGACCGTCCCCGGTCCTCTCACAATCGCCGGCAACGAATCGAACGGATTCGTTGTGTCGGAAGGTGTCCGTGACGACGGGTCACTTGCACTCCACTATGTGAAGGGTGGGCGCGTTGTGCAGGACAATGAGCTTTCACTCGCCCAGTCGGCCTACGGTCAGTTGAACCGTTCGGGCTACAAACTTCTCGTCGAAGCCTCGGCCAACGCCATCGCGTCGCTCAATTTCAACCTTGACCGTGTGACCAAGGGTCTTTCCGCAAGAGGTGTCATCTCCTTCGAGACATACGCCCAGCAGCTCACGATGGGCAGCAAGGATTTCTCCGGTTACCGCTACGACCTCAATCCCGGTAGTTACGACCATCCCGTCTTCACTATGGAGGGCAACTCCGAGGACGACGGTCAGCTCGCACTCTCGCGTGCCGACGTCAGCCGCTGGTTCATGAACGTGCAGGCACAGGTCAACTACAACCGCACATTTAATGATGTCCACAACGTGACCGGTATGGCTCTCTTCCAGCGCGACGAGAAAGAAAACATCCTCGGTTCCATACCTTATAAGATGATCGGTCTCGCCGGACGTTTCACTTACGCCTACGATTCGCGTTACCTCGCCGAAGTCAACATCGGCTACAACGGTTCCGAGCAGTTCGCTCCCGGCCACCGCTTCGGTTTCTTCCCGGCATTCTCTGTGGGTTGGGTGATGTCAAATGAAAAATTCATGCGTCCCCTTGCCGAAAACGGCTGGCTTGACAAGCTTAAATTCCGCGTTTCAGTCGGTAAGGTCGGTAACGACGAACTTTATGCCGGAGCCGATGAAGCCCTCCGTCAGAAACATCGTTTCCTCTATCTCGACAACAATTCCAAGGTCCCGTTCATCTATCACGCTCAGGATGCCATCATGATTCCCGGTTCGCTTACAAGTGCCGGCGATGGAACAGGTGTGATTTACGAAAGCCTTATCGGTAACCCCGACATCCATTGGGAGACCGCATGGAAGCAGAATTATGCAGTTGACCTAACACTCTTCCGCAGCCTTGATGTCACATTTGACTGGTTCTATGAGAAGCGTTCCGACATTCTGATTTCCCGCAACACGATTCCGAGCCTCGGAGGTCTGACCACTACCCAGCTCCCGCGTTCAAACTTCGGAAAGGTGAAGAACACAGGTTATGAAATCTCTGCACGCTATAACTATTCGGTCAACCGGAATCTCGATTTCTTCCTCACAGGCAACTTCTCCTACGCCAAGAATACCGTCATTAATGCGGATGAGGTCTATCTCGGTGATGACTACGCCTATCCCTACCGCACCGAAGGTTTCAGCATCGGTCAGCAGTTCGGCTACCTCATTGACCGCAGCGTCAACCCCGAACTCGGTCTTGACGGAACCGGTTTCTTTAACTCTGACGAGCAGATTGCCCTCCGTGGCCTTGAATATTCAGGCATCCAGCCCAAACGCGGCGACTTCGTCTACAAGGACCTCAACAATGACGGTATCATTGACCAGAAGGACATCGCGCCCATCGGTTACTCAAGCCTTCTCCCCCGTATCTCCTACGGTCTGACCCTCGGTGGCAACGCCTACGGTTTCGATTTCTCGGTGATGCTCCAGGGAGTCGGGAAATATACCCGCTACTTCGGCAGTCAGGTGATGTATGAAGGTTTCGGAACAGTCTTCTTCTCCGATATGTGTGACAACCGTTGGAGCGACGAGCGCTATGCAGCCGGTGCGACCATCACACATCCGCGCCTCTCACTCGTGGAGACATCAAGCCATACCGCGAATGACTACTACACGATGGACGCATCCTACATCCGTCTGAAAAACCTCACTGTCGGCTACACTCTTCCCCAGAAGTTGACAAAGAAGATCGGCATGAACAATGTCCGCATCTACATGAGCGCCGACAACCTCCACACCTGGAACAAGCTCCACACCAAGATGATTGACCCCGAGCAGAGCGGCTTCTCTTCCTATCCCCTCATGAAGACCTACACGGCCGGTGTCACAATAGACCTCTAACCAATCAACATCCGTTCAGATCATGAAAAAACATTTTATAAATATATTTTTGGCTGTCTCGGCTGTCTGCGGCTCGGGTCTGGCACTCTCATCATGTCAGGACGACCTTGACGTGACTCCTGACGGCCGCATGACTCTCGAAGTCGTGTTCTCGACACCTGAGAACACCAAGGACTATTTCGCTTCCGCATGGTCTCACATCCCGCAGAAGATGTTCATGTACTACTTCTTTGACAACTTCCTGATTGACATGGCCGACGAGGGATGGTCAACCGCAGAGTATCAGCCTCTCATCATTTCCGACATCTATGCCGGCAACTGCAACTCGACGAAACACCGTTTCGAGTGGGATGATACCGGTCAAGGCAAATGGGACGGCGGTTATTGGGTACGTTACTGGGCCATGATCCGCATTCTCAACAACTGTCTCAACTATTTCCCCACCGCAGCTTTTGAAAGCGAGTCGGAGCGTGAGCTCTGCACGGCTGAGGCCCGTGTGCTCCGTGCATTCTATTATCTCCAGCTCGTGAAGTTCTACGGCGGTCTCCCCATCATCACTGATGCGCTCAACGTCACCTCATCCTACGCAGGGATGGAACGCAAAGCGGCCTGGGAAGTTCTCCAGCATATAGTGAGCGAGTGCGAGTCTGTCCTTGACAGTCCCAACCTTCCCTGGTCCATCACCGCCGTGCAGCAGAAAAACCGCATGACAAAGGGCATTGCCTGTGCCATCATCTCCCAGGCGTCGCTCTTCGCCGCAAGTCCACTTTTCTGTGGAGGTGAGGACCTCTGGCAGTATGCCTACGATAAGAATAAAAAGGCATTTGACCTTCTCATTGCAAACGGCTATGAACTTTACGAACACCTCGTCGACAGCAAGGCTTATCAGAATGCCTATCAGGAATACTTCGCCTCGCGCAGCTATGCAGGATCAAAGTCAGATGATAAGGAAACCATCTGGGGCAGCCCCCTCAACTGGGGTGTGAACCATTCGACCATCAACGGTGTGCCCATCTTTGCAGTCGAGACCCACCAGGCCGGATGTATTCCCACTCAGGAGCTCGTCGATGCCTACGATATGCTTGCTACGGGTGAGCCAATCTACAATCTTGCCAATCCCTACGTTGACGAGAAGCACTCAGACATCAATCTCAACGCCAAGTCGGGCTATGATCCTGAGAACCCCTACGTCGGCCGTGACCCACGTTTCTACGCTTCTGTTATCTACAACGGATCAAAACTCAACACCGGTGTCCTCAACAAGACTGTCGAGACCTGGAACAACGAGACATCCTGGGACGGCAAGGAGAGCGGATATGCTTCCGGCAGTGGTAATGCCAAAATCGACATCACCTCGCAGCGCTACACCCGCACCGGCTACTACAACAACAAATATCATACCTATAAGGTGACCCCTGGTCAGATGAAGGACGAGGGCAACTGGAAATACTACCGCCTTGGCGAAATCTACCTCAATCTTGCCGAATGTGCGGCTGAGACAGGTAAGATCAGCGAAGCCATGAGCCTTGTCAACGACATCCGTCACCGCGCAGGATTTGCCGCCGCTGTCGATAAGTCGGCCTCCGGCAAGGATGATGCACGCCTCATTGTCCACCATGAGCGTCAGGTGGAACTTGCCTTTGAGGAACACCGTTACTTCGACTGCCGTCGCTGGGGTACAACCAACGAGGACATCAAGGAGGAACGCTACAATACAGGCATGTGGATTCATAAAAACGGTTCCAAGTATGTCTACGTCCGCTTCCCGCTCGGAAAGGAACAGGGCAACGGCCTCAGCAAATATTCCTCAGCCGCGAAATACCGTCTGGTCCCGATTCCATTGAAAGAAGCGAGCACTCTCGGTTCGCTCACCGGCTTCGGTGCTGACTATTGGCAAAACCCCGGTTGGGAATAATCCTCACCACAAACCTAAACTATCATGATTCACAAGAAAAGCATAATTCCGATATTTCTGGTATCTGCCTCGCTGACAGCCATGGCAGCTACCGCGCCTGACTCCATCCCGTACGGTCAGCAGGACCTTCAGGCAGCATTCGGCTATCTTGACACCCGCGACAGCTACACAGGTGCGCAGTCGTCCGTCAAAGCCGATAAAATTGACAAATGGCAGGGAACATCGCTTGAAAGCGCCATCCGTGGCAAACTTTCGGGTTGGTACAACGGTGTCATCCGTGGTCAAAGTTCCCCCTACGCCACCGACGCTCTTCTCGTTCTTGACGGCATTCCGATGCCTTTCATGGCAATAGCTGACCTTGACCCGACAACAGTCGAAGAGGTCACCATCCTCAAGGATGCGGCTGCAAAGGCCCTCTATGGTCCCCAGGGTGCCCAAGGTGTCATCCTCGTCACCACCAAGCACGGTGAGAACAACTCTATGAAGGTCAGAATATCGGCTAATGTCGGTGTCGAGAAGGCTACCCGCAACCCCGACATGCTCAATGCCTACGGGCAGGCCCTCCTTCGCAACACCGCTCTCAACAACGACGGTCTTGCATCGAAATTCTCCACGGCCGAACTCGCTGCCTTCAGGGACGGCACCGGTACGGACAATGACTGGCGCGACATGTATATGGACAATATGCTCTTCCAGAAATACAATGTTCAGGTCGGTGCAGGTTCCGAAAAGGTCCGCTTCTATATTAACGTGGGTTTCGCCCGCGAATCGGGAAAGTACAACACTTCGTATGACGACAAGTACAATCCTTCGGACTATACCAACCGCTTCACCGTTGTCTCCAACCTTGACGTTGATCTCACCCCCTGGATGCGCGCTTTCGCCAATACCAACATCGGTGTTCGCCGTGTGAATGCAGCCTATCTCGGAGCAGCCGAGATTTATAAGCTGATGTACACCACTCCCAATTGGGTTGAGGACGGTGTGCTCCCCGACGGAAGCGTAATTACCAATGAAGGCTATGCAAATCCTCTCCGTGGTGCCATCAACTATTCCGGTGTGAACCAGATGACCCGCACTGATCTTGCAGCCAATATCGGTTTTGACATCAAGCTCGATTTTCTGACAAAGGGTCTCTCCTTTAAGGGAATTTTCGGCTACAGTTCAATCTACAACGGCATCCGTGGCGGTACGCATGACTACAGCCGCGTTGTCTTCAACGAAAACACCCAGACCTACGCTCCGTGGGGATCGAATGTAGAGACACCTCTCTCATGGGCCAAGGGTACGACCACCAATTATTATATGGACATCCAGGCCATGCTCAACTACAGTCGTATCTTCGGTGATGATCATCTTGTGGAAGCCCTCCTCTACTACACTTCCGAGGACTACCGCGGCGATGCTACGAAATGGTATCAGTATGCCTTCCTTCTCCCTTCCAACCGCATCGAGCTTGCCGGTGAGGTGAAATATGGATTCAAGAACCGCTACTTCCTCCAGTTTGATTTCAATCATTCCGGTTCGGAGATGATGGCCGAGGGCCACCAGTTCCATTTCTCACCCACAGTATCCGCTTCGTGGGTTCCATCTGAGGAAAGCTGGTTCAAGAACGACATTGTCACCTATCTGAAACTCCGCGCATCCTACGGCGCTCTCTACTATGACTCACTCCGCGATCAGGATTCCCGCTACTTATATAATAATGTGTATCGCGCAGGTGTCGGTGGCATCTCAGGTATCTACACCGGTTATGGGGTGACCAATCTCCGCCGTGGCAATCCTGCAATCGGCTGGGAGAAATCAAAGCAGCAGAACTATGGTTTCGATCTCGGTTTCTGGGATAAGTTCCACATCAATTTCGACTATTGGCGCACCAATCAGGAAGGTGTGCTCCTCCAGTCGGAGCTTACCCCGACATTGGGTGGCATCACCTCCTCCAACCGTGCCTTCACCAATTCAGGTGAGATTTTCAACCACGGTATTGACCTCGGTTTGACCTATAGCACCGTACTCCCCTGCGGCCTCGGCATCAGCGCTTCCGGCCAAATGGGATGGAACAAAAACCATTGGGTATCGGCAAGCGAACTTTCATACGCCGATGCCGGCTATGCCTATCCTTATCGCAAGACCGGCTATAGCATCGGACAGGAATGGGGCTACCTCATTGACAATTCCAACGGTTCTATCTTCTACAATTCTCAGGCTGAGATTGACAATTCAAACCTTCGCTACACCGGCAAGCAGCCGCGTCCCGGTGATCTCAAATTCAAGGACCTTAACAAAGACGGCGTGATTGACGAGGGTGACTATGCTCCCCTTTCCGGTGTCTATGACATGCCCCGCGTTGAATACGGTGCATCCGTGCAGCTCGACTACAAAGGTTTCGACCTTTTCCTTGACTTCGTTGGCGAAGGTGGCCGCTCGGCACTCTTCAACAAGAGTGTGGGTGTGGCCGAATATGTCGACGGTATCACAACCGAAGGTGTCTATATGCCTCTCCACAACAGTGCATGGACCGCCGAACGCTATGCCGATGGCAAGTCAATCAATTATCCCGCTCTCTCATCGTCAGCATCATCAAGCCTGCAGGCAAATGCCTTCTACGCTTCGAAGATTGACTATCTCCGTCTGCGCAACGTGACTCTCGGTTACTCACTCCCCGACAAAATCGTTTCGCGAATGGGCATGTCCAAACTCCGTTTCTATGTCACCGGCCAGAATCTCCTGACATGGGACAACATGAAGTTTGACGGTCTTGACCCCGAGGTCGACCAGATTTATTCCAAAATCTACCGTTCCTTTAACTTCGGTCTTAACATTAACTTCTAATCAGACCTAAACCAATGAAACACTATATCAGGACCATCATACCCTTTGCCGCTCTTGCGGTGGCAATGGCCTCATGTACAGAAATCACCGACTATCCTGACGGTTCGATTCCTTTCGATGAGATTTTCCAGAGCGAGATCCAGACCGCCGGATGGCTCAACAACTGCTATGTCCCCATGACAAGCGCTTCCTTCGGCTCGGCCTACGGTTCCAACAAGTCTTTCCTTGATGCCGCTACGGACAATGCCCAGGATGTCGACGACGTGGAGGGTGGAGCAATGGCGCAGTGGAACAACGGTCTTGCGACCATATCCAACAATCCTCTCACCGCACTCGACAAGTGGGAGAAATACTATGAGGGTATCGCCAACTGCAACATCCTCATCCATAACATCGACAACGCCTATATCCTTGAGGACGGAAACCGTCAGCGTTACCGTGCCGAGGCCTACGGTCTCCGTGCCTACTATTACCTCCAGCTCGCCAAGATTTATGGCGGTGTGCCCCTGATTCTTGACCAGAAGGATGATTCGGACTACGACTATTCGAAGGTGCGTCCCGCCACATTCTCCGAAGTCGTGCGTCAGATTCTCGCCGATTGTCAGGAGGTTTTGGACTGTGAATATGTCGACTGGCGTTCCGGTTCATCCGACAGCGACCTCATGCGTATCAACAAGGCTATCGCAAGTGCCATCATGTCGGAAGCCGCACTCTATGCCGCCTCCCCGCTCAACAACGACGGTACCATCACCTGGACGGAGGCTGCTGAAATCTGCAAGAAATCCCTTGACGATTGTGTGAAAAACGGCTATGCGCTTTTCACAACCGGTCCGACCATGGCCAACAACGATAACTTGATTTCAAACTGTGCCTACGACTTTTTCTTCCAGAAGAAACCCGACGTGAACGGCAACAATGAAAAGGAGACAATCCTTGGCATCTCGCAGTGCAACGTATGGCAGTATAACACCGCACCGCTCGTCTCCGGTCAGGTCCGTGCGGGCTCATGCCCCTCGCAGGAGCTTATCGACTCCTACGAGACCACTGATGGCAAACTCCCGATTCTCGGATATTCGGATGCAGCCCATCTGCAGCCCATCATCAATCCGGAAGCCACTCTCTATGATGAGGCCAACCCTTACGCCAACCGTGACCCGCGTCTGAAATCAACCGTCTACTACAACGGTGCTCCTGCCCATCAGCTTGCAACCCGTCCCAATCCCACAATCTATACGGGCGAGGGTTCGAAATACAATGCCTCGATGTCCAATATCCTCTACACCCGCACCGGATATTATCTCCACAAGTATTTCAACATCACTTCATCGCGCACCGCCAACATGGACGGTTATTACCGTGTGTTCCGTCTCGCAGAGCTTTACCTCAACTATGCCGAGGCTGCCAATGAAGCTGCCGCCGGGACAGTTCCCAACGAAGCGGTCGATGCTGTCAACAAGGTGCGCACCCGTGTCAAGATGCCTTCGCTCCCCTACGGTATGAGCTGCGATGACTTCCGCGTCCGTGTCCGCAACGAACGCCGTGTCGAGCTTGCTTTCGAGGACCATCGCTTCTTCGATGTGCGCCGTTGGAAGATTCTTGACAAGACCGCTACTGTCACAGGTATGCGTCCCGTCGGGGAGACCGTCATGAAAGTCGCGCTTGGCAGCGACCTTGATTATGACCGTGACGAAAACGGCAACCTTGTTCCTGATGAGGAAAACGGTATCGAGTACCGCACCTGTACGGGCTATCAGCGCTACGCCGTGGGCACCCGTTCGGCTGTCACCGATAAATTCCTCCGTTGTCCCGTTCCGGGTAAGGAGGCTACTGCTCTGCAGCTTGCCACCGGCTTGAAATTCCAGAATCCCGGTTGGTGATCGACAGATTTCCAATCAATATATGCACCGCTCCACTTTTTTGACGGAAGGAACGTAAGGACATCGCAAGCAAAAGAATTTATTTCTTGTCATTTTTAATGCTTTCATGTTGAAACACCCTCTTAAAGTCATGTCCTTATGTGACTTCTGTCAAAAAATCTCCAGACCTAAACATTTACTTTAGTATCAATTCCACAAAAACCAAACAAACATTAACCTTAAAAACCAAGCTCTTATGAAACTTAGAACTTTACTACCGTGCGCCTTCTTAGCCGCCACTCTTTCGGCTTCGGCATCTTTCCCCCTTACATTCCGTGACGGTAACAATATGGCTCCCGACGGCGGTGGTCACATGGAATATGCTGTTGTTGACGGCACCAAGACCGACACTTACTATGGCGATCCTCTTTTCAATGAAGATGGCTCCATCACGCTCACAACTAACTCCGGTGCTACCGGTGGTGCAGCTTATTTCCGTACTGTAAAACTCACTGAGGAATGTCCTGCGGAATACACCGTACTTGCCTTTGAGTATAAGACAAACCGTCCCATCAACAATCTCGTTGTATGGAAGCATGAAATCGCCAACACCCATAATATCTTTGACGGTTCCATGATGACTGTGGCTGACGACTATCAGACTCTCTATGCACCTCTTGACCGTAATGAAGGCTGGGGTAAGGTAGGCCATTATTTCTGGATCAATACCAACGATCCGAACAAGTCAGAAGGCTGGCAACTGACCGTGAAAAATATCCGTCTTCTCTCACTTTCTGAAGCTGCCGCCGAGTGTGGTGAGGTAACCGGTGACATCACGGAAGATTTCACTTTGCCTAACACTGATTTCAACCGTGACATGGATACTGACATGGACGGAGGAACCTATATCTTCGTACGCACAGGTGATAACCCCATCCTCGCTACTTCACAGCTGATCAAGACTCTTCCCTCAACCGCAACTACTTTTGCGTTTGAATATAAGCTTACCGGTCATGATGTGACTCCCGCCGTTCATCTTTTCCAGGGTGGCCAGATTGCAAAGACTGTGAAACCTGCTACTCTTGTCGGTCTTGGAGAGGACGATCCTTATGAGGCAGAGTGGAAGACTGCTGAATTTGACCTTTCCGATCCTATCAAGGAAATCGGTTTTGCAACTGTCTTCGGCTCATTGGATTCAATGTGGTTCCAGTTCCTTGAAATGGATAAGGAAGATCAGATGATGTGGGTGAAAAATCCGCGTTGGGTCAATTCGTCTACTTCTGCTATCGAGGACATCACCGTAACTCCCGAGCGTCCTGCCGATGATCGTATTTTCAACATCATGGGTGTTGAGTGCAAGGCTCCTCTTGCCCCCGGTATCTATATCCAGAATGGCAAGAAGTTTATTGTAAAATAAATAGTCCCGTTTTAGGGTATGTTTACTTAAAAAGATTTCATACAGTTAAAAGTAAACATACTCTTAGAGCAGTAACATATACTGTCGATTCATTTCATCCATATCGGGCGGAGGAACGATAAGAACCTGTTTGTTCTTAGGTTCTTCTGCCCGATACTTTGTCCAACTGAATATTTCCAATACCCCCACTCACCCCCATGAAAATCACATCTATTTTAATGGCTCTTGTGGTCTCGTTTCCATTTATGGCCGTGGCGCAGGGCTATCCTATGCAAATTGCCGAAATTCCTTCAAATTCCGGTTTCTCCTCTGACTATGATGCCTCTAACTCTACCTGGACTCTGACATGCGAGAGAAACGATGGAGCCGCTTATATTCCGTTCTTTCGTATGAATGCCATTACAGAGGCGGTGCCTTCTCAGTACACGGCTCTGTGCTTCGAGTATCGCTCGACCAACGACATCAACAACATTGACATGATCATGTATAAGGTGTTCCTTGGTTCGGCTACGCGTACCTACACATTTGACAATACAATGTCGGCTACGGATGAGTGGAAAACATTCCGTGTGGATGTTTCAGCTCTGCGTACAGCCACCTCGACCCGTTTCCTCAACAAAGCCGGACAGTATCAGGACATCCGTTTTGCCGGACTTCCTGTCGGCGGTGCCATTCAGGTCCGCAACATCCGCTATGATGAAAATGAATTTCCTTTCAAGGAAATGAATCTTAATCCGGCCGGCGAGAACCTCATCGAAGCTGAGGATTTCAATATTGCCGCTGACAAGAAGGGCGGTCACTCAGTACGCAACAATCAGTTGCCCGAACTCAACACCTTCTATACTCATCCGACAGGAAAATACTTCCCTATATATGCATGGGGATCCGTTGATTTCAACGGCGGAATGGGGGATGAAGCTCCCGCCTTCCTCCAGAAGCAGTATCAGGAACTCTGGGACTGCGGTTTCACCATTACACAGGGAACTGCATGGCCCGGTGTGGACAACGCTTTCCTTTTTGACGGTCAGGAAATCAATGGTGTCAAAATCAACCTCCGCGAAGGCACCGAGCTTTCGATGATTTGCAAGGCCGGACTGAGCAACTACAATGAGGTCAAGTCCACAGTCACCGGAGCCCGCAAGTCGGACCGCCTCGGCGGATGGTTCATCATGGACGAACCGCACCGCAAGCATTTCCCGGAGATGACACAGAAGGTCAACTGGATCCGCGAGTTTGACACTGACCATATCCTCTACGGAAACCTGCTCAACATCAGCACCGACATGAATGCCATCGGCTTCACAAGCTATGACGAGTATGTCCACACATTCATGCGTGAGGTCGGCACAGGTTTCATCAGCTATGACTACTATCCCGTCCGTCAGTATGACGACTCTAAGGAAATCTATATCGAGCCTGATTTCTTCAACAATCTCGAAATCGTCTCGAAACTTGCCAAGTATTACAAGACCTCTTTCTGGGCATTCGCCCATTCGGTAGCATCCAACTGCGGTAAGGCCGGGGTTTCCTATCCTACCCCCGAGGAGGACCACATGCGTGTACAGATTTTCGGCAATCTCGCCTACGGTGCGCAGGGTGTGCAGTATTTCACTTATAAGTGTCCGAATCCCTACGGTGGTTACACCTATTATGATGCGCCCATTGATGTCAATGACCAGAAGACCCCCGTGTGGTACATGGTTCAGAACATCAACCGTGACATTCATGCGCTCACATGGGTGTTCCTCGGTGCCGAATTCCTCCGTGCCGGCCACACTAATGCCGAGACTCCGGTGGGATGTACCCGTCTGACAAAGGATATGCTCCCGGTGGGAATCAATTCTGTCACTTCTGATGGTCCCGGTGTCTGCGTTTCGATGCTCCGCAACGGGAAGAATCTTTTCATGATGGTTCTCAACGGTGACATCCACAAGACTCAGAATGTCACGATTCAGAAGGATGTGGCTGTGAAACGTGTGCTGATGGACGGAACAACCGAGACCGATGCCGCAGGTGAGAAGACCTACGAACTGACTCCGGGTCATTTCGTGCTCTATCTCGTCAGCGAGAATGAGCTTGAGACCGAGCCTGCAGAAGTGCCTTTCTATGAGATTTCCGATTACCGCGACGATGCTTCCGATGTCTTCATCACGGCTGACGCAAACGCTTCAGGCGGTCACTATGTCGCCGCAATGGGCGACCCCCGCTGGGACAGCTATTCGGCTATCATCCCGACCGATGGCAACCGCACTATCTCGCGCGAGCAGGCGATAGCCAACTGGGGTTCGGCGTTCAGCTATACAGTGACTGTTCCGACCGACATGAGGGTTGACATTTCTGTCAAGCATTCCGTGCCATGGAGCGAATACGGACGCGTAGCTGCAACAGGCGTCGCTCCCGGCTATCAGTACAGCATCGAGAATGACCCGACACTCAACTGGCCCAAGCAGTATGCTGCCTCGATGATTCTGTCGGTCGATGGCGAGGAGCAGACTCCTGCCGACCAGCCTCTGCGTCCCTCTGTGCCCTCGGTATTTGCCGAAGACGGTGCGGAATTTGATGCCATCCTTGCCGATAAGGACCGTTGGATTTCTACCAAGGAAGCCGATGGAAGCATCTCGAATGTGCTTTACTTCTGGCCAAAGGCCGGTGGCGACAACGAAGTGACCGCCGTCTACAATGAGGAGCCTGACTACCGTGGAATCCTCCTTACGGCAGGTACACATAAGCTCACGGTGACATCGCTCTGCTATCCCTGGCATTTCGACAATCTGCGCATAGCTCCTGAAGGTAGCCAGAGCGCCATCGACATCATTGGCGAGGATATGCGTGAGACCGACAACCGCATCTTCAACATCATGGGTGTGGAGTGCAGGGAACCTCTTGCCCCGGGCATCTATATCCGTAACGGAAAGAAATTTATCGTGAAGTAATAGCTGTCAAGACGAACGCACCGGAACGCGGGTCTTTTAGGATGAACCCTCGCTTCGGTGCGTTCATATTTGCAAACAATAATTATACTCAATCCAATAATATCATTGAGATAATATGAAGAAACTTACTGAATGTTGCGCTCTTGCGGTCATTGGACTCGCCTCGGCATTTTCGCCTTCGGCCAGTGCGGAGAACGTGATGATAGATGGAAAATCCTATCAGATGGACCGTCTGATAGAGCGTCAGATCGGACCGGGTACGACCTATCTTCGTCTGCGTCTTCCCGAGATTCCGCTCAACGTCAACATGGTCATAGCCGACCTTACCAATGAGCATGTCCGCATCGAGAATGCTGTCGCTAATGAGAGTGCCAAGGGTGTCGAGAAGATTGTCAATGCCGCCTCGCGCCTGTCGATCGCGGGCCATAAGGCCATTGCCGGACAGAATGCCAATTTCTGGGCTGTCACTTCGCAAAGCCCCGATGGAAAGCTCTTCTCCTCGCAGACACGCAATGCTTCCATCCGCAACGGCAAGATGGTGACTGAATGTAACATGGCCTCCGAAATGGCCTTCGGCGGCCCGGTGACCATAACCGGACTGATGGCTGTATCTCCCGAGAAGGAGGTCTATATTGACTATTGCCTCCCCTCGATGGTGATGCGTATCAACAACGGTATCGCTCTTTATACTGTCAGCCAGTGCAACAAGGGCGTGCATCCGGATGAAATCGGAATCTACAACAGTTTCTATGGCGCTAACCGTGCTTTCCAACCTATTTCTTCCGAGCGTGACGACAAAGGCTTCTATCAGCTTGCGTCGGGCGGCGACGCCGTAGAGGTGATTCTTGACCTGGTTGACGGTGAGCAGTGGATGGGGGGCCGTTTCATTGATTTCGAGGTCAAGGAAGTGCGTACGGATGCCGGGACCGGTACGTTGGGCAACCATGATCTGGCGATAGTCGGTCGAGGAAACGGCCGCGTAAAGCTTGCCAATGTAAAGGTCGGCGATAAAGTGTCGCTCAAGTATGCTTTCCAGTTCTCTCCCTCTTCATCACCGGTCTATCCTCTTGTAGAGACTGCCATCGGTGGAAATCTGTTGACGATGCACGATGGTGAGGTGTCGACGAAATGCAATGCGTCGGACTACGACAGTATGACTTATCCTCGGTCGCTCTACGGGACTTCCCCTGACCGCAAGACACTCTACATGATGGTCATTGATAAGTCGACCGATCCTGTCTATGGCAAGTCGGCGGGTATGAATACCGCCAAGGCTTCGCAGATTGCACGTCATTTCGGTTGTTCGGACATGATGCAGTGTGATGGTGGAGGTTCGGCCGAGCTTTATGTGACCGACAGGATTGTCAATAAGACGACTGAATCGACTCCGCGTGCCGTGGCGAACTGTCTGATGGTTTTCGATGATGCTCCCGCTGATTCTGAGGTCTCGCGGCTTGTGATTGAGAATCCCGATGAGGTCATCGTACTTCCCGTTAATGCGGCTTTCACCCCCGATATACTTGTCTATAATCAATACGGCTCCTTGCTCGAAGTGCTTACCGACGGCTATACACTTACTTGCTCTGAGGGATTGGGAACTGTCGACGGCAACATCTTCACGGCGGCTTCAACCCCTGTCTATGGTACTATCACTGCCACATATAAAGGGAAGAGCGTCACCCGTGAGGTGTCGGTCGGAGGTGCATATTCAGGCATTGGTGATATAGTTTCGGATTCATCGATCGGGATTCTCAAGGCAACTCCTTTGCGCGTTTCTGCCGGAGGGACTGTCACCATCGAAGGTGAATCCATGTCGATGATCGAGGTCTACAATACAGCCGGTCAGCTCATCTCACGCCACGATCTGAGTCAAGCTGCTTCCATCGGCTCGACCGGCATCATCTCTACCCTTACCGCCCCGACTATCCCCGGCCTCTATATCATTACCGCCATCTCCCCCAAAGGCCGTCTTTCAACCCACCTGATTGTGGTTTGATAAACTGAGAGGAAACCTCATGGATTGGAGTATACTCCATATCCATCGGCCTATTCACCGGCCTATCCTTTGGCGCAATCAAGCCACCCCTCTTACAACCCTCCCTCTTACATTCCGGTCTCTTACATTCCGGTTTGTTACATTCCGGTCTCTTACATTCCGGTCTGTTAAATTCTGGTCTCTTACATTCCGGTCTGTTAAATTCTGGTCTCCTAAATCTTGGTCTATCAGACGGCATCAAGCTTTCAAACAACAAACAGCCATAATAGTCATCCCATCCGTGTGTGAAAAATAATGCATACGGATGGGTTTGTTTTTTATCAACGATTTATCCCCCCGATTCCCGCGCAATTATATCTCCAATTCATGGGCAATTTATATCTCTACTTCCTACGCCACATATTGTTAATTCCTGCGCCACATATTGTTCGCATCGTTCGAGCTCAAATGCAGACCACTCTTTGATGAGACTATGGCTGTGTACTGCAGCTTTGAATCGTTGGAATGGATGCTACTCATGGTGGGTATTAAGTCAGGATGTTACTTTTAATTGCTATTTTTTCGTTCAAAAGTACTCATCTGTCGAATTTGTTTTATATCTTTGCCTCATGAAAAGCAAATCAAACCAATCATTCTTAAGCATTATAGGTCGTGACGCACCGATTGAGATTCTTTCGGATGCTATCGCTTCATCCCAATCCGAATTCATTGCCATATATGGCAGACGTAGGATAGGCAAAACATTTCTTGTGAAAGAATTCATGGGAAACAGTTACACATTCGCCTATACAGGTGTAGAAGATTATAATACCAAGCAGCAGTTGTCGGAATTTCACCGGACATTACTACGCTACGGGCTATCCAAATGCGGTAAACCTCAAAACTGGTTTGATGCTTTTGATATGCTTCGAACTCTTGTTGAATCTAAGAAAGGCTTCTCCCAAGTAGGAGGAAAGAAAGTAATCTTTATTGACGAGTTGCCTTGGATGGATGCGAGAGGTTCTGATTTTGTAAAGGCGCTGGGCCATTTTTGGAATGATTGGGCAGCATGGACTAAAGATATACTCCTAATAATCTGCGGAAGTGCAACTTCGTGGATGATAAAGAAGGTGTTCAGTAGTAAAGGTGGGCTGTATAATCGCGTAACCCGCCAGATTGAACTTACACCTTTTACATTAAACGAATGCGAAGAATTCTGCAATATTCACAAATTCAATTGGACCAGAAATCTTATTGCCGAGGCATATATGATTTTCGGGGGAGTACCATATTATTGGACATTGATAGACCCGGTAAAAAGTTTGTCTGCCAATATTGACTCACTGTTTTTTTCGGAAAAGGCACCCATGAAAATTGAATATCACGCGCTATTTAAATCCATGTTCAATTCTCCGGAAAGATATGAATCCATTGTGAAAACGCTCATGGGAAAGAAAGGAGGAATGACGGCTAAAGAGATATCTGAAAAATCCGGAATCGGGATGTCAGCAAAATTCACCGAGATACTTACCAATCTGAGATTATCTGGCTTTATCATAGAGATGGCACAACCGACAAAAAGGAAACGAGGAGTTTTATTTAAGTTAGCCGACAATTTCACCTTGTTTTATCATGACTTTGTTTTGAAAAAAAATGCCAAGGCCAACTATTGGAGCACACATCAGAACACTGGTGCCATAAACTCCTGGCGAGGTTTGGCTTTTGAGAGAGTATGTTACCGCCATATTTCTCAGATTCAAAAAGCACTTGGCATAGGGGGTGTTTATTGCGAATACTTTGCATGGAGTGTTCCCGAAAACGACTCATATCCGGCTATGCAGATTGACATGATAATCGACCGTGCTGACGGCATTGTCAATATCTGTGAAATGAAATTCACCAACAGTCCCTTTGCCATCACTCCATTCTATTTGGCTGAAATGAATCTTCGCAGAAGCCGTTATCAGCAGGATGTCGCTCCGAAGAAAGGAGTTCAGCTCACAATGGTGGCGTCTTCCGGGTTGGTGAGGAATCCTCAGTCATTGGAAATCAATTCGGTCATTACCCTTGATGATATATTCGAACCGTAATGCATCTTATTTATGAAAATCTTTCCTAATATTGATGAATTGCTCAAACGTTTGTATTCAGAGCGCAAACTTCTACGTGAACTGTTTCAGGCGCGATTGAGGTTTGACGTTACCTACGAAGACGCTTTGGAGTTTGTTGACAGTGAAAAAAATCTCAGCCTTCTCATCGATTACGGGGTAATACGTTATGAGGATAATCTCATAGAACTCGAAGAGAACTATCAACATTTCTTTGAGGAAGTGTTTCGGCTTAATGAAGACATAACAAGCTCGTCGGTTGAGGAGAACGTCCGCTCACTCAAAGAAAATATTGATTTCTATCTTAAGGAGCGCGACCATAAAGAGAATCAGGATAAGTATGTGCGACGCATCAGGCGCTCGCTACGCAACATCGCCACCCAAGCTGCCAATAAGACAATCGAGTTGAAACGCGTGATTAACGATACCTACCGTCAGGAGCGTAATTACGAAATAAAGCGTCAGAAGCTCGAGAATAACCTCGCGACTCTTGAAAGCATCGCGAATCTGATCAGAAGTACCGAAAGGCTTATCGACGAACGTAAGGATACACTTGATGTACTCTCGACGGACAATAGAATCTCCCGTCTGACGACAGACGTGAGAATTCAGTTTAAGGATATCTTCCATTCCTTGATTGAACTCGAACGTACCATCAGGGACTATCTTCATCAGATTGACGCGCATAACAGACTGGTGAAGAGGATTCGAAAACTGAAATATCTTAAAGACCAACTCACATGGGAGCGAACCACCAACATCCGCGATGTACTCCAAGAGATTCACCATCAGATATTGGAGACCACATCCTACTATTCAACAAAAATATCTCTTGATTTTCTCCGCAACACCGATGATGGTCTGGATGTAATAACTGAGGCACGCAAAATCATCAAGCGACTGAATAATCAGAAGACAGTCTCTTCAGTACCCTTGACCGACAGCGAGATGAACACTGGCTTCGTAGTAGAGGATTTCGTTGACACGGATGTTATCGCCAACGCTTTTTTCGCATCATCGCAAGACCTGTATACCTTCGTGGTGACATATCCCTATACCCAACCTCAAGCCAAGGAACGGAAAGTGGAATATTATACCGAGATTATTCTTAACCATCCAAACCGACTGTTGATAACATCCGAGTGGAAGTGTGATGGAAATATTGAATACCCTTTAATTTTTAACAGGCCATGAAATATGTACAACAAGTTTTTGAGCGTTTGAGCCGCGGTGGTTTCATCCCTGCTGACAGCGTTGACGAGAGCATACGCAGGATTTATATTGATCTTGAGGATAACCGGGAGGACTACGCCGCTTATTTTTCGAAAATAGGTTTTATTCTCGAAGAAGGGAAACAATACTTCCATTTTTCACGACGTGAATCTAAAACCGCTCTGACCGACAAACTCAAGAAAATGGGTCATTGGATAGATGTGCTTGACTTCCTCAAAGCTTGGGAGCCGGCCTTCGGTCCCGGATTTTCTTTTATGACGGCCGACCTGATAGTGAAGATTGATGCTGATATAGAACTCCGGGATAAAGCAAGATTTCTTTACGATAACAAGACACGTCACGATGAGATAGCAATCCGGTTGGTTGAGGAACTCACAAAACAAGGGTTCATCGAGCTGCTCGACGATGTCACGCAACGATACTCGGTCACTTCGGCCTACCGGTATCTTGAAGATTTGGTTCAACTTATAGCTTTTGAAGACGAAGATGAGATTTCTAAATAAAATAATTTTTATCAATAGCGCCCACATAAGATACGGCGAAGTGGCTCTCGATGGCAATGTGCATTTCACCGGCACACAGGGTGTAGGTAAAACTACGCTGCTCCGGGCCCTCATTTTTTTCTACAATGCCGACAAGGACAAACTTGGACTTAGAAAACAGAACCAAAGTTCTTTTGACGACTATTATGTTCCTACGCCTGAATCATATATCATTTACGAAGTCTCGCGAGGAGATGATGAGCATCCGTTCTGCGTGGTTCTCTTCCGTCACCATAATCGCGCGACTTTCAGATTTGTTGATGCAGCTTACGACAAAGATTGGTTTGTTGATTCTCTGGGTATGGTAGCTTCAGACCCAGCCACGGTCAGACAACGCATACAGAGCCGAGGTATAGACCTCAGCGGGATAATTGATAGATACACGCAGTATCTGGATGTCATTTATGGCTACCGCAGCACTAAGATGAAAAAGGACTTGTTGAAATACTACCTGTTGCGCAGCCAAAAATACCAGAGTATAAGACGCATCATCCAGAATGTCTTTCTCAATGAACGTGTCGATGCGGCTTTCATTAAAAACACCATCATAAACAGCATCTCGGACGATGACGAAGAAATATCAATCGATTTGAATTTCTTCCGTTCCAAGCTTGTCAATTTCACTGACGAACTGAAAGACCTCGCGCTATGGACCGCCAAAAACAGGCATGGAATAGTGGAGATCCGGCGTGACGCAGACCATATAATCGACACTGCACACGCTATTACCGCATCCGAATTCTCCCTGCGCGAGAATTGCGGAATGCTAATTTATGCCCTATACCGTACCGAAAGTGATCTGCCGGTACTTCAAAGCAAAATCACCCGAAAAGAAGAAGCCGTCAAAAATCTTGACGTCCGGATTTCCGGATTAAATGAAAAATATGGGTTGGAACATGAGAAAAATCTCAAAAAGATAGGAGCTCTTGATGAAAAGCTGAAGGAAGTCAAAACCTTAAGGAAGAAATATGCCGAGATGGACATAGATTCGATAGTCGCACGCGTGACAAGCCTGTCAGGACTTCGTCTTGACCTCCGGCAAAAAGAGCAGCTCCTCACGCGGGCGCTTGCGCAGTACCAGTCGATCTCCGACAAATACAAATCGCTGATCGACAGTATTGATAATGCCAGAAAAGAGTACGTGCAGTTGCGCAAAGAGCAATCTAATGTGGCGACTTCAGATTTCAACCAGCGTGAAGCTGACCGACTGAAAAATCTGGCAAAAGCTGAGGATGGAATACGCATGAAATTCAACTCATTGATTGACGAAACCAATCAGAATCTGCGTGTCAACCAAGAGGCAATCCACCACCTCGAGATGCAGCGGTTGAAAGCGTCAAAATCCTCACCACTGAAGCAGGACATAGACAAGTGTCTGGCCGCTATTGCATCGTTAAGAAAAGAGGTGGCTGACCTGGACCGCAAGAAACTGCAAAATGACAATCATCTGGAGAGTCTGCAAAACCGCGTTGACCGTCAATGTCAAGAATTGGAAAATGAACTCCAACTACTGGAACTCAAGCTGACGGCCAAGGCTGACAACTTGAAAACCAAGCTAACAGAAGAAATGCGGACGCTTGAAAAATTTAATGGATCATTCTGCGAATGGCTTGACAAACATGTGAAATCATGGGAAATGTCGATAGGCAAGGTTGTTGATGAAAGGAATGTGCTCTATTCACAGACACTTAACCCTAAACTTATCGACACGGACACCAATACCCTGTTCGGCATAGACATCGACTTTGACAGCATCAATAAAGAGGTGCGTACTCCAGCAATGATAGAGGAAACTGTCCGCGAACTCGAGTTGGAAATCAACTCCATACACGCTGAAATCATCAAGTCACGTGAAGCAACGGAACTTAAAATCCAAGAAAAGCAAAAAGATCTGTTTCAGTCAATTAAAGCGATACAAGCAAAAAACGGTCTGATTCCCTGTCAAATTGAAGTTAAACGTCAGAGTATCAGAAAAGAGGAGTTGCGTGTTGAAGGAATCAGAGCCAAAGAAGCCGAAATGCTCAAGGAGACTGATTCCCGATATGCAGACGAGTTAGAAGAGTTGAAGCTCAAGGATGAAGAATTGCAGGCCACCCTTGAAAAAGCCAGGGGGAAGCGCGACAAAGAATTGAAAACCCTCAGAAAAGCGACAGATACGGAAAGACAGAATGACCATGACAGTCTTGACGGGCTTATAAGAGCTTACAAGGCTGAGATAGCTGCGCGTCTGGAGGAAGACGAAGTTAAAATCGCGCAGATAAAATGCGATGAGCGCGCGGAACTATCAGGAGCTGGGGTGGACACAACTATGACCGATTCTCTCCAAAAGGAGATTAGCGTGGCCAAGAGCAGAATCGACAGTATCGAAAGGGAACGAGACATTGTGGCTACATACCGGAATGACTGTAAACGTCTGCTTGACCATGAAGACGATTTCAAGTCTCAAAAGAAAGACATTGAAGCTGCAGATTCCGCTCTTAAGCAGATATTTGACGGAAAATATCAAAAGCTCAAGTTGAAAAAATCGGAGGAGAAAATTGCACTGTCAGAGTTGAAAGCATCGCTCTCCCGAGCTGTTGAGGCCATGCAAAAGACCAATGACTTCATCGACTCTTCTGCTTGTCCGCCAGAACTGAAGGAGGCCAATTCCATACCTACCGAACAGGAATGTCTACCCATAGTTGACACAATAAAAAATCTCACCGGAGAAATCTACCGTCTGTCCGATTCACTCAAAAGCCAGATCAACGAATTCCAAAAGAGATTCTCGCCTAACAATACCTTCAAGTTCCCGCTCGATTTTGACTCGACGGCCGGCTATCGACGGTATGCCGACAGTCTGGAGGAATTCGTAGTGAATGATAAAATAAAAGAATACCAATGTGTTACGAGTAATTTATATCGAGATATACTCTCACGGGCTGCCTCCGATTTCAGCATGTTGCTGAGCCGCGAATCAGAGATACGGCGCATTGTCAGCGATATTAATTATGATTTCTCCAGAAAGACGTTCGCCGGAGTCATTCGGAGCATCACCTTGAGACTGGACAGAAGTACGATGCCCATTATACAGCAGTTGCAAAACATTACGGATTTCTGGAATGCCAACCAATACGAACTTGGAGCTCTTAATCTCTTCTCTGGCGAGAATCATGACGATATCAACAAAGATGCAATCAAGTATCTAAAATCTCTGACCGAGATTCTCACGCGCACCTCCGACCTTACTCAACTACCTCTTGAACAGACTTTCTCTTTGAAATTCAAAATCGAAGAAAACGACAATACCACTGATTGGACTGAGAATCTAAGGGCAGTAGGATCGGAAGGTACAGATATTTTGGTAAAGGCAATCATGAATATTTTGTTGGTGAGCGTATTCAAGCGTCGTGCAGGACAAGCGGGCGATTTCAGACTACACTGCATGATGGACGAAATAGGACGCCTTGCTGACGAAAATATCCAAGGGATATTGAATTTCGCAAACGAACGAGACATCTTTATTGTCAATTCATCGCCCAAAGCCCACCGTCCACTGTCTTACCGACATCTCTATATGCTTTCTAAAGACAAGGATGCCCGTACAATAGTTCAATCCATTCTTTCAACCAGGCAAGCAAACCATTATGAAGATTAGGATTACTCCCCGACTAATTGAAAATCTGCGCGTTATCATCGAAGGAAAGTCGATCGCATATTCTTCTTTACCAAAGTCGTTAACTTCGTCACTGATACATGAAGGGCTTATCTCGATTGAGGTTCACGGCAGCAAGAAATCTCTGAGGACCAATAATCCTGAGGCTTTGAAGTCTGCGCTGCCGACATATAATGAGGCTCTCTCGGATCTTGATTCTGCCGAATTTCTTATCGGAACGCATACTCGTGGAAACCAGGCGGCACTGTCTGGTAATTCAAAACTACGCAGCGAGCGTAGTTGTCCCGGCTTCCTTATCAATGCATACGATAAGATAGATTGTCAACTCAACGGAAAACCATTCTCTTTGGAACCGCCGGAAGGTAGTACCATATATATTGCTGATTGGCAAAATTTTATTGTCCCGAAGGATGTTCTCGTAGTGGGAGTCGAGAACATGGAGAATTTTCTCAATATTCGCAAGCAACGGAAACTGGTGGAATCCTTTCTGACCGCTGAAGAGAAGAGTATATTGTTTGTGGCGAGATATGCATTCTCGTCCGATCTAATGCATTGGTTGGGAAGAATATCGAACAGATATCTTCATTTCGGAGACTTCGATCTGGCTGGTATTTCCATTTTCCTTTCACAATTCAAACCCTATGTGGGGGACAGGGGGGCATTCATAATTCCGGTAGACATTGAATCAAGAATCAGTCATGGATCAAAAGAGAGATACGACATTCAATACACAAAGTATTCAACTCTGACCTCTACTGACCCGCAATTAAGATTTCTCATATCACTCATACACCGGTATCGTCGCTGCTACGATCAGGAAGGCTACATTGTCCATCAGTGAGATGGAATCCAATACTAAGAGTCAAGTACTATAATCAAGGCCGGAAGTATATTCGCTGTGTCTTTTCATATTACTCACACATATATCCTCCGAAGAGAACCCGTATACAAACTTACCGGCCAGGAATGTTTGAATACAAGCTTATTTATCTGGTTGGACTATAAAACACCAGCGATACAAACATTTAATTCATGCTTGTGTCGCTGGTTATTAGGTTCTTAGATTATTATTTTGCAATTAATACTCCTCTTCGTTGAAGAAGAAGTCTTCTTTCTGGGGGTAGTCGGGCCAGATGTCTTCTATGCATTCGTAGGTGTCACCTTCGTCTTCCATTTCCTGGAGGTTTTCGATGACTTCCATGGGGGCGCCGGAGCGCATTGCATAGTCTATGAGTTCTTCCTTGGTGGCGGGCCAGGGTGCGTCTTCGAGTTTTGATGCCAGTTCAAGTGTCCAATACATGGTGGTAATGTGTTAGATATATGAATATTAGTTTATATTTTTGTTCCCGGTTTTTTCGTGGGCGCAAAGGTAGTCATTTTCTATATATATACAATCGAATTCGGCTTGTGATTTGTTAAATCTTCTAAATAGCGGTAAATCCGGCCTTTCCTGATGAAGGATGAAAGCAGATTAGGCCTATCATATAACAAATTTGTTATATTGCTCTAAGCTGATGCGGAACGCGTTATAGGGACTTTTGAGAAGTAATTTACAGTAGGAAACCAATCCTCACACTTCTGAAAGCAGTGGAAACTATCCCGAAAGCAGTGGAAATTATCCCGGAGGCAGTGAAAACTATCCCGAAAGCAGTGAAAATTATCCCGGAGGTAGTGAAAACTATCCCAAAAGTAGTGAAAACTATACCGAAAGCAGTTGAAAACTCTTCCATAAGCAGTGGAGTCCATTCCGAAGTGGGACCGGTCAAGGGCGGTGGATGCGGTAGTGATTGGGATTTAATGGAAATTTAATGACCCACTCGGAAAATAATCACTACCTTTGCAGTCTGTTTTTCAAATCCGTAATCCAATTCTCATGGTTCTACGCCCTTTAGCGTTACTCACATCGATTTTCGGCCTTGCAGTCTTCTCTGCATCGGCTGTCACTGAAGCCAATCCCCCCACTCCTCGTATAAAAGAAGGTCCCGACACCCTTGCAATAGGCGAGGTCACGGTCACATCCATCAAACAGGCCCGTTCGCTTTTGCGTCAGCCGGTGTCTGTCACCACTTTGCGTCAGGGTGAGCTGGAGCGCTTGAATGTGTCCGGCATGAAGGGTGTTTCGGAGATTGCTCCCAATTTCTATATGCCTGAATACGGGTCGAGGATGACGGCCTCGGTCTATGTGAGAGGTATAGGTGCGAGAATCGATCAGCCTGCCGTGGGACTGAATGTCGACAATGTCCCGTATCTCAACAAGGATGCCTACGATTTCGACATGCAGGACATACAGCGCATCGAGGTGTTGCGCGGTCCGCAGTCTACGCTCTACGGGCGCAACACGATTGCCGGACTCATCAATATTACCACACTTTCCCCGCTTCACTATCAAGGTGTGCGTGCGATGGCCGAGGCTGCGACCGGCAACAACTACCGTCTCGGACTCTCAGCCTACGGGCTGCTTTCCCGTGGATTGGGCATGTCTGTCAGCGCCTACGGTGCCTATCGCGGAGGCTATTTCCGCAACACCTATAATGGAGAGCGGGCCGACCGTGAGAAAAACGGCTCCCTGAGATGGAAAACCTCATGGCGACCGGCCGACAATCTGCTGATTGAGAATGTGGCTTCCTACGGCCATTCTCGCCAGAGCGGCTATCCCTACGCCTTCGAGGAGACAGAAAAAATCAACTATAACGACACTTGCTTCTATAAACGTTCAACCTTCACCGACGGTCTGACCCTCAATTGGGTAACGCCCCATTTCACCCTCGCCTCAATCACCGGATTCCAGTATGTCGACGACAATCTCACGCTCGACCAGGACTTCCTCCCTGAGAGCTATTTCACACTGACCCAGAAGCAGCACGACCGCAGTCTGACGCAGGATGTCGTGATGCGCGGGTCGGTCGGAGGCTACAGTTGGCTTGCCGGAGTGTTCGGCTTCTATAAGTATGCCAACATGAGTGCTCCCGTCACATTCAAGGAGGACGGTATCGACAATCTGATTCTCCACAATGTCAATTCCCATCTTCCTGCGGGAATGCGTCTCGGGTGGGACCAGCCCGAACTGTTCCTCGGCTCGGATTTCACAAATCCGGTGAAGGGTGTGGCTCTCTACCATCAGAGTTCCTACGACTGGCGCAACTTCACTTTCGCTGCCGGACTGCGTCTTGACTATGAGCATACGTCCTTGAAATATCATAGCTACAGCACTGCATCATGCACGATGTATCGCGGAGAGCGACCCCTCGGTTCGGTCGGTGTAGAGATTGACGAGGCCGACAGATTGTCGCAGCATTTCACGCAGCTCCTGCCCAAGGTGAGCATCACCTACAATCTTCCTCACTCTGCCCTGTTCTTCTCGGTTTCCAAAGGCTACAAGGCCGGAGGATTCAACACCCAGATGTTTTCCGAATTCCTCCAGCAGCGTCTGAAGGATGTGATGCAGGACAAGATGAACGAGATGATGGGCCGTCCTTCGGGTGACAACGACTATAATGTCGGTGCGCTTGTGAAATATCGCCCCGAAGTGTCGTGGAACTATGAACTCGGCGGACATTTCAGTGTCGACCACGGCCGAGTCTACTCCTCCTTCGCCCTCTTCCTCATCAACTGCCGCGATCAGCAGTTGACCATGTTCCCCAAAGGCACCACAACCGGACGCGTGATGGCCAATGCTGACCGCACCCGCAGCATGGGTGGTGAGTTCACCTTCGCCTACAATCCCACCCGCAACTGGGCCTTCAATCTCGCCTACGGCTACACCCACGCCACCTTCCGCAGCTTCAAGGTCGGTGAGGAGAGCTATGCCGGAAAGCATGTGCCTTACGCCCCTTCCAACACCCTCTATCTTGCCGCCACCTACCGCCATCCCCTCGACAACCGCATCGTCAAAGGCATCAGCCTCACAGCCGACATGCGCGGCACGGGTTCCATCTACTGGGACGAGGCCAACACCTACAAGCAGCCATTCTATGCCGAGCTGGGTGCAAATCTGCGCTTCGACCTTCCGTGTGGATCGGTTGACCTCTGGGGCAAGAACCTGACCGACACCCGTTTCTCAACTTTCCGCTACGAGTCAATGTCCAACAGCTTCTTCCAGCGCGGTCTTCCGGTTCGCGGTGGAGTGACACTGCGTCTCGATTTCCAATCGCTCTAAGCAACAGTAGGATTGAGTTTTTTAGTTTTTTAACTGAGAGGCTGCTAAAGGCTTATAATAATCGTCCTATTGCCTACGTTGATATAAAAATCGGGCCTAAACATCGACACATCTATCCCGACAATAGCATCATTAACCCTGAAAACAACCCAAAAAGAAAATAAATCAACCAGCACTATGAAGAAATACCTTCTTTCATTCGGCGTCCTTGCTGCCGCCACCCTCTCTCTGACCTCCTGCCTCGGTTCCGGTAGCAATGATCAGAAATACACTTTCAACTACGGTCCCAGCAACTGCTTCAACCGTGTGGTTGACATGGAAACCGAGGAGACCTACATCGGTCTGAATCCGGCCTACAGCTTTGAGTTCAACATGTCGACCCAGTTGCTCAAGATCGAGATGTCAAATCTGAAGCTCGCCGCAGGCAATGGTCTTAGTATGCGTCTTCCCGACATGCCTTTCAAACTCGACACCAACGACGGCTTCTACACAGCCTCGGCCACTACACTCTCGCCCGTAGGCCAGACCTCGTCAATGCTCATCGAGGATTTCAACTTCCGTTCCTATCCTTTCCTTTCGGTCTATAATGTCAACTTCACTGTCGATGACCGCTACAAGGTGACCACCTATCCGATGCTGTCGACCTACTACGGTTCCATCTCCGCTACAAATCTCACTCCCGATGCCACAGAGACTTTCTACTCTGTGACCAACGACAAGGAGACATCCTATAAGGTTCTCATCAACCCTGAGAAGATGACCGCAATTCTCGCTGTATTCGGTGGCAAGTACTCCAAGAACATGACACGCTATGACTTTGCCGCCCGCGAGCTTCCCATCGTGCTTACCAACGACGGATATGTCATCTCGACCGATGCTGACGATGTGAAGGATCTTTACAGCCCCAATGTCGTTGAGTCAACAACCGCCAAGCCTCTTCCCGACTGCACTATCAGCAATATCCGTGTCAACGGTGTGCTCCGCACAGGTGCTTCAATCTCGTTTGACTGCAACCTCGGCGACCTTGGCAAATACTCAGTCCGCGCCACTCTCCGTTATCTCCTTTACGAGACAAACAATCCTTCCACCCAGCAGTGATTACCCTTGATTTCCGGGTTGAATCCTTCCGGAAATCATAGCCCCCGGGTAGCGAGGGGCATAGAAAATAAAAAGAAACCGAAGCCGGCATTGTTATTATCTTGCCGACTTCGGTTTCTTCTTATTTTATTGTCCGTTGTCCTTCCGGTGCAAAATATAGTTTAAATCTTTCCTCCTCGCCTCGTGGCGATGAGGAGTTCCGGATGGCAATTGGTTAGCTGCGATCCGGCCCTGAGTGTCCGCAGGACACTGATTTACTCGTAACCCCGTACATCGGAGCGCAGCGTAGATGTGCGGGGACAGAAACAGTAACAAGAAAAAGATGTCCGACAGGACATCGATTTACAACACAGGATGGGAAAACACAAAGCATTACAATACCGCGCAGTAAAAAAAACAACCCTCGCAAAAAAAGCTCCACCACTCCGTAAATCCGTGTCCTACCGGACACGATATTATAATCACTCCAGCACTCCCCGCACATCTACGCTGCGCTCCGATGTACGGGGTTACGAGTAAATCGGTGTCCTGCGGACACCCAGCTCCGGATGGTAATTGGTTAGCTGCGAAAAATTCGTAAATCTATGAGAAAGGTACAGAAGGGCATAAGGCCAGAAGATACAAAAGATTAATTTCGAGTAAATAATACAAAAGTCCCTATAACACGTACCGCATTAGCTTGAAGCGATATAACAAATTTGTTATATGATAGTCCCTATAACGCGTTCTGCATTAACTTGAAGCAATCTGACAAATTTGTTATATGATAGTGACAGTAGTATAAATTATGATATAAATATTTTATAGCATAATCTACTTGAAAATTAATCTTTTGTATCTTCTGGCCTTATGTCCTTATGTACCTTTATCAGCTATTTTACGGATTTCTATCCACTGTCATTTCCGGAGAGTGAGGTTGACGATGGATTTTGCCGGTAGCTTCACCCGGAGAGAGCCTTTAGACATCTTGGCTCCGTCAAAGGGACGGATGCTTATTTTCTCTGCCTGACCGAAGTCATTGAAATCGTCGATATTCGCGGCTGTCAGGATTTCCCCTTTGACCTTTCCGGTTTTCACATCGGCGAGAGGTATGTTGACCTCCACCGGTTCGTTGAGATCGATATTGGTCAGTGTGATGTTGATTTCACCATCCTTTGTGGATGCTGTGGCGCTGACGGTCGGGACGTTGCGGTCGCCTCTCACCTTGCGTATGTCGGTCTTGATGTCGAGGGGAATGACGGTTGCATTCTGATGCGGAGTGTACATCTTGAACACATAATATGTCGGGGTCAGTACCATCTGATCATCCTTTGTAAGAATCATCGACTGAAGCACGTTGGCAATCTGGGCGATGTTGGCCATCTTGATGCGGTCGGTGTGGCGGTGGAACACGTTGAGGCTCAACGCGGCCACAAGAGCATCTCTCATAGTGTTCTGCTGGTAGAGGTGGCCTCTGACGGTACCCGGCTCCTCGTCCCACCATGTTCCCCATTCGTCGACAATCAGTCCGATGCGCTTCTTGGGGTCATAGACACCCATGATTGAATCGTGGCGGTTGATGACATCCTCTATTTCCAGACATTTGCCCATTGTCCAGTAGAAATCATCGTCGCTGAACTTTGTGGCCGCGCCCTTGCTTCCGTTCCAGCCAGCCACGGTGTAGTAGTGGAGCGAGAGGCCGTCCATCTGGCGGTTGGCGTTCTTCATCAGGACCTTGGTCCAGTTATAGTCATAGTCGCTTGCGCCTGATGCGATTTTGTAGAGCTTGTTGCCGTTGAAGTTGCGGCAATATGTCTGATATCGGCGATACTCGTTGCTGTATGCTTCGGGAGTGAAGTTTCCGCCGCAGCCCCAGCTCTCGTTTCCGACACCGAGATATTTCAGTTTCCAGGGTTTCTCGCGGCCGTTTGCCTTGCGCTGTTTGGCCATCGGGCCATCCTCGGCGGTGATATATTCCACCCATTTTGCAAGTTCCTCAACAGTTCCGCTGCCGACGTTTCCGCTCAGATAGGGTTCACATTCGAGGAGTTCGCAGAGGTTGAAGAATTCGTGTGTTCCGAAGCTGTTGTCCTCGATGGTTCCACCCCAGTTGGTGTTGACCATCACGGGGCGGTTCTCTTTGGGGCCGATGCCGTCGGTCCAGTGATATTCATCGGCGAAACATCCGCCGGGCCAGCGCAACACGGGGACTTTCAGTTCCTTCAATGCACCCAACACGTCGTTGCGGTAGCCGGATGTGTTGGCTATCGGAGAATCCAGGCCTACCCACAGGCCTCCGTAGATGCAGGTGCCGAGATGTTCGGCGAACTGGCCGTAGATTTCAGCGGGGATGGTAAGGGTGGAGTCGATTGCGTCGAAGCGCGGAGTGACGGTCGCCTCGTTTGCCGCGGATGCGGTCAGGGCGGTTCCGGTCATCAGCATTGTCGCTGCGATGAACGGACCTTTTAGCAAAATCTTTTTCATGATTTAAGATGGTAAATTGTGATGATGCAGGGGATGGATTCCGGGGCCGGAAGAGTAGCGGTAGAGGTCATTTCCGCCCCTTTGGTTTACTGCAAACTTACCAATAATAAATCGTTTATGCAACGGATTTTGCATTATCGCACCTTTTTGAGCGATTTGTGAACGTATCTTTGCAGAAAAAGATACGTTTGTGAATGAATTTTACCCCCTCCCCCTTCCGGGATTCGGTCAGTTGTCGGTTGCGTTCTCGTATTGAGCAAGGGCGTTGCGCAGACCGTCGGTGACCATCGCGCGGAGTTCGGGGGGCGAGATTACCTTCACATCCGCACCGAGCGAGAGCAGTTCCTGGACGAAGTCGGGGGTGAGACGCAGACGGTAGTGGAAGTCGGAAAATGAGTCGTGAATCTCCTCGCGCTGTGAATGGTGGAGCGGAAGGGCGCGGAGATACTTGGCCCGGCGTGCGGTGGCACGGATGACCACGGCGTGTGGCTCGGCCTGTGTGAAGACTATCCCGAAGGAGTCGCTGACGAATTTCTCGGCGTTGAAATCAGGGTCGATCGTGAAGGTCTCACTGCCGATAATCACGTCCTCCATGCGGTCAAGTGCGTAGGTCTTGATGATTCCGTCGCGTGTGTTGAGTCCGGTGACATACCATCGCTGGCGGAAGATTTTCAGGAAGTAAGGCTCGATGACCACGTCGCGTGTGGGATTGACGCGTGTGTATGGCCGGTAGGTGAAGTGGAGGGGCCGGCGTTCACGCAAGGCTGAAATGACCTGCGAGAGATACAGGCGCGCGGATGGGACATCCTCAAGGAAGATGGAGTCGGAGACATCTTTCACGGAGGAGAGCACGTTGCTCATCGCGGCTGAGTTGAGCAGCCAGTCGGTGACACTTGCCTGATGGGAGTCGCCGGAGTCGATGTAGTATTCGTAGGTGGTCGGATTGCACTCGATGTTGATGTTGAACAGTTCCTCGATGGCTCCCCTGTAGTTGTAGAAGGTGCGCCTCGGGAGTGGGTCGCCCTCGGAATAGGGCGATTGCATCCACAGCTCGTTGAGCTTTTCGCGGGTTATGGAGCCGTAGCGGCGTATGGTATCTATCAGCCAGATGTAGCGGGCGAGAAGGTTGCGTGACACGGGGAGTTTTTTTAGTTTTGAGTTGTTAGTTTTGAGTTGTTAGATTTATCGCGGGGGGATGGGGTTGGGAGTTTTGAGTTGTTAGTTTTGAGTTGGGAGTTTTGAGTTGTTAGTTTTGAGTTGTCAGTTCAGCCTGCGGGGGAAGAGGAAGATGATGGAGAGTGCTATCATCGCTGCGAGTGCCCAGGGATAGTAGAGGTAGGGGAAGGGAGCCGCCGGAGAGATGCCGGCGAGCGATGTGGCCAGAAGGGTCTGTGCCCCGTATGGTATCAGGCATTGCACCACGCATGAGGCCGAGTCGAGCAGCGAGGCGCTCTTGCGGGGATCGATTCCGTAGCGTTCGGCAATGTCGCGTGAGATTCCTCCAACGGTGATGATTGCCACGGTGTTGTTGGCCGTGCAGAGGTTCACGATGCCCACGAGCAGTGCAAGTATTGCCTGTGCGCCCCGTCGGCCCGAGATGCGTGAGGTCAGTCCTTGCAGGAGGAACTGTATGCCCCCTGCAGCCTTGATGAGTCCGAGCATTCCGGCGGCGAGGAGGGTGATGATGATGAGGTCGCCCATCCCGTCGATACCGGAGCCTGCGAATGAGGCCATGTCAATGAGGCTTACACCGTTGATGACTCCCATGATGATGGCGGTGAGTATGCCGAGCGAGAGGACTATAGTCACGTTGATTCCTGCAATGGCAGTGGCGAGCACGACTATATAGGGGAGGATGAGGAAGTAGTCACTCTCCCGGGCGAGGACAATCGGCGGGGTGTCCTGACCCATGATGATATATGCCCCCAATGTGATGAGCGCGGCCGGAAGCGCTATCCAGAGGTTGGCTTTGAATTTGTCGGCCATGTTGCATCCCTGTGAGCGCGTGGCCGCTATTGTCGTGTCGGATATGAACGAAAGGTTATCGCCGAAGAAGGCGCCTCCGAGCACGACCGCCACATAGAAGGCAGTGTTGGCGTCGGCTATCTGTGCGATTTCAACAGCGAGAGGCGTGAGGGCCACAACCGTGCCTACCGATGTGCCGACCGACAGGGATATGAAACATGCTGCGAAGAAGAGGGTTGGAATCACGAATTCCGGAGGGAAGAAGCGGAGGGTCAGATTGACGGTCGCGTCAATAGCCCCTATTTCTTTTGCCACACTCGCAAAGGCCCCGGCAAGCACGAAGACCCATATCATGTAGAGGATGTTGAAGTGTCCGGCAGCGCGGGAGAAGGTCTCGATGCGTTCCATCAGAGGCCGTCCGCGATAGATAGCCACCGCCCACATCGAAGCCGCTACAAGCGCCACGGCTATCGGCATCTTGTAGAAATCGTCGAGTATGATTGAAACGGCCACATAGAGCAGCAGGAACACGATGACCGGCGAAAGCGCAAGCCACCCCTGCCCGGCAGGTATCCGTCGGTCGGTATCAATTGGCATTTGTTGGTGCATTTGCATGATTGTTTATGATAGACATTATTTGGGAATGGACATTATTTGGGGAGAGCATGACATTCATCCAACACAAAAGTACGATAATTCCGATAAGTCAACAAATTTGGAGTGAATTAACGGCCCCTCCCGACCGCATCCCTAATAAATACAACTACGGTAGGGACGCTTTTCAAAGCGTCCGCAACATCAATCATCCTCCCTGAAAACATCCCACACCACCCCTATAAAAACAAAAAACGCCCCTTTGTCTAAAAGGAACGCAGCGTTGGGGATTTGGAAAAGAAACTTACTTCTCCTGAGCATTCTTTACCTCATTAAGATAGAGTTCGGCTCTTGCGATGCAATAGCTTGCGGTGCGGAATGCGTTGGCAGCTTTTTTGATGATGTTGTTCATAATGATAAAGAATTAAATAGAACCTAAAATATAAAAAATTGAATAGAACCTAAAAAATTATCTCTTTCTCTTAAGAAACACCGCAAAGGTACAAAATGTTTTATAAATATGTTTTATAACATACGATTTTTAAAATATAAATTCACTAATTTTAACAAATAACCCAATTTCCAAAAGCCCAATCACCGAATTCCCAACCAACAAATATCCATTTACCGCCCGGTAGGGACGCTTTTCAAAGCGTCCGCAAAATGAATACATCCCGAAAAAGAAAACCATCCAATGCAAAAACCATCCGCGACAATGAATACCAATATTTATTTGCGGACGCTTTGAAAAGCGTCCCTACAACCCATCCCCGCCGTGCATTTCAACCCATCAATGCCGTGCATTTCAACCCATCGGCGCCGGGCATTTTCAACCCATCCGCGCCGTGCATTTTCAATCCATCGGCGCCGTGCATTTTCAACCCATCAATGCCGGGCATTTCAACCCATCGGCACCGGGCATTTTCAATATATTTTGCGCAGGGCATTTTCAACCCATCGGCACCGGGCATTTCCCACCCATCGGCGCCGTGCATTTTCAACCCATTGGCGCCGGGCATTTTCAACCCATCGGCGCAGGGCATTTCAACCCATCCGCACCGGGCAATTTCAACCCATTAGCGCCGGGCATTTTGACACAGCCGCGCGGACATTCATAACAACACATAACCCCATCCGCGCAGGTTGTTTTTCAAATCCTCCGGCCCATTTAGCCATTTATCCCACATTCAAAACGGTGCTTTGTCCACGGTCTTGCCCCAGTTGCCACGGTCGAGGTTGCGGTAGGAGAGGGCTTCGTGGAGATGATGTGGGAGGATGGGGGTGTTGACGGCAGCACGGAGAGCGTCGGCCGACAAGGTGGTGCCGGTTTGGTCGGCTGTGGCGATGAGGGAGCTTGCCTGTTCAAGGTCTGCGATGGTGCGGGCCACTTTGAGGATGCGGTCGTAGGCGCGGGCACTCATGTCGAGCCGCGTCATGGCCTCACGCAAGGTTTCGAGGCCCTCACGGTCAATGGCTGCATGGGTGCGGAGAAGGCGCGAATTCATCTGCGCATTGGAGTGGATGCCTCGCTCTCCGGCGAAGCGCAAGGCCTGTATCTCACGCGCCACGACTACACGGCGTTTCATCACCGCGCTCTTCTCCCCCTCGCGTTTCGACGACAGTTCGTCGAACGCCACTGGATAGATTTCCACCTGCAGGTCTATGCGGTCGAGAAGCGGGCCGCTGATTTTGTTGAGATACTTCTGCACCGCTCCGGGTGAACAGATGCACTCCTTGGTCGGGTGGTTGTAGTAACCGCAGGGACAGGGATTCATCGAGGCCACGAGCATGAATCCGGCGGGATAGTCGATGGTATATTTCGCGCGGGCAATGGTGATGTGGCGGTCTTCGAGCGGTTGACGCATCACTTCGAGCACCTGGCGCGAAAATTCCGGAAATTCATCAAGGAAAAGCACACCGTTGTGGGCAAGTGAAATCTCGCCGGGCGCAGGATTTGCACCACCTCCCACGAGTGCCACGGGCGATATGGTGTGGTGTGGCGCACGATAAGGCCGTGAGGTCATCAACCGTGAACCGCTGCGCAATTTTCCTGCCACGGAGTGAATCTTTGTTGTTTCAAGTGCCTCGGCGAGGGTAAGTGGCGGAAGTATGGTCGGCAGACGCTTGGCCATCATGGACTTGCCCGCTCCGGGAGGGCCGACCATAAGAATGTTATGGCCTCCTGCACATGCCACCTCGAAGGCCCTCTTGACCAATTCCTGACCCTTCACCTCCGAGAAATCGCAGTCGAAAATGGCCGATGCGCGGGCGAATTCCTCCCGTGTGTTGACCACGACCGGTGTCGGTACGCTCTTTCCTGTCGCAAATTCAATCACCTCGCGGAGTGTCGACATGCCGTAGACCTCCAGATTGTTGACCACTGCGGCCTCCGTTGCGTTGGCCACAGGCACTATCATCCCCTTGAATCCCATTTCCCGTGCCTTTATGGCCATAGGCAATACACCCTTTATCGGCAGGATGGAGCCGTCGAGCGAGAGTTCGCCCATTATCATGAAGGAGTCGAGCGGAATCGACGGACTTATCTGCTCACATGCGGCCAATATACCTATGGCGATGGGCAAGTCGTAGGCGGCTCCCTCCTTGCGCACATCGGCTGGGGAGAGGTTGACGACCGTGCGCCGACGGGGCCATTTGTAGCCCGACTGGCTTATCGCGGAAACCACTCTCTGATAGCTCTCCTTGACGGCTGTATCTGCCATCCCGACAAGCGAGAACTGCACACCGTTTTCCGATACGGTCTCGATGGTGATGATGAGAGCGTCAATGCCTTGCACTGCTGCACCGTAGGTCTTGATTAGCATGGTAATTGAGAGTATAGAGGTTAAAGTATAGAGTATAGAATTTTCAGTATAGAGATTTTTTCAGTATAGAGGGTAAAGTATAGAGTATAGATAATAGCCATGCTGGATGCTTTGTAGGGACGCGCTGTAGCGCGTATGCCAAGTGAGGGTGGCTATTTTCTAATGTATCTGTATTTCCCTATGAATTATCTATGTAGCATATAGGCCTCAATTATGCGCGAGGAGTTTGCGGATTTCCTCTATCGGTAACTTCCGGCGCAGGGCATAGTCGGCCATCTGGTCCTCGCCGACCGGGCCGATGAGGAAATAGGAGGCTTCCGGATGGGCTATGTAGAGGCCACATACAGTTGCCGAGGGTTCCATAGCTCCATTTTCGGTAAGGCTCACGCCGATTTCTTCGAAGCGGAGGAGGGGGGCGAGTTCGTGGGTGAGTTTCTGGTCGGGCAGGGAGGGATAGCCGACAGCCGGGCGTATGCCGCTGTAACGGCCTTGGAACAGTTCGTGGATGGTCAGGGATTCATCCTTTGCATAGCCCCAAAGCTCACGGCGCACTTTCGAGTGCAGATACTCTGAGGCTGCTTCGGCGATGCGGTGACCGATGCTCTGGACGAGTAGGGAGCGATAGCTGTCACCCTCCGCATCGAAGCGTTCGCGCTGTTTCGAGAGGTCGACTGTGACGGCAAAAGCGCCGATGTGGTCATTCTCCAGAAGGATGTAGTCGGCAAGTGAGCGTGTCGGAGCATCCTTTTCGGGAGTCTGCGACCGCAGGGTCGGGATACGCACCGTGGAGCTTTCACCCTCTTTCGCTTCTGCGGTCGATATGATGATGTCGTCACCTTCGGGATATGCTTCGGTCAGGGTGACGACAGCTTTGCAGACCGTCCCATCGCGTTGGAGTTCGCGCAGGAGAGCTGAAGCATCGTCATAGAGCTTCAACACCTCCTCACCCTTCTGCACGTCGCCGTGGCAATGCTTCTCTATCCATGCGCGGCGGCAGGAGGGGCAGTCATGGAGTGTGGTGACCGATGAGAAGTCGCCCGGCATCTTCCATGCGTTGCAGAAGAAGCGCCAGTTGATGAATGGCAGCACTTCCGACAAGGGAATATCCATCACAGTGCGCCCCTTGACCGCAGGCTCCACGGGATTATGCTGTTGCAGTGAGTGGCGGATTGAGCGCTTGCGCGCCTCTTCGAGAGGAATTTTGGGCGTGTTGCGGAGCTGTTCGCGTTGGCGCAGGGTGGAATATTCGTCGCGGAGTGCACGGATGTAGTCCTCGCGTGTAGACGAGTTGAGTAGACGGGCGGCGATGAGAGGGTTTTGCGATGCGTCGGGAACATGGATGACCGGTGCGGAATAGCAGGGTGCTATTTTCACGGCTGTGTGGATGCGCGATGTTGTGGCACCTCCGACCATCACCGGGATGTCGAGTCCGCTCTTTTCCATCAGTTCGACCACATGGGCCATCTCCTCAAGCGAGGGGGTGATGAGGCCGGAGAGACACACGAGGTCAGGTTTCTCGGCTATGGCTGTGCTGACGATTTTCTCCGCCGGAACCATCACGCCGAGGTCGATGACCTCGTAGTTGTTGCAGGCGAGGACAATCGAGACTATATTCTTTCCGATGTCGTGGACATCACCCTTAACCGTCGCGAATATCACTTTTCCGGCTTTTGCGGCCTCGCGTGAATCTTTCCGCGCCTCGATGGCAGGGGTGAGGATGCTGACGGCGCGTTTCATCGTGCGGGCGGTCTTCACGACCTGCGGCAGAAACATCTTCCCTTCGCCGAAGAGTCGCCCGACGCGGTTCATTCCCTCCATCAGAGGGCCGTCGATGATACTGACGGGGTCCGGATACTTTTCAAGAGCCTCGGCAAGGTCGCTGTCGAGATGGTCATAGATACCCTTGACAAGCGCATGGGTCAGGCGCTCCTCAACCGTGAGTTTGTGCCATTCCTCCTCTTTGGCAGCGGTTGCTGTGCCGGACTGCGAGGCGGATTCCTTCTCGCGCAGCATCTGCTGGGCGTGTTCGATCAGTTCCTCCGCAGCCTCCTCGCGCCGGTAGAGCACGACGTCCTCCAACAGCGAACGCAGTTCCGGCTCGATGTCCTCGTAGGTGACAGCCGAGGAGGGGTTGACAATCGCCATATCCATTCCTGCGGCGATTGCATGATAGAGGAAGACGGCGTGCATGGCCTCGCGGAGATAGTTGTTGCCACGGAAGGAGAAGGAGAGGTTGCTGACACCTCCGCTCACCTTTGCGCCCGGCAGATTCTCCTTTATCCACCTGACAGCGCGGATGAAGTCGAGTCCGTAGCGGTCATGTTCCTTCATTCCGGTTGCTATGGCGAGGATGTTGGGGTCGAAGATGATGTCTTCGGGGTTGAAATCGAGGCCTTCGGTCAGCAGACGATAGGCGCGGGCGCAGACTTCGGTCTTGCGTTCGAATGTGTCGGCCTGACCGGTTTCGTCGAAGGCCATGACGACAGTGGCCGCTCCGAGCTGCATGATGCGCCGTGCATGTTCGAGGAAAGGTTGCTCACCCTCCTTGAGCGATATGGAGTTGACTATCGGCTTTCCCTGCACGCATTTCAGCGCGGCTTCGATTACCTCCCATTTCGATGAGTCGATCATGACCGGTACACGCGCTATGTCTGGCTCGGAGGCGATGAGGTTGAGGAAGCCACACATCTCCTTGCGGGCATCCATCATGCCGTCGTCCATATTGATGTCGATAATCTGTGCACCGTCCTCCACCTGCTTGCGCGCGATGGTCAAGGCTTCGTCGAGTTTTCCCTCCTTGATGAGGCGCAGGAACTTGCGCGACCCGGCCACATTGCAGCGCTCACCGACGTTGACGAAGAGCGAGTCTGGTCGGATGTCGACCGGTTCGAGGCCTGAAAGGTGCATGGCAGCCGGAATTTCGGGCAGGGGACGGGGGGAATGGCATTTGGCCTCAGCAGCTATGGCTGCGATATGGGCGGGGGTGGTGCCGCAGCAGCCGCCGACTATGTTGAGCAAGCCTTGCGAGAGATATTCGCGGATGTGGAGGGCCATTGTCTCCGGTGTTTCCTCATATTCACCCATTGCGTTGGGGAGTCCGGCATTGGGATGGCAACTGACCGGCATGGGGGAGATGCGGACGAGTTCGGCGACATGGGGGAGCATGTCAGCGGCTCCGAACGAGCAGTTGATGCCGACGGTGGCAATGTCGGCATGGCCGATGGAGGCGAGGAATGCTTTGAGTGTCTGGCCTGAGAAGGTGCGGCCGTCAGGACCGGAGATGGTCACCGACACCATTACAGGACATCTTTTCCCGCAATCGTCCATGGCCTGACGGGCAGCGTCGAGTCCGGCTTTGAGGTTGAGGGTGTCGAAGACGGTTTCGAAGAGCAGGAGGTCAACGCCCCCCTCGATAAGTGCGACTGTCTGTTCGCGGTAGGCATTGAAAAGGTCATCGAATGTCACGGCACGGAAGGCGGGATCGTTGACATCGGGGCTCATCGAGGCGGTCTTGTTGGTCGGCCCTACCGAACCGGCTACCAGTATGGGGCGGCCGAGTTCTGCCGAGCGGCTGTCGGCGAGTTCCCGCAGCAGTCTGGCGGCCTCGCGGTTGATTTCTCCGACGAGGCCCTCCATCCCGTAGTCGGCCATTGAGATGGCGTTGGCGTTGAAGGTGTCGGTAGAGATTATGTCGGCTCCCGCGTCGATATATCTTTCGGCTATCTCCCGGATTATGTCGGGGCGGGTGAGTACGAGCAGGTCATTGTTTCCGCGCAGGTCGCAGAGGCTGTCACTGAAGCGACTCCCGCGGAAGTCTGCCTCGGTGAGACCGTAGGACTGTATCATGGTGCCGGTGGCACCGTCAAGGATGAGTATGCGCTCGGCAAGGAGGTTTGAGAAATCTTTATTATCCACTTGTGTTCAGTATTGAGTGTCGTTTAAGTGGAGAGAGTTGATAATGGGTTTGGTCGTGATGGAAATATATGACACGGATGCCCATGGAAACTGTGATAGTTAGCTTCTCCACAAAATTAAAAGTTTTTATTGTGACCGCAAAAAATAGACGGTTAATTTTTGGTTCATATCAATTCAAGAAGGGTGGATAGGGCAACGGCTGTCGGACTGATTATAATTCCGGATGCTTGAATCTTACGGATTTAACGGTTGTGTTAACTAATATTAACAAATCGGGGGGGGGTAATTTGAGCAGTTTACCTATATTTGCAAACAATTATGTTCTTGTTCGTTTATGTTGGCTTATGACGCTAAATCTTAGATAATTAATAATTTAATAGAATGATGAAAACCAGTAAACTGAATCAGTTTGTAGCAATATTTATTGCTTTGTTCATGACTTTGGCCGTGTCGTCCTGTAGTAGTGACGATGATGATGACAAGAAGTTTGATGTGCCTCAGGAGCTTATCGGCACATGGAACCTCTATGGTATGCAGTACACATTCAATGCTGACGGTACCGGCTATATCTCGGGTGACTTTGATGATGAGGATATGAGTGCGAGAACTGTGTCCGGCTTATCATCCCGCTCAGGGAGAATGACGTTGAAATTCTCCTACACCTATAATGCATCCGAGCATAGCGTGGTGATTAATTGTATGGGTGAAAAAGAGCGTTGGCAGATTGTGGAACTGAGCGACGGTTTGCTTGTCATAATTGATTCGGAGGGCGAAAGGATGACACTTGTGAAGGAAGGAGCGGTGGATCCGAGCGTTCCCGATACTGATTATGCTCCATGTCCTCTATCCACACTTATCGGTGATTGGGGCGTCGCAGGCCGTGCGATGTATGGGTTCAACTCAGAAGGGTATATGAAGTGGTTTATGGCTGACGGCGAACACTTTGAACCCGGAACATACAGTTACGATGCAGAGAAGGGTATTCTTGATACATCCGAGGGTGGCAGTGTGAGCGTAAGGAAGGTGACAGACGATATAATCATGCTTTGGGATAACAGCGAGGCCGTCAAGGCTCCTTTCCTGCTGACCAGAATCACAAAGGAACCTTTTACAGTCGGTGACATATCCTTGCTTTATGACAAGACTTGGACAATGGTTGGCATAGCGACGCTTGACAATCGTCCCGCTTATCCCTGGACATACTATTTTGATTCCAAAGGCATCTGGAGTTCAAGTGTGCAGGGCAGTGCTATGGGTGGTTCTTTCCGGTATGAGTCAAGTACAAAAACTTTGGTTCTGAATATGATGGATGATGACATGGAATATAAAGTCATAAGCCTTACCTCTGATAAGGTGGTATTGTCTGTCGATTCAAGAATGATGGAAATGGTTGTAATGCCCGGGAAATAAGATTTTAAATTGATATGAGAGCTGTATCATAATTCGGAATTTCCGTTTTTTGATACAGAACCACAAAAGGGCATAAGCGACAAAAGATATATAGTTTTCTGTAAGATTGAAAGTTATCTTCAGATTCTCTATTTATATCTTTTGTCGCTTATGCTCTTTTGTACTTTTGTATCCTCTGTGAGGATTTGATACAGTATTCTTCCGGGATGTGTGGTAGATTGGGAAAGAAATGGAGGAGATGATGTGTCAGGGGATGAGGGTGCGGAGGTAGGTGGTCAGCTCTCCGGCGTTTTTGGCTGCCTGGGCGGCTGAGGGGTGATAGTCCGCGCCATAGCCCAGCTCTCCGGTCTGTTCGGAAAGGTCGAAGCGATAGACATTGTCGTTGCCTTCGGCAAGACGGTCGAGCGAGGCTTTCACGTCGTCGAGGGCCTGTCCGTGGAGCATCGGGCCTGTCAGCAATACAATCTTGGCCTGTGGCTGGAGGATGTGGAGATGGGCGAGGAATTTCTTATATGCCGTCTCGAAAAGTTCGATGTCGTAGTTGTCCAGCGAGGTGTCGTTGGTGCCGAGGTTGATGCAGATGATGTCGGGGCGGAATGATCGGTGGTTCCAGTAGTGGGAGGGGTTGTAGATGAGGGTGCGGTCATATTCGACCGGCATACGTTCGGCGGGGGTGCCTTCGCGCGGACCGCCGTAGCTGCGATACATGCCTATGCCCGAGCGGGCCACGATGTTGAAGTCGGCATCAAGCGCGCGGGCGGTGAGATAAGCATAGCTGAGGGTATGGTTCTCGGTATCGTAGCTGAAATGGATGTCGCCGCTATCGGCTTCCGTGCCGTAGCCGCAGGTGATGGAATTGCCGATGAATTCAATCTTCAAGCCGGGGCGTTGGGGAGCGGGGAGGAGCTTGGCATTGTCGCCGGTGATGGTGAATCCGCGGAATTCGGGGTGCTTCTCGTAGCCCTCGATGGCGTAGGTCACGCGCAGCGAGTGGGGGCCATCGGCGAGTGAATCGGCGAGGGTGATGAGTGAATCGGAGGGGGTGAAGTTGATTTTGAACGGAGCCATCGAGTCGACCTCGACCATGAACTGTCCGCTGCCGGGCGAGGCTGCCATGGCTATGCCGTTGCCCTCGAAGTTGAGCATGGCGGTTGTGCCGGGATAGGTGAAGGTCGGGGCTGTTGAGTCGGTGACGAGTATGCGGCCCATATAGAGAATGGCCGGGTCCGTCGGCTCTACATCGACAGAGTGTCGGCCCGAGCATGAAACTGCCAGAAGCATGAGGGCTGTCAGCCCCAAAGATTTGATTTTAAGAAATGTGCCCATTGAAAAAACAGTAATCGTGGGTAGGTTTCCCACAAAATTAAAGGTTTTTATCGTGATGGCAAAAAATAGGCCGTTAATTTTTGATTTATGGTGGCGATTGCAGGCAGATTGTGCGATAATAATCCGGGAATAAATTGCATATCCCAAATAAAATCAGTAACTTGCGATGCGCCATTCTCCAATCGCCTCAAACGGCTATGCCATGAAAAATTCATAACAGGGTTTGTTTCTTGCGATAGAGATATTTTCAGCAAAGAGTGTCTATGAAGAAGTTAATTATTGCATTAATATTTGGCATTTTTGTGGTTATTGCCGGCTGTGATTATGAGTATGCCGGGAGTTTCTGCGGAAGGGAAATATATGCCCTTGACATGTCGTCCAAACAACTGGTTGAAGGCATAACAGCCATCAAGGAAGAGCATCCTGAATATAATGTGATTCGGTCAATAAACGACAGCATTGTGTCTCAAGATGACGCTTATCTGGAATATTGGTATGTATATCATTTTTGTGTACCCATAAGGGATACAGTAATTGTTCTTCAGACAGTTGTCGACATGCGCGAAAGGGGGCCAACTAATTACATGCTACTTGGTGTGACCTACGATAAAAAAGCATTTCGAGGTTACAGGCGTATGAAAGATATACCTAAAAAGGAGAAAACCGAGATAGAATATGTTTTTGAAAAGTATGTATTGAGTGAACTTCGGAAATATGAGGCTCCTATCTTGCAGGAGCGTTAATGCTTAACTCTAATATGTAATTATTCTCTGAAAAAGTTGGTTTATGAGACATGTGATTATGATATTTATCCTCGTCTGTCTTTGTTTGTCTAATTGTGTCTATTTCAGGATGACACATCTTTCTCAGGAGGATCTGGGCTGGATTCAGTGCTACAGTCACTATCCGGCACCAACATTTTTGTCGAATTTGGGAAATACGGCAAAGTTGTCGTATGATGGAGTTAATATTTATAATTCTACAAATAGGTTTAAATTTACAGAAGCCGGTGCCGGTGATTATGAGGCGAATGCCGGATATGATTTTGAAATTCGTCAAAATGACACTGTCTTTACCGGCGGTTTAGCGGTTAAGCGGTTGATAAATAAGGATGGGCTTTGGGCTAGGTTCGATTTGAACAGGTTGTATTCTGACTATGAGGGGGATATGTATAGGCCATTGCAAACAAGGGATTTTATGATGGACTCAGTGCTGTATCATGATTGCATTATTGCGGATTCAACCAATTCAGAATATTCAGATTTTTGGGTTCAGGAAGTTAAGAATAAAATGTCTACGTTTGTCATCTCGAAGAAGTATGGTCTGATATATTACCGGTTTGAAAACGGTGAGGAGTTCAAAAGGCAATTTAAACGTAAAAAAGGTTAATCGGTTCTTACGAAAGTTTTGCCTCGTATATACATTCAAAAAGAAATCATCAGATATGAGGGAAATAAGATTTGTAACGATTGTTGCCACATTTTTTCGCAGCATTGTAAAGAGTGCCGCGTTGTTGATTGGCTTGCATACGGGGTTTTGGCTGTGTGTCTATCCATTGCTTGCTTATGGGTGTGCGGTGGAAGATGTGTTTCAAGAGGGAGTCGGATTATGGTTAATGACTTCGCCGGCATTGTTGCTTGCATGGCTGACTACAAGTATTTTCCTATTTATAGGCAATCTCTCCGGAGTGTTGGAGCGGATGGCGAAAATCAGCATTGGAATATTTTGTCTTGGAATATTGGCAATCAATGAGGTTCTCCTGTTCTCGTTGACGGAGTACCCGTATTCAACAATTACTTTCTGGGGTATTTATATGGTAAAGATATTATTGTGGACAATAATGTTTGTGATATGGCAACATTTCAGAAATGTCTGGCGAATATAAGCTTCTGCCAAGAGTGAGGACCGATAATATCAATTGTATTTAGATAGTCCATATCTCCTTGACAGATTGAATCAACAGATATTGCATATCCCAAATAAAATCAGTAACTTGCGATGCGTCATTCTCCAATCGCTTCAAACGACGATGCCATGAAAAATTCATAACAGGGTTTGTTTCTTGCGATAGAGATATTTTCAGCAAAGAGTATCCGGAAAGGTTTCGGAGGATGATGGCAGTTTTGTATTTGTGAATCTTCGTCGTATTAAATAATTCCAAATATGCGCAAAAGAATAAAATTCGGATATATTGTTTCATGTATGCTGATTCTTCTTTCCCTATGTGGCTGTGGCCCTAAAGGATATGATGAGGTCAGTGATGCGGGTGTGTGGATAAGTCTTTCCGATGGAGAAGAGTGTGGCTGTTATCATCGTCGTGGTAATTGGATTTATAGTGGCTATTTTATAGGAAAACCGGATGATGACAGAAGCTATCATCCTATGCAAGAAATTGATGTTAATACTTTTATGGTATGTGTTGGAAGCGATTATTCTAAAGATGAAAACTATATATTCTATCCAATAGAATCCATTTGTGAGGATGGCGAATATGAAGATGGTACGGGGTGGGGAGGTATGTATGTGAGGCGGTATATTGTCGATGGTGCAGATCCTAAATCATTCAAATATCTTGGAAATGGTTATGGAATTGACCATCGTCAGATGTATCATGATGGAGAGAGGATACCATGGGATTATGATGTCATCAAACGGACTAAAGAGATGTCCATGTCAAGTGAAAAAATATGTTTTGAAGAATATTAAATTCGGCAGATTATGAGACTGTTACTTATTATACTATGTGTCGTTGGCATATTCTCGTCGACTGTTATGGCGCAGTTGGGAGTGCCTGTATGCGATGCTGAGATGTCGGCTCCAATTCAGGAACAGGATGATGGGATAAGGGAGCGGATAAAGGCAGTGTGGCGTAAGAAAAGGGAAGCCATATTTCACGACACTATAATATGTGATGAGCACATCATGGCCATACTATCAATACCTACTTCATCGGACATAATTCCAAGTAGGCCTATCGATAGATATACAGAGGGTTTCCATAAATTTCACAAAGTAGGTATAAAAGGAAATGGATGGTTAACTTTTCATTATGGATTTTTGTGTGTAAATCCCGAATTCGAAGATAACGAAATGAATCTTTACAACTGTAGGCTTGGTAATGTGGCAAGGTCGCGGGCATTTACGCGCGACAGTCTCTTTTTCCGTCAGGACAGCTATTTCATATACAGTATCGATATCTCATACGAGAATATCCCGGAGGAGAAGCGGGCATTGATGGATTCGATTCTGGACAATGTGAAGATTGTGAGTATTCCATGGGATTGACCGTCGTCAGATGTATCATGATGGAGGATTGGTTATAGGGATGATTAGTGTCCGACAGAATTAGTGTCCGACAGGACACTGATTTACTCGTAACCCCGGACATCGAAGCGTAGCGCAGATGTCCGGGGTTCAGGAATACCCATCCACAAGATGTCCGGCAGGACATCGATTTACGTAAAGACATTGGCTATGCAGATCGGTAAATCCGTGTCCTGCCGGACACGCTGTTGCGTGTGGGTGTCAGAGCCCCGAACATCTTCGCTACGCTTCGATGTACGGGGTTACGAGTAAATCGATGTCCTGCCGGACATCACGCATGATTTTAGATCCGGGTTACGAGTAAATCGATGTCCTGCCGGACATCACGCATGATTTTAGGGGCTACACTCCTTGGATGCCGTCGTTCAGATGGGATGTGTCAATTTGGGATGGTTGGTTTGTGGATTGATCTTCCCAGATGTGGTGGGGAGGTTTGAAAATGAGGTGAATGACGGAAATTTTTTCAGTCAAACTCTTGCAATTCACCTGATTTTCCCTTACCTTTGCAGCCGATTTCGTAATCTCTGGCAGGACATGCAGCCTGCGAATATTGCGATTAGTGTTAACATTTTTAATATTCGAATAGAAAAATGGATTTAATTAAAGTTGCCGAGGAGGCTTTTGCAACAGGCAAGCAGCATCCCGACTTCCAGCCCGGTGACACTATCACAGTGGCTTACCGCATCAAGGAAGGTAACAAAGAGCGTATTCAGCAGTATCGTGGTGTGGTTATCCGCATCTCAGGCGACGGCAGCAAGCGTCGTTTCACTGTACGCAAGATTTCCGACAACATCGGTGTAGAGCGTATCTTCCCGATCGAGTCACCCTTCATCGACTCAATCACCATCAACAAGTATGGTAAGGTACGTCGCGCAAAACTTTACTACATCCGCAAGCTCACAGGCAAGAAGGCCCGTATCAAAGAGCGCCGCGTAGTGAAGAAGGCGTAAAGATATTGAATACCCGCCCGTCCGGGCGTCCCCCAACTCCATCGCCCGGACACAAAAGAGCCCCAGACCCCAATCACCGTGAGGCGAGCAAGTCTGTGAGGCTCTTTAATTTTTTCATTGGATGGAAGGGTACATAAAGACGTAAGGTCAGAAGCGACATAAGTTTATCGGCCAATCGAGTAGCTGAAAAAATCTTATGTTTCTTCTGACCTTACGTCTTTATGTGCCCTTTCCACTGAATTTCTCTCAGGGTCGGGGGATTTTTAGTGTGCCGTTATAGCATCGGGGGGATGAAGGCTGCGACGTCGGTATCGCCGAGTAGGTCGGCGATAGTGAGCCATAACATAAGCAGAATTATAAGGACAACCACGCCTATGGCAAGCCACAGTGTAGTTCCGGATTTGGTTTTTCTCTCGCTCATAATAATAGTTGTTTTTTGGACGGTTAATAGTGTCGGTTGAAAGTGATTCTCGGTGTATTAACACCTATACGGGACGAAAAGTTGATGAGCAGTTCCGTTAAGTTTTTTTAGCTATTGATATGTTTGCCGGGGAGCCTCGCCGGGTGTTATTTAAGTAAGATCCGAATAACATAACTCACGATAAAGGCCGTGTGGCATCAACACACAAAAATACTTCTCAACAAGCACGCTATTCACTCCCACGGCCGAAGAAACAAATAAAATCGTAATATAAAACTATTTATATTATGGGAACGAGAGAAACACACACACGGCGCACGGCAGCGCTTCTTGCCTGCTGCATCAGCCTCACGGCTGTCGAACCCGTCGTCGGTCAGATTGTCGACAGTGACACGCTGGCCGTCAGACATCTTGACATAGAGGTCGAGAGCATAGAGGATTTCCGCCTCACGCCCGACCCGCAGACGAGTCCGCTCCGCAACGCGGCTGTCTTCCCTCCGGTGGCCACAATTGAGGACCTGGAGTATGATGATAACATCCCTGTCCCTGCGGTCGACATCCCGCAGAAACATTGGAGCATCTATCTTGAACCATATTCGCGCCACAGAGGCTCGCATCCCGACTGGCACAGGATGTGGATCAACACGGCGGTGCTCTCAGGAGCCTTCCTCGGGACGCTCTTCGTGTTGCAATGTCTGCCTGAGGATGCCACTTCCTGGAACCGTGCCGAGTTTCAGGACACTCCTTTCTACACACGTTGGTATGACAATATCTTTGTCGAGAATCCTGAGATTGACCATGACAATGCCATCTTCAACTATATCCTTCACCCCTACGCAGGAGCGGCTTATTTCATGGCTGCCCGCTCGTGTGGGTTCAGCTTCTGGGGATCGATGCTCTATTCGGCGCTCATTTCCACGGTCGGGTGGGAGTTCGGTGTCGAGGCCTGCATGGAACGTCCGTCGTATCAGGACATTGTCATCACTCCGGTCATCGGCAGTATCATCGGCGAGCTTTTCTACAAATGCAAGCGCCACATCGTGGAGCATGACTACACGCTTTGGGGATCGCGCCTGATGGGCAACATCGTTGTCTTCCTTGTCGACCCGGTCAATGAGGTTGTCAACCTCTTCAGGGGAAGCTACGAACGCAAGGCCCATCTCGGCAAGGACAATCCGTCGGTCATCAACCGGCGCCCCTCGTTCAGCTCCTCCCTCATGCCGACCCTCGTCGGCGGTGCCCCCGGCTTCACCCTCACCTGCACGTTCTGACGCGCAGACCTGACGTCAGGTCGCCTTTTTCAAGATATAGGGTTGCCTTTTCGGACATTGGGTCGTCGCCCCGAAATATAGAGTCACCGCCCTGTATATAGAGTCACCTCCTCCGGATATTGAGCCGGACGCTCCCAACGCAAGAATTTAAATTTAACGCGTATGCAAATTTGTTGACATAAATTTGCATACGCGGTTTTTATTTCGTATATTGCGAACGATGAAACCTTGGGTGCAAATATCAGTGACTGTGTCGGTTGTCATGGCTGTTTCGTTTTTTGGGATTGCTGACGACCGGAGACTTTCCATGGAGTCTCAGAAGGTGGATGCAGAGGGGACGGTCTGGGATTTCTCGCAGTCGGAGCGGGCTGACAGATGTCCGATGTACCGCAGCTACGGCGACACCCTTGTGGCTGAGATCTATTCGGGTTGCCGACAGTGGTACGGACTCAGGAATGATTCTGCATTCTACATGGGGGAGGAGACGCGATTCTACAAGGCTGTGCCTGAAACGCCCATCCCGACCTCGGCTTTCGGCAATCCGTTGCTGTTGGGACGCGAGGATGGCGGGACGAGGGGTGTCTACTGCCGGACTTTCGCGCTCGGTCAGGATGGGAGCTATGAGTCGCTGTACCCTATTAGGGGACGCCTTGTCCTTGCCGAAGGTAATGCTGTCAGTGCGGACGCTGTCACTGAGCGCCGGAGCTTCACCGAATGGCTGGTCTCTGATTCGCTGCCGGACGGGTTGAAGAGGACGCGCGAGACGGTCAGGACGCGCTGGTTCGTGGCGGGCGACACTTTGCCAGTGGCATTGCAGATTACGGAAAACGTGCTCCACAACGGTCGTAAGGTGTCGTCGGTGACCTCGGCTTTCATCGTTCCCGCTTCGGAAATTGCAATGAATGAAGAGTCTTTACGCGAGGCTGTGCAGGATGCCCTTGACAATGCGAGAATCTCGCTTTCGGGGAGTATGGTGAGGATTGAGGGGGATTTCCCTGCTGATGTGAACCTTACACTGCATATCTCCGACATAGCCGGAAGCCGGTTCCATCACGAACCGCTCGGCGCTACCTTGAATAGCGAACTGTGGGAGATTCCGCTTCCCGCGCTTCCCCCGGGCCAGTACATACTGACTGTATCGGCGGGGACTCCTTCCAACCGTAAGATAACGGTCAGCATCTGACACTGCATCACATTTACCTTAAATTCCCATAAATCTCCCTCCCGGTATGAACCGACTGTCACATATCTTCATCCTTCTGCTTGTCTGCCTGCGGACGGTGGCGCTTGATGTACCCTGGCCGGAACAGAATGTCTGGCCGGAATCGCCGCAGGCAAAGGCCATCCGTCAGGTGATGATGCCGACTCCGGCATTGGTTACGGGGGCGTGTGAGTTCTCGGTTCCGATATATACAATTGAAGTTGAGGGGTTCAAGATTCCGATAACCTTGCAGTACCGGTCCAACGGCATAAAACCGGAGGATGACCCGCAGCCGATAGGCTACGGCTGGGTGCTCACGCCCCCTCTGCGCGTGTCAAGGCAGATAATGGGACGTCCGGATGAGTATTTTACGTTTGTCGGGGATAAGGGGTCCGATTTCGTTGAGGAAAGCTACATGAACGGTTACGGCTGTGTAGCGATATATGGTGCAGGGTCAAAGGGCTATCCGGGTTATTACGATTCCGAGCATGACATCTATACGATATATCTGATTGATAAGACTTTGACCTTGATATATAAGGATGGAGCGTTCCATGGTGTTGATTGCGATGAATATATAATAGAAAGCGGTAAAGAGTTGTCCTATATAAAGGTAACGGATCCAAATGGAGTAATCTATGATTTTTCTATTGACGGTGAGTACATAGATTATCTGAATATGCGTACAGAGTGGCTGCTGACGTCAATAACTCTTCAGTCAGGAAGTATGATTAATTTCGAATGGCAGTTGGTAAATCATGGAGCTTGGAAATTTAAAATTCAGGCGCCAACTTCGCTTTATTATAATACTTATAACCATCCTTTTACATATATCAATAATATCGGGAAGATTGAAAGTAAAGAACCACATACATATTATAATACAAAGGATCTGTTGAGCATTACATTTCCTGGAGGAAAGCTTGATTGCAACTATGGTGGCAGTGTGAGGATGCTTGAGTCTGTGACAGTGTCATGTGATGATAAAAATGTGTTTACGGCAGCAATGGATCATTCTGTAGATCCTAAGTTGTTGTCAGGTGTTACGATTCAGAATTCAGAGATATACTCTTTTGAATATGACCGGAATACATTTTCACGAGGTGATATGATTGATTGGTGGGGATTTTATAATGGACGAGATAATAACCTCAGGCCCTCTCCCGAAGTCAAAATGACGGAAAACATCAATAACGGACAAATTATAAGTGGTGCGGATAGGAGAATTGATGAAGAGAAGATGAGGGCTTACATGCTGACTAAAGCCATTTATCCTACAGGAGGAAGCGTCGAGTGGGAGTATGAGGTACACCGGTTCCCGGAACAGGAGGTGCCACAATGGGCCAAAGACCACATAGAAAATGGCATAAATCTTTCAGAAGGTGGAGGGCTTCGTGTCAGGACTATAAGAATGAAAGAAAATTCAGGATCTGAGGATTTCAGAACCAAGGAATATATATATGGAATAGACGGCAATGGTCTCGCCCAAATCTGTGCCGCGCCCTTGCTGCATACATTCATAACGGATACGCCCTATTGGTGTTACAGATATGTTGGGGGGAATAAATATATTGGTGTACATGATCGTTTTCTTTCCATAAATCCATATTCAGATTATCTTACAGGACAAGCAGGTGCTACTCCTATATGGTATGAGAAAGTAATGGAAATTGATTCAGAGGGGAAAACTGAGTATGAGTTCGAAAAGGTATGTATGAAGAATGTTGTATCAAGGTCATGGAGCCATGTATATCCGATATGGACTAATGAGATTTTTTCAAATGGTCCCGTACAGAAATGCGTGACAAAATACCGTTCTACCGCTTCCGGTTATAGCTCGATAGAGAAAACGGAAAGCATCTACGAGTTATCGGAGAATTCGGAGCTTACTCCCTTGGAATGCTTTACGGTACGCAGGCTCATGATGTTCCTTTATCCGTCAGAATATTATCCGGACTTCGGACCGTATGAGTCCAAGATGGTCGGATTCATGCCTTGGCAATATGAGCGTAACTCGGAACTTCGTAAAGAGCCGTGGTCCGGTACGATTGTTTCCAGAGGAGAGGAAGGATGGTATGAAGGCCATGACTATTTCATCCAACTACAGACCGAACGCCTCGTCTCTCGGAAAACCACCACCTACCATGAGAATGGTGAAACGAGTGTGACGGAGAGATATGAATATGTCCCGAATACGGGGCTGATTTCCGCCACGGTAGTGTCCAACGGGTCGGAAAGCGTCCGGACCGAGTACACCTATTCGGATTCATACACTGATTCCGGTACACCGTCAATTGCGGATGAGCTGAAGGAGCGTAATATCCGCGGCATGGTCACGGGGGTAAAGGAAACCTGTGGCT
>NZ_CAJTMT010000008.1 GCF_910577345.1 uncultured Duncaniella sp.
TGTTATTTTTATTTAAGCTGGTGATGGAATCATCATTTGGACTTCGCAGCTTTCCAGTTGCCTTCCGGCAAGATGACACTGCTTCACTGATTACCGACTGCCATCCGGCAAGGTGACGCTGCTTCGCTGATTACCGGTTGCCTTCCGGCAAGGTGACGCTACTTCGCTGATTACCGACTGCCTTCCGGCAAGGTGATGCTGCTTCACTGATTACCGACTGCCATCCGGGAAGGTGATGTTGCGATGCTGCTTTGTAGCTTGTCGTTTGCATTCGGCGAGGTGACTATGGCTGGGTTGTTGTTTTTCTATTATAATAAGATTATAATTAAAGAGGCTTTGGGTTCAGGTTTTTTTGACGCAAAGTTAGAGCCTCATTTTTCAAAAATAGTGCCATGATGCAAAAGCGCCTTCTATTTTTTCAAGAACAGGGAGAAGAGCAGTTCGCGTCCACGGAGATTGCGTTGCGATTCGAATGAGCTTAACTGGTTGTAGGTGGTATAGTTGTAACTGCGCTTGTTGCAGATATTTGTCAGCGAGGCTGAAAACTCTATGCGGCGGTTAAGTTTATAGATGAGTTTGGTGTCGAGCAGGAGGATGCTCTTGAAATTGTCGGCGGTCAGCTCATTGCGGTAGTGGTCGCCGATGATATGCCATTCCCATTTCTTGTGAGGCATGATGTTGATGAGCATACGGTTGGTCATTGCGGTCAGCCACGATGCGTTGATTTCATTCATGGTCAGGCGGTTGGACGAGAAGCGCAGTGCATAATCGAAACTTAACCATTTTGTCGGTGCTCCGCTGATGCTTGCCCCTGCCTGCCATCCGGTGCTGACAGACTCCACGAAAGCGCTGCCGGGAGCCTGCGCCTCGCCGTCGGCCATCGAGATGAGTTGTGATTCCCTGCGGCTGAAAGAGCCGTTGATGCTGATGCTGCCGCGCATGAAGTCAAGAGTCTTCCCGACACTTCCCATCGCCATCAGACTGCGACTGTCGTTTTTGGCTGTCGAGTAGGAATAGACGATATAGTCGCCAAATAGTTGCTGGGAGAGGGTGTAGGGGAGATGTGACCACCGTTGCGACGCCATTGCGTTGGCGAAGAGACCGTTGGAGGTCTTGCGATAGCTGACCGAGGCCGAGATGCTTTGCGATGATGAGGTGTAGAAATCATCCACACCTTGTGTGAAGGAGCGGTAGGAGGTCATGATGTAGCCCGGATGAATGAGGCTCAGATCCATCGGGGAACGTCCTGCCGACCCGTGCAGACTCATTGACAGGCGTGAGTTCGGTTTCCACGTCATGCTGAGCGAGGGTGAGAAATATGCCTCGGAACGGTCGGCTATAGCCTTGTTGAATTTGTAACGGGCGAAACTTACAGGCGCGTTGAGAGAGAAATTAACCCTATCCATCCAATATTCGAAACGCGGTGTGGCATAGACGGTCAGATAGTTGGTGTTGACAGCATTCACGCTCTCCCCCGGAATCAGGTCGTTGTCGGGGAGTTCCGGCAAATCTGATGTGAGCGAACGGAAATAGCCTTTTATTCCACCTTCGAGACTGACCGTCACCCCTTTCAATACAAAAGCGTAGGCGGCACTCTCATGGGTGAAAAAGGCGTGGTTGCCGATATGTTGCTCCGGCCTTCCTGCAGCAAGATCCACGTTGAGAGTCTGCGGGAGTGATTCCCATTCATTGATGCTTTGGAATGTGACAAGGTGCTTCTGCCGGAAGCGTTTTATCATCTTGAAATTATTGTTGACATAGTAGTCCGGGAGAGAGGCCGACTGGGTGTTGGGGATTGAACCTGTCATCCCGAGGGTAATCTCGTCCCAGTCGATGTCGGTTTTCAGTGTATTGTTGATGAAAGTCGTGCGCTTGTTCACCTCATAGATGAATTTTCCCGACAGCGAGTGGGTGCGCTCCGTGCCGTCGCGGTTTTCGGTGATGACGCGGTTGCCGTTTTCCAGAAAATATGTTGTGACATTTGCTGCTGAAGCTGTCACGCGGTTGAATCCATAGTCGAGCTGCGCCTTGAATTCTCCGTTTTTCAGCTTCTGTAGAGTGTTGGTCGAGGCGAGGACAGAGCGGTTGAAAAGTGTGCGTTGAGCGTTGAGCGACGGCACCGTCGGCAGAGCGATGTCCACATAGCGGCTCAGTTCGGTGTTGCGTCTCTTCGAGAAGAAATCGGTCGATTGTGTCGAAAGGTCAGTCCCTGTGTTGTTGGACTTTAGAGTGGTGATGTTCTGGAACGATGGCATGACGGCCATTGCGAAAATCGAGCCGTCCCACACCCCGCCTTCCGGCTGACAGGAATATCCGCCTCCGGCATCGCCGTGGACAGCCCATGTCGCCTTGGATTTGTTTTTCAACTTGAGGTTTATGGCTGCTTTGTCGGAAAAGTTTATGCCTGCAAGCACCTGCATGGGCTGATGGTTCTCCATCACTTCGACTGCCCCGACATCGTCATGGCTTATACCGTTTGTGGCTATGCCGTACTTGCCTCCGAGCAGGTCAGAGCCTTCGATGTAGAATTTGTTGATGTCCTCACCCTGATATTGGATTTTGCCTGATTTCTCAACGTTGATGCCGGGCATACGTTTGAGTACATCGCCGATGGTGCGGTCCTGCGCTTGCGCGAACGATCCGACAGAGTAGGTGATTGTGTCGCCCTGTTCGCGTATGCGCTGCCCCTTGACGGCCACCTCCTTAAGCTCAAAGGATGAGGATTCAAGGCTTATTGTGAGAGGAAATTTCACACCGGCAAGACCGACCGATTTCTTAGCGAAACTTATCATGGAGACTTCAAGGGTGCATCCGGCGGTCGAGGGGACGGAAAGAGTGAAGTTTCCATCCACATCCGATGTGGCGAATTTCTTGATTTTACCTTCAGCATTACGGAAAATGACCGATGCACCGGTAATTGGTTCGCCGGAGGATGCCTCGACCACACGGCCCGACACACTTACCTGTGCCATAGCCGGAAGTGAGGCAAAAATAATCAGACATGCAAGAATCAGTTGTTTCATCAATGATAATCAGTTTCGAGAAAATCAATGTTTTGGGTATTTTCTTTCGGCTTTATTTCCGGAATATCGATTTTGCTTTCGTCCGGACCGTTTGCAAGTATCTGTCGGGAAACCGCTCCACTGTTGTTGCGGTAGTTGCGATAGGCTTTCAGCATTTTCTTCCGGTCCATCTTGTCATATTTTTTCTTGCTGTAGATGGGAAACATTTCCATGTCGGTCTTTTCAATCCCGTCGGCAGTGAATGAGTGCTGACCGCTCTCCTCCGAGGCTTCAAGGATGAGTCCGGGAAGGCCGCAGAGTTTCCACGGACCTTCGCTGAGAGGAATGTCGGTGGTGAACCATGCTGTCCAGTGCCGTCCATGATAATCGGCGGTCGCCGAGATGCATTCGTAGCCCAACACGGTCTTTGTCGAATCGCCTATCTGCCAGTCGATTTCCGCGAAAGGTTCTGTGTAGTAGCCGCGCTCCATAAGTCCGTAGGTATCATAGACAGTGGTGGTGTTTTGGGGTCTTGACTTGAAGATATACATATAGCCCTTGCTGCGCGGAATGCCTGAGTCATCACCGGTTTTCAGATATTGATCCACACCGGCCGACATCAGTTTGTGGGAAAGGGCGCGTCCGGATGGAGTAGAGTCCAGAGAATCCATGTATTCGTTTGAAATGCAATAAAACTTCGATTCTTCGGGATTTGAGAGAAGAATGTAAGGCCAATCGCGGGTGAGCACCTCACCGTCGTCTCTTAGGTAAAGATTATGGTAGTTGTAGCTAACCTTCAGGTCAGCGCGTGGATTGTTCTTTTTGGCCTGAAGTGCGGCCGACGTAAGCAAAAGTGCTATAAGCAGCGAAAGTCTGTGAAGCATAAATGAGGGAGGTTGTGATGAATGAAAGGATGGTATGCCTGCAAAATTACAAAAATAGTTCTAAAAAAAATATTTTAATCATGAAAAATGCATGATTAGTTCAAAAATAATATTATTGGCCACCGTAACTGTATAATGATGGTCGACAGTCTGATATAATTTCAGATTCAGAAGCGGGTTGACAAATGAACTACAGACACTTTGTATTAACTTCCGCGAAAAAAACTCTACAAATTATGGCATCAGTAAAAATCAAATTCCAGCCCGACAGACCGAATGGGGGTAAGGGTGCAAATGTCTGCGGGGATGAGGAGGGACACATTGTCCTGACAGTTACCCACAATTCACTTTCAAGATCAGTGGCCACGGACTATCGGGTCTATTCCTCCGAATGGGACAGGCGGGTTTCGCGTTTCATAGTCCCGGCAGACAGCTCACGGCTTAAGCTCATTGGCAATTACCGCGAGGAGCTGAGGCGCGATGTCGGGCGGCTGCGCAGAATCATAATCTCAATGGAAAACAGAGACATGGACTTTTCGGCCGACGACGTTGTTGAGGCTTTCAGAATGTTTGTGGTCGACTATTCACTGCGGGCATTCATGACCCATCAGATTGAATTCCTGAAAGAGCGCGGACGCTTGCGGACAGCCGAGACCTATTCATCCGCGCTCAGGAGTTTCATGAGGTTTCGCCGGGGGAGAGACCTGCTTCTGGATTGTCTGACTCAGGAGATGGTGATGCGCTATGAGTCCTATCTGCGGTCGAGGGGGCTGACACCGAACTCGACATCCTTCTACATGCGCATCCTCCGGGCGGTCTACAACCGGGCGGTCGAGCAGGGGGGTGTGCCGCAGGAAATGCCTTTCAGAAAGGTCTACACCGGTGTTGAGCGTACACGCAAGCGCGCACTGACGCTGACCGACATCCGGCGCATCCTGCGTCTTGATTTCAGGTCTTCACCGTCGCTCGACTATGCCCGCGACATGTTCATGCTCAGTTTCTACATGCGCGGAATGAGCCTGATTGATATGGCCCATCTCAAGAAAGCGGATCTGGAGGACGGCCACATCACCTACCGCCGCAGGAAGACCGGGCAATGTCTGTGTGTGGCATGGACACAGGAGATGCAGTATATATCGGACAAGTACAATCTCGCCACGAGTCCCTATCTCTTGCCGCTCATCTCGCCCGGGAGCAAGAACACCCGTGTAGCTTACCGCAACGTGGCCTACAGGATAAACCGCAGTTTGAAAATCATCGGAGCGATGATCGGCTACGGCTCGCCACTCACTCTCTACTGCGCCCGCCATTCGTGGGCTTCCATAGCCCAGGCAAAGAATATCCCTGTCTCGGTCATCAGCGCAGGAATGGGCCACAACTCGGAAAAGACCACGCGGATATACCTTGCATCGCTCGACACTTCGACCGTCGACCGCGCCAACAGTATAATCCTTAAGGCTCTCCGCTGAAAAATTTTCAAGTTCAATTTGGATAATCGCCCCAAGGCTGTTAACTTTGCATAAAATATATAATTAGGAACCATGTTAATCATAGGCATAGCAGGCGGCACAGGCTCTGGCAAGACAACCGTCGTCAACAAGATAATAAACAGCCTTCCCGCAGGGGAGGTGGCTGTTCTCCCGCAGGATTCATACTACAAGGATTCAAGCCATGTCCCGGTGGAGGAGCGCAGCAAAATCAATTTTGACGAACCGGCAGCCATCGAGTGGTCGCTCCTTGTCGACCATATCAAGCAGCTCAAGGAGGGCAAGAGCATCGAGATGCCGACCTACTCCTATCTGACCTGTACGCGTCAGGCGGAGACTGTCACCGTCGCCCCCCGCGAGGTGGTGATTGTCGAGGGCATCCTCGTGTTGACCGACCCCGTGTTGCGCGAAATGATGGACGTGAAAGTCTTTGTCGATGCTGATGCCGATGACCGTCTGATCCGCGTGATTGCCCGTGACTGCGTCGAGCGTGGACGTACCCCGATGATGGTGCTTAACCGTTATCAGGATGTGTTGAAGCCGATGCATGAGATGTATATCGAGCCGTCCAAGCGCTACGCCGACCTCATTGTCCCGCAGGGAGGAAGCAACGTTGTGGCCATTCAGCTCCTCACGGACTATATCGAATCGCGCCTTCGCCGGTCAAGCATGTAACTGAAACGCCTTTTATGGAAGAAATGCATAACGAACAGCAGACGACCCGGCCGGTGGACCAACCGGCCGAGCCGGCGCGCGATTATCCTGTCGGAACCCCCGACAAGATGGTGCTCCGCACCGACAATCTTGTTAAGAAGTATGGCAAGCGTACGGTGGCCAACCATGTGTCAATCAATGTGACACAGGGTGAGATCGTCGGTCTGCTCGGCCCTAACGGTGCCGGAAAGACCACGACTTTCTATATGACCGTAGGACTTATCACCCCCAACGAGGGTCAGATATTCCTCAACGATCTCAACATCACGAAATATCCCGTCTACAAGCGTGCGCAGAACGGCATCGGCTATCTTGCGCAGGAGCCGAGTGTGTTCCGCAAACTTTCTGTCGAGAACAATATCAAGGCCGTCCTTCAGATGACCAACACATCGGCCGAATATCAGCGCGACAAGCTTGAAAGCCTCATTGCCGAGTTCAGCCTCGAGAAGGTGCGCCACAATCTCGGCGACCAGCTTTCGGGTGGCGAACGACGCCGAACCGAGATTGCCCGCTGTCTGGCCATTGACCCTAAGTTCATCATGCTCGACGAGCCTTTCGCGGGTGTGGACCCCATTGCGGTGGAGGACATCCAGTCGGTTGTCTACCATCTCAAGGAAAAAAACATAGGTATCCTCATTACCGACCACAACGCTCAGGAGACACTGCGCATCACCGACCGCGCATATCTTCTTTTCGAAGGAAAGATTCTCTTCCAGGGCACATCCGAGGAGTTGGCCGAGAATCCCACGGTGAGAGAGAAGTATCTTGGACGGGATTTCATGTTCTATCGTAAAAAATTCGATTACCCAGAAAACAAATAACCTATTTTAAAGGTTATTAAGACACATAGTTATAAAAATGTGAAAAACTAAACATGTCTACTAAAAAATGAAAAGAATCCAAATTTTGACCGCTTTATTGTTGGCCACGGTTGCGACATCCAGTGCGCAGATTGCCAACTGGGTCGTATCGCCGGAGTATGAGGCAATCCGTCTTCGTGACAATGGAATGCTCGAAGTAAGCAAAAACAATAAGACCGGTCTGATGGACGGGGGAGGCAAGGAGTTTCTGAAAATCGCCTATGACAGTATCGGTGATTTCAACTCCGGACAAGCCCTGCTTTTCAATGACTCAAAGATGGTCGGTTTTGTCAACACCGAAGGAAATATCGTCGAGACCGACAGCGAGTTTGAGCCGGTCAAGGACATGGAGTTTTTCTCTGAAGGCTTCCTTCCCGTGAAGAAAGGCCACTACTTCTATTATCTCAACACCATTGGTGAGCAGGTGGCAGGTCCCTTTGCGGAAGTGCGCCCCTATTTCAACGGTTTTGCCGCCGTGCGTGTCTATGAGGATATTCAGAAGAACACCAAGGACACATATCTGTCATATATCAACAACGAGCAGCATCTCACTCGTGCCGAAGGTATTGATAAGAACGATGATATTTCTTTCATCTCATCGTTCCGCGACGGTCAGGCTGTCTGCGTCTACAAGCGCAAGGCTTATTTCATCAGCAAGGACATGACTTCGGCTCCCATCATCACCGACAGCCTCTCACCGAAAAAGTCAATCATCAATTTCGACAAGGACTATATTCTTGCGCCGGTTGAAGGTGGCTACCTCATGAAGGCCAAGACTGCCTACCTCTATTTCAACGACGCCATGCAGCTCGACAAGATCGAGACTGTCGGAACAGTGCTTTATGCCTATAAGGAACCTGCCAAGGAGGTCAAGGAAAGAGTCTGCGACATCGTTGCATTCGGCGAAAAAGGTTCGATGGGTGTCAAGTATAAGGATGAGGTCGTGTTGCCGCAGCAGTTCGGCGAGGTCGTTCCTCTGGATGGTGAATATGCAGCCGTCGAGAAGGATGACAAGTGGGGCATTATCCGCCTTGATACCAAGAACAGCCCCGTGTTCAAGCTCAACAACAATGAGCACATCGGCTTCAACCACCGATATTTCACTGCCAAGCTCTCAGCTTCGCTTCCCTCATATCTTAAGGCGAATGATGCCACAATCATCTCTAAGTCCGACAACTGCGAGATTCAGGTAGAAAGCCGCCACGAGAACAACAATGTGGAGCGCAACACCCTGACCTACGATTGCCGTCTCGCCATCCCCGAGCAGCTTTCCGACACCCTTTCGATGCATGACTATATCTATGCACTGAAATACAACGGTTTCACCTCTGTAGACTACAAGGTGACTATCCCGCAGTGGTATGTGAAATATTATGAGGTGCAACTACCCAACAACCAGTTTACCATCACGCCCAAGGACACTATTTCGGTCGAATTTGACCTCGTGAAGACAGATGCCGCCCGCAACGACGACACCAACTATTTCAAGACCGTCGAACTCGTCACCCCCGAGGCCGAAGGAATCCAGTTGAGCAAGATTACTGAAAACCACTATTCATTCCGCGTCGGCGGTGTCAACCGCGACAAGCTCTCTTTCATTGTCCGCATCACTGAGGTCGGATGTCCTCCCATCGAATATCCCTTCGAGATGGCATTCTCAAATCCCGCTCCTGAATCAGGCAAAAAGGCCACAAGTGTTGTCGTAAGCCCGATTCTCAAAGCTACCAAGGCTCTCGTTCCCGGCGAGATTGCAAGTGCTGAAGGCGAGGAGACCACTGTCGAACCGGTGACAGCTCCGGATGCTTCCAAACCTCTTGAAGTGCAGCCTCAGGAGCTTCCGGTCAATATTGCGGATTGATTTTCTAAGACATTCTTTCAGCCACAGGCTTTACGAAATCATGCGTCCGAAAGGCTCCGACGGCCATTTCGGACGCATAAATTTTGTGGCCTCGGAGGGTTTTTGTAATTTTGCAAATTGTGATACACTTACCCGTCATAATGTTTCGCGGACTGCTGATAGGCATTCTCGTGTCGGCCCCAATGGGACCGATCGGTATGCTCTGCATCCAGCGCACACTCAACCGTGGGCGTTGGCCGGCATTCTTTACGGGTGTAGGAGCGGCATTGAGCGACCTGGTCTACTGCCTGCTCACCGGTCTCGGCCTCTCGTTTGTCACGGACTTCATCGAATCCAACCAGAGCATCCTTCAGGTCATAGGTTCCGTGGTTCTGATGATTTATGCGGCCTATCTCTTTGTGGCCAATCCATCAAAGGCCCTGCAGCCTGCGGCGATGCACCCCAACAGCTATTGGAAGGATTTCGGAACAGGTTTCCTCTTCACCTTCTCCAATCCTCTGATTCTTTTCTTCATAATAGGCCTGTTTGCGCGTTTCAGTTTCCTCGCGCCGGAGTTCAAGGCATATCACTACGTTGGGGGCTACCTTTCCATCTTCCTCGGAGCCATCCTGTGGTGGTTCGGGGTGACATATTTTGTCAATAAGGTGCGCCGCCATTTCAACATCCGTTCTATGTGGCTGCTCAACCGTATCCTTGCAGGTGTCATCCTTATCATGGGGCTCTTCGGTTTCGTCACCGGCCTTAGCGAACTGTTTTTCTAATATTCACTCATTCACTCTACTTATCTTTCCAACTTATGTCCCAGACCTTACAGGTCCCCTTCATTGCGGATCTTGATTTTCTTAACACCGATGCCATCTTCAACCGTCTGGAATCATCCGGTGTGCGCCACAATATAGGTGAGCTTAACTGGAAGGATGAATACCCCTATCATCCTCTCACCACCTTCACCATCGCACACTCGGCAAAATATATCTATGTCAACTTCTTTGTGCGCTGTAACTATCTCCGTGCAGTGAATTTCGAAAACAATTCCCCTGTCCATGAGGATTCATGCGTGATGTTTTATCTGCGCAATCCCCAGTCGGACACCTACGAATGTTTCGAGTTCAATTGCATAGGAGCCGTCAACGCTTCTCGCCGCAGGCTCACCGGAGCCGTAAACGAGGATGGCAGCAACACTGTTGAATCCACTCCGATGACCGATGAGGAAATCGCCTCCATCGCCGTTCTTCCTTCCTGCGGCCGTAGACCCTTCCGCGAGATAGAAGGGCTCTTCACATGGGACATCCTTGCCGCCATTCCTGTAAGCCTTATGGGTGTTGAATACAAGGAAGGCCCCCTCACGCTTAACGGCAACTTCTTCAAATGCGCCTCAGGCACCTCCCAGCCCCACTTCCTCAGTTGGTCACCCGTCATCTCCCCCAAGCCCGACTTCAACCGCCCCGCCTCCTTCGGCGACATAATCCTGCAATAATCGACATATAAAACACGTTAATTGTTCATTGAACATTATGGTCTGATAGAAAGGAATCCCCTGCCAAGGCTTCACAGCCAGGCAGGGGATTAATTGTGTGTATCAAAGCGTTAAACGTTAAATTTAATATGGTAATGTATAGCTGAAAAGAGTAATCTTAGAGGATACCTTGTGCCATCATGGCGCGGGCAACTTTCATGAAGCCTGCAACGTTGGCACCACGGACATAGTTGATATAGCCGTCGGCCTCGGTGCCATACTTGACACACTGCTTGTGGATTTCGGCCATGATGTCCTTGAGTTTCTTGTCGACTTCCTCAGCGCTCCATGAGAGTTTCTGGGAGTTCTGAGCCATTTCAAGACCTGAAACGGAAACACCACCTGCATTGGCAGCCTTGCCGGGAGCATAGAGGATGCGAGCTTTCTGGAATTCGCGGATGGCTTCGGGTGTAGAGGGCATGTTGGCACCTTCGCTGACAGCAATACAGCCGTTGGCAATGAGGGCGCGTGCATCGTCACCGTCAATTTCATTCTGTGTGGCGGAAGGCATGGCGATATCACATGCGACATGATGCCAGGGACGCTCACCTTCGAAGTACTGACATTCGTATTCCTCAGCAAATTCGCGGATACGGCCACGATAGATGTTCTTAAGCTTGAAGATATAGTCGAGCTGTTCGCGTGTGAGTCCGTCGGGGACATAGATTGAACCGTCGCTGTCGCTCATCGAAACCACTTTTGCACCAAGGCTGAGGAGCTTTTCGGCAGTATAGGTGGCCACATTGCCTGAGCCAGAGATGGCTACGCGCTTGCCTTCGATGTCGAGACCGCGGGTCTTGAGCATTTCAAGAAGGAAGTAGACGTTGCCATAACCGGTTGCCTCGGGACGGATAAGAGAGCCGCCAAACTCGATGCCCTTACCAGTGAAGGTGCCTGTAAATTCACGGGCCATCTTCTTATATTCACCGAACATGTAGCCCACTTCACGGCCACCAACGCCTATATCACCTGCGGGTACGTCGGTGTCGGGACCGATCTGACGCCAAAGTTCCTGAATGAATGCCTGACAGAAGCGCATCACTTCCATGTCGCTCTTGCCACGGGGCGAGAAGTCGCTACCGCCTTTGGCACCGCCCATCGCGAGAGTGGTGAGGGAATTCTTGAATGTCTGCTCGAAAGCGAGGAACTTGAGGATTGAGAGGTTTACTGAAGAGTGGAAACGGATGCCGCCTTTGTACGGGCCAATGGCATTGTTGTGCTGAACGCGGTAGCCCATGTTGTTGTGGACCTTACCCTTGTCGTCGACCCACGACACACGGAATGCAAAAATTCGGTCGGGAATGCAAAGACGCTCGATAAGGTTATAGCGTTCGAATTCGGGATTTTCATTATAGACATCTTCAATAGAGGTCAATACCTCTTCCACAGCCTGAATATACTCAGGTTCATTAGGAAAACGACGTTTCAGTTCGTCGACAACTGCTACTGCATTCATACCTTTGGAAATTGGAATTTATGTATATTTTTTACTATGTAACTCTTTTCTCTGTAATTTATTTTTTTACAAACATATTGAAAGTAAAATCTTACTTTTCGCTACAAAGTTAAAGCTTTTAACCGTAATTGCAAAATTTTTGCTATATTTCTGCGCAATTTTCGATAAATATGTGTGTTTATGCTGCCATGTTGAGGTTGACTGACAGAAATAGAGCTGTGATGGCGGTGGTTTCGGATGGGCGTTTGTATTGTAGTTGAATTGTATCAACTGATAAAAAAGGAGTGGCAGATATCTGAGCAGTGTCCAAGGGAAGTAATTCTCAAAATAAATTTTAGAAAACGATTTGTGTAATACGAGCTTATTTGATGTCCTAATTGTGTAGGAATTTGGTGTTCCAAAAATCTTTACTCCTTACTTGTTGTAAGGATGAGGATGGAGGCATTATCCTGATAATAAGGTTATGTATCTGATGTAAGATAAAAGAATAATTCATTATCTGCAAATGCTTTCATAATAGAAGGTTGGTTTGAATTCATTGTTTGTGTTGAGTAAATCGGTCGATGGTATGCTCCAGAATTCTGAGTCTTTCGGGGTCCTCCCATATTATGGGGTTGGTGGTGATGTTGAAGGAATTGACTCGGATGTTGTCCTTGATTCCCAAGTCACCGAAGTCACCGGATGTGAATGCGTCCAGCTCAGATTTTGTTACGATATAACTTCGGCGCGTTCTTGTCCTGCCCATCCGGCCGGAGGAAGGCATCATTATCGGAAAGATTTTTCTTAGGACATAATTTGGAGGACATGGGATGCCGGCAGTGGTCTGTGGGGCGATTGTATCTGTTATGTTGTAATGATTGTGTATCTCCTCTCCTAAAAAGGCATAGCTTACAACGGCTCTATACAGTGTATCTTCCGTATGGTTCACGACATAGGAACCGGTTGGCATGAAGTTTTCATAAAATGGGATTGTGTGCCTTGTCGTGACCTCATATTTGCCTTGTTCTGTTCGGATTAAAGTGATGTCAGGGAAAATCCATCGGCAGAAGAAAATCACGCCGACGTTAATGGTAGAGCATAATGCAAGAACCAAAAAGATATGATTAAGCCTCGTCGTTTTTGACCACACCCTGCAACCCGGAGTCTTTTTCAATGTCAGCAGGGCCAGAATTAAAGTCAGGAGAACTGAGATAACAGCGTAGACGGCAGTGCATATATCATGTCTGCAAAGAAAATAATATAATCCAAAAGTGATTAAAGTAGAGACGAGGCAGGATGTTATCATCACCATTTGTGATGGCGGTTTGTCAACCGGATTTTTACGCAGGTAGCTGATCTGGCACTTAGTCATAAGCCGGATTAATAACGCTGCCATAATGACAAACAATAGCATGGTGTATACTTCCATAATTTCTACTTTCTTGGTAAGGAGTGATTGATTAGGTGCAAATATAATCCAATCAACCGTAATAAACAAGAAAAAACGAACGGATATGGCTAAATAAAAACGGCGTAACCGATTGGCAACGCTGTTTTTATCTGTTGGGTCCTGTTGATAGAACCAGAAACATATAAATTATAAAGTTTTCGGTTTACGCTTAAATCTGAGAAAAATAGATATTGATATTTCTTGATTAACTCAAAACGTAAAGTCCATTATAGTCCACAAGCTTGTTTAAGTAAATTGAGCATCTCTGCCTCATGCTTTGAGCAAGTTTCATCCCGCCACAATTTGCTGTCTTCGGTCGTTATTTTACTCATTCTACGAAGTTTTAAACTACCTTTGCTAATCATCTCTTGGAAAGTTGATTTCTTTGCACTTGGATGCATATTGGAAAATTTGGAGTTTACGTTTCTTTGAATCAAGCATAAGTTACCGAAGCGATTCACACCTTCTGCTCTATCGTCTTCCCAACGAGGGAAACTTCCTTCAGAAGGATTACGAGGATACCAATGTTCCACTGAGTTCCGGAATTCAAAATCAAAGTCTTCGTTCTTATCTTCCCTCCAAAGCAAGTAATCGAGATAGTTGAGAACCATATGACTTGTAGCAACACCTAAATATAGATTGTGTTCATCGCTTAAGAACTCGACAACCGGCTTCTGGGCTATATTATTTACCAATTCTTTATAAATCCATCCTTCCTTTACTCGGGACATGAAATAGTCTGTCAACCAGATAAGAAGATCAGTAATCCAGTGCATGACTTTGGGAGATGTGTAGGACACACGCATTGCAGCCTGAAGCATAAGAATCTCTTTATTGCATTCTGCATTATAGCGTTGACGGAGAGCCACTACCTTAGTGAGACTGTATATAGCTTTCTTGTTTCCTCCCTGACCAGATGAATACATTTCTTTAAGACTCCATTCCCCGTCTTGAGCCGTATCACCGATAAACTCACGCTTGATAATATACCGATCAAACAAAAAGCGAGTTCTCAACAGATAGATTCCAAATTCTTTGACAAAAGAGGCTGAATCGATTTCCTTGTCATTAATTCGTCCGTTGTTTAGTACTTGCTCAAAAGCCTCAACCAGTTTTTTGTCATCCAACATTTTATCAAGCAAAGGAGTTGTTGATGTAATATTTTTTGAGTGAACAAAGACTCGAAGGGTGTGCAGAAGGAAATATGGAAAATCAATGACGCTCTCGAATCGCGCTTTTTGATTTTCCTCGTTATACCCTTTCTCAACTTCTATTTTGAAGTCGTCTTTTATAGCCTCTATCATGGAATAGCCCTTATCCGGAGTCTTGGCTATTGATAAAGAAGTATACTTTTTTAGTTTTGCGCAGGGTATCTCATTCCAGCAAGTTCCAAAAATTTCTTCTCGCACAGTCTTTGAAAAATGCATCTGGACGTATCCATCCATATTTCTGCAAGCATCCCAGATTGTAGCAAATATTGTTTGCCACTTCTTGTTGCATTGGAGATGAGCCATTAATTTTGCTTTGAGTACATCACTTTGTTCCAATTGTTCACCGCGAGTATTCATTATCTCGAAATAATGGTTAAGGTCAGTATGTTCGGGCACTTCTATTCGGTAAATAACGGTTCTGCTAAGTTTTTCCTTTAGTATGTTAAGATCTATAGAAGTGAGCTTATCTTTAATAATTTTATAGCCAGTCACAAGTTCCTGCTGAATTCTATTATTGTCAATCAATTCAGTCGATGTCTCAGATACAATCGTTCCTATGTGGTTCAAGGTATAATTACTTTTGTCTCTACAATCAAAACGCAGGGCAGTGAATTCTTCATTCTTGAATTCTTCCAGAAAATTCAGCAATAGGAAGATGGTTGTCAATCGTTGTTGTCCATCGATGACTTCAAACGCATTTTCTCTACGATGTACAATAAGTGAACCTATGAAGTATTGCCCGGTGGGTGGTATGTCCATTATGTCATCAATTAGTTGGTTGATGTGCTTATCTTCCCATGCATATCCGCGCTGATAAAGCGGGACAAAATAGCGTTCACATGTAAATATATTAGTGTCTTTGTTTATGATGTGTAGTTCAGTAACCATAATTATCGTTTCATGTTTTTTAGAAGTTCAAGAAGCCTGTTGCGCTCATCTTTACAATTACTGGCTGAGATCTCATTCGGGATGCTTATAATTATATTGCCAATATTTGAATGGATTCGAGTCTGTGAGATAATGGAAAAAATAGGTAGGCTATTGTTAATGCCATCTCCTACAGCGTATTTATTGATTGAATCAAACGACAAATTATCAAGCTCGACACGCAACATGAAGGCCCACATGAAGAGTTTTTTCATAGCCAACGGATCAAGGACATGAAATCTATCATAGTACAACAGAAGAGTCGCTTTATAGAGTTTCCTAACATGCTTCATTCCAATGCTACACTGCTTGTTCTCAAAAAAATCGCGCATCTCCAATAGGTTTTGATTATTTTTTAATTCGGCTTCTATGTTACCTATTAGTCGAAGATAATGTTCTACCATTTCAAAGAAGTTACTGCCTGCGATAAATGGTTCCGTTATCTGAAAACAGGGCATTGACCTATAGGTGCGATGTGCAAAAGTATATGAACAATCAAGCGCAACACCTTTGTATGTGTCAATGTCTTTATTTGTAAATTCCCATGTTCTACGACCTCTAGACCAATTCCATATTGGAAAAAGGTAGTCGCTAAAAAGTTCTCGTATTTTAATAACTTCTTTTGCCTCCCATTTAGTTACGGCATATTCCATATCGTAAGAATTGCCTTGTATTTCTCTAAGGTGATATGCTTTAAGTAAGTCATGAGGATCAAGAGCTCGGCCACGTGTGTTCTGTGAATCAAAAAGCTGGAAAGCTTCAGACTCTTTATCAACATATATTACAACTACTTCTAGTATATCTTTCATTGATTTAAGAAATTCGAATTTATCCTTATCCTTGCGGAGAGAGAACCACTCTTTGATGCATTGGTAGTTTTGATGGAGATGAGTTAAAGTAATTTTGTCTTCAAAAGTACAGTTCATAATACAATTATGAAAAGACGCATCCAAATAGTGGTTTAGTAGTGTAAGAGAAATCATACGCTGTTGGCCATCAACCACATTTAGCATATTTCTCTCTCTATGCAATATTATAGTGCCAATTCGATATTTAAACTCTGGATATCTTCTTTTCTCAATAATTGCGTGTTCAATGTCCAAAAGCAAATCCGTTATATTTTGAACGCTCCATTTATATGGACGCTGATATCTAGGAATGCTTATGTCTTTTCTTAAGCAATCATTTACAGGAATAATTTCAATATTATTCTTGATCATCATATATGTTACTATCTTTACATTGTTGAGAAACCGTTTCTATAACAAGTCGTTCTGTGAGAATTCGCATTGTTTCAAAAATTGAGAATGACATTGAATCCTAATGTGTATCTCTCTGATAATATTTGCCGTGAATCATGTCTTTTGATTTTTTACAATCCACTTCACATGCTTGGTAGAGCCGGTGCGCGAGAGAATCTGCTTGTCTTTTAGTGATTTTATTACACGGTCGATGGTACTGGTGGAGAGGCCAATTGTTTCTGCGAGCCGGGCTATGGAGATGCTGTTGTCGGCCATAATGGATTTCAACACGGCTGTTTCTTTCAGAGATAGGTCTTCGGGCATCACGCTTGAAACGTCATTTTGAGGTTTCAACGCTTCTGAAACATCATTTTGGGGTTTCTCGGATTGCCAACGGATGTGTAGGTAGCGGTTTTTCAGTTCGTTGGTTTCTCCGAGTAGAAGGTTGCGGAGAAAGAACACGAGATATTCTATTGTTGGCTCAATCCCTTTGGCTACATTACGATAGTTGGCTCGAACAAGAGCATTACGGAAATACCATGAATGAGCCTTGAACATATCATTCTCTGCCTTGTAGCCTAGTGAGCGAAGATATTTGATGGTGAATACAGCTGTGGTTCTCGTATTACCCTCAGGGAAAGGATGTATCTGCCACAATCCGGATATGAATCGGGCGATATGTTCGATTATCTGCTCTTGTGACAAGCCTCTATAGGAGAATTTTCGCTCTTGCTCCAAGTCATATTCAATGGTGCGGACAAGGTCTTCATTCGGGCCATAAAGCACCGAAGCACCATCGAGCACCCATTCCTTCTTGGTGATGTCATAACGACGGAACTCACCGGCGTGTTTCATTGCGCCCTTAAATATGCGGCGATGTATGCCTGCCAGCCCGGCTACACTGAACACAAAAGCATCAGTAGAAAGCTCTCGCACAATATTTTTAGATACCTCGTCAGCTTCCTTCACATCTTCAGGTATATCACGGGCAGCTTCGCTCTGATAATATGTTTTGATGAGCCTATCAACGCCATCAATGTCCACATCCCCCTCGATGTGGCGTTTGGCCGTCTCGACGAGATAGTCTGACACTTCCAGCCCATCCACCTTCTGTAGCCCGATGGCCGTCTGCCACAGCTCCGCCCGCTCCTTCGGTCCCGGCTCGGTGGCGCGTAGATATTGTTCAAATTCATCGTAGTGCTCCATGAATGCAAATTTAGGATAAATATTTAATAAAACAAAATGGAGTGCAACCGATTAGGTCACACTCCATTTTGAAGTTATATTTTTTAGGGATTACTTCACTTCCTCGAATATCGAGAGTGTTGGTTAATAGAGTATTATGTCTACGTGTTCCAAATATGACAATTCTAAAATCTATTGTAAGCAAGTTAGATCAATAATACCTGCCAGCAAAGGTTAAGGCATATTCAAGAAGTCACGGAGAGAAAGCATTTTGATGCCGTTTTGGGTATTTGGTGCCGAATCGCGTAGTGTGACAACCAACTTTTCGTAATTGTCGCCAATCGATTCGAGATTGCCAAACTCGCGGTCAGCAGTAGCTTTGTCATAGACATTTACCGCAACTTGAATGTACTTACGCTCACCGTCTTTTTCAGCTACAAAATCAATTTCTTTGTTCTTTGAAAGCACACCGACCTTTATGCCGTAACCATCTCCTGACAATTTGTTGTAAATGACGTTTTCGAGTATTGCCCCAATATCCATTGGCCGATAGCCTATAATAGAATTGCGTATTCCGATATCTTCGAAATAATATTTTTCACCTATCTCAAAGAATTTCTTGCCCTCTATATCCCATCGTCGTACTTTATTAGTGATATAGGCATCGCAAATATAGTCGGCGTATGTTTGCACGCTGTTCACAGTCCCGGATACACGTTGTGATTTCAGGTAATCTGCTATCCGTTTTGCGGTGAAAATTTGTCCTGTGTTGTCGGCCAGGAAAAGTAGGAGTCTTTGTAGAAAATCATTGTTGCGGATGGAATGTCGGCTTACGATGTCTCGGTAAACCAAAGCATCGGTAATCCCAGCTAGATATTCATTCCATGTATCGCGCTGGGGCAGATTCCTCAAATATGGCATTCCTCCAAATCTCAAATATAGGTCTAAATTTTCATCTGAATCTTCAAGTGAATGAAACAGAAGAAACTCATCGAAACAAAGAGGATGCACTCTAATCTCTATGCTTCGTCCGGCAAGCCGCGAGGCGATTTCGGAAGATAACATCGATGAATTGCTTCCTGTGACATAGATGTCGTTCCGTGCATCGAGACATAGTGAACGAATAACCTTGTCAAAATCCTCAATTTCCTGGATTTCATCAATGAATATATAGTTCATGGATGAATCTGATATGTGCCTGACAATTTCTTCGTTTAAATCAGACGCGCTTTTGATATGCGAAAAAGCAAAATCCTCGAGATTGATGCGAATGAAATTGGAAGTTGAGGATGACTGACGGAGCTTCTCCTCAACGGAATTTAATATACAGCTCTTCCCAACGCGCCGTTGTCCCGTCAGCACTTTTATCACACCCTTAGCTTCATATCTCAAAATCTTATCAAGATATTTTGGCCTCGGGATATTTTCTATTGTTTTAATCATATTCAAAAGTTTTTGCAAATATAGCTATTGTTTTGAATATATCAAAAAATGTTTATACACAAAAATTTCTGAAATCTTTATGGCACCTTCATGTGTCACTTTCATCAATATAAAAAAAGAACAATCCATACAAAAAGGGTTGCAATCGCAAGGACTGCAACCCTTTTTTGATGGATTATATGTATTCAGTTACATTACTTCACTTCCTCGAATTCGACGTCGTCGACGTGGCCTTCGCCGGGGTTGTTGGACTGGGAGGCGCCGGGGTTAGGACCTGCCTGTGCGCCGCCTGCTGCCTGCTGGGCGTTTAGGATTTCCTGCTGGATAGCTCCGAAGGTGTTCTGGATTTCGCTGATAGCCGAGTCGATGGCTGCGATGTCCTGAGCCTTGTGGGCTTCCTTGAGTTTGTTGAGGGCGTTGTCGATCTGAGCCTTCTTGTCGGCAGGAATCTTATCGCCGAGTTCCTGAAGCTGCTTCTCGGTCTGGAAGATTACGGTGTCGGCATGGTTGAGCTTGTCGATTTTCTCCTTTTCCTTGGCGTCGGCAGCGGCGTTGGCTTCGGCTTCTTTCTTCATACGTTCGATTTCTGCGTCGGTAAGACCGCTTGATGCTTCGATACGGATGCTCTGTTCCTTGCCTGTTGCCTTATCCTTGGCCGATACGTTGAGGATACCGTTAGCGTCGACCTCGAAGGTAACTTCAATCTGAGGTATTCCACGGGGTGCGGGTGCGATTCCGTCGAGGTGGAATTTGCCGAGGGTCTTGTCGTCCTTGGCCATGGGGCGTTCGCCCTGGAGGACGTGGATTTCAACTGAAGGCTGGTTGTCAGCTGCGGTTGAGAATGTCTCGCTCTTGCGGGTCGGGATGGTTGTGTTGGCTTCGATCATCTTGGTCATCACGCCACCGAGGGTCTCGATACCGATTGACAGAGGCACAACGTCGAGAAGAAGCACGTCCTTCACATCGCCTGAGAGGACACCACCCTGAATTGCAGCACCTACGGCTACGACTTCGTCGGGGTTAACACCCTTAGAGGGTGCTTTGCCGAAGAATTTCTCAACAACCTGCTGGATAGCGGGGATACGGGTCGAACCGCCGACGAGGATGACTTCGTCAATGTCTTTCGGGGTCATGCCTGCGTCCTTGAGGGCCTGCTCACAAGGCTTGATTGTTGCCTGGATGAGCTTGTCGGCAAGCTGCTCGAACTGTGCACGGGTGAGGGTCTTCACAAGGTGCTTCGGGCCTGTTGCGGTTGCAGTGATGTAGGGGAGGTTGATTTCGGTCGATGTGGTCGACGAAAGTTCAATCTTAGCCTTTTCAGCTGCTTCTTTCAGACGCTGGAGGGCCATTGCGTCTTTGCGGAGGTCGATGCCTTCCTCTTTTTCGAATTCGTCAGCGAGCCAGTCGATGATTACGTGGTCGAAGTCATCGCCACCGAGGTGGGTGTCACCGTTGGTTGACTTCACTTCAAATACGCCATCGCCGAGTTCGAGGATGGAGATATCGAATGTACCGCCACCGAGGTCGAAGACTGCAATCTTCTGGTCCTTGTCTGATTTGTCAAGACCGTAGGCGAGGGCTGCTGCAGTAGGCTCGTTTACGATACGCTTGACGGTGAGGCCTGCGATTTCACCGGCTTCCTTGGTGGCCTGACGCTGTGAGTCGTTGAAGTATGCGGGGACTGTGATGACAGCTTCGGTCACTGACTGTCCGAGGTAATCCTCAGCGGTCTTCTTCATTTTCTGAAGAATCATTGCGGAGATTTCCTGCGGGGTGTATTCGCGTCCGTCGATGTCGACACGGGGTGTATTGTTGTCGCTGCGGACCACTTTGTAAGGTACGCGGTCGATTTCTTTTTCAACCTGATCATAAGTTTCGCCCATGAAGCGCTTGATCGAGTTGATTGTACGTTTAGGGTTGGTGATGGCTTGACGCTTTGCGGGGTCGCCGACTTTACGCTCGCCGCCGTCAACGAATGCTACGATTGAAGGAGTTGTGTTGCGGCCTTCGCTGTTAGGAATAACGACGGGGTCGTTGCCTTCGAGGACTGAAACGCATGAATTTGTGGTTCCAAGGTCAATACCGATAATTTTTCCCATAATGAGTTAGAATTTTTATGTTGTTTATTAATTTATTACTTTTTGGTGCGGATTGGAGTTGGCAGCGGGTTTCGCGGGCTTTCCTTTCCGACAGTCATAAATGTAACAAATTTTATGCCAAAATTGTTGATGAAAACTTAACTCGCTTTTTATCAAAAAATTGTAAAATGTCTGACATGACAAAATTGCTGACATGTCATGTCAGTAATTGCAGTCGTGGTGACTTAAGCATTGTCGAAGCAAACGTTGCATGGGATTGGCATGGATGCTTTGGGGACGCTTTGTAGACGCTTTGGGGACGCTTTGTAGGGACGCTTTTCAAAGCGTCCGCAAATGAAATACATCGTCAAAATGTAATTGTCAAAATGCGTAATCGTGGAATTATACAGTATTTACAAAAATAGGTGTGACGCAAAATTTGCGTCACACCTATTTTGGGTTGTATTTCGTATGTTGTATTTTGTATATGGGGTATATATTTTATATGTATTGCCGGATGTATTTTATTGGCGGACGCTTTGAAAAGCGTCCCTACCGGGGATTCATTCAACGCGTCTACTCGGGGTCAGAGGAGTTCGATGCCTGCCTCGGCGCATTGTCTGATTTGCTCTTCGGGCCAGATGGATGCCTGGACTTCGCCGATGTGGGCTTTGTGGAGGAGGAACATGCAGAGGCGGCTCTGGCCGATGCCTCCGCCGATGGAGTAAGGCAGACGGCCTTCGATGAGCATTTTGTGGAAGGGGAGTTCCCGACGTTCGGTGCAGCCACGAATTTCGAGCTGCTCGACGAGTGATTCGGGGCTTACACGGATGCCCATTGATGAGATTTCGAAGGGGATTTCGAGTACCGGATTCCAGAGAATGATGTCGCCGTTGAGGCCGTGGTAGCCATCCTCGTTGAGCGAGATCCAGTCGTCGTAGTCGGGTGAGCGACCGTCGTGGGGTTCGCCGTTTGCAAGCGGTGCGCCTATACCTATAATAAATACAGCCCCGTTTTCCTTGGCTGCTATCGCCTCGCGTTCGCGCGGAGTCTTGTCGGGGTAGCGCTCGGCGAGTTCTTCAGCGTGGATGAAGGTGATTTCGGGGGGAAGTACCGGAGTGATGTGGGGGAAACGCTCGAATACCATCTGCTCGACTTCGAGGAGAGTGCGGTAGATTGTCCTGACGGTGTCCTTGAGGTAGGCGAGTGTGCGGTCCTCCTTGCGTATGCTCTTCTCCCAGTCCCATTGGTCGACGTAGAGCGAGTGGATATTGTCGAGGTCCTCGAAGGTACGGATTGCGTTCATGTCGGTGTATAGGCCATAGCCGGGAGCGATGTCGTAGGCACCGAGTTTGTAGCGTTTCCATTTTGCGAGGGAGTGGACAACTTCGGCTGTCTTTCCGCCCATCGCGTCGATGGAGAAGCTGACGGCCTGTTCGGTTCCGTTGAGATTGTCGTTGAGTCCGGTGCCGGTGAGGAGGAAGAGTGGGGCGGTGACTCGGCGCAGCTTCAATTCGCGTGCAAGGGTGGTCTGGAAGGCATCCTTGACCATCTTGATTGCTACTTCGGTGGTTTCGGGGAGGAGTTTGCGGTGATATTTCTTGGGGAGAATGAGTGGCATGTCAATTGTTTTTTGAGATGAATTGTAGTGTTTATGTGGCAAAGGTATAGCTTATATGTGATATATGCAAGCAAAATGCAATTAAAATTGCTAAAATTGTTTCAAAATGGCGTGAAAATTACAAAATATCTGACTTTTGGCTATTTCTCTTCCGCTTTGGAATAAAATATGGCCTTACGGTGAAAATTAGAAATAAAAAATATAAATTTGCAGTAGGAAAATTAGACCTTTAATCCTCCTATGACACTTGTGCAAGACATCAACGAGGCTGTCGCCGTCCTGAAAAGGGGCGGTGTGATACTTTATCCGACCGACACCGTGTGGGGCATCGGCTGTGACGCTACCGACTCCCGCGCCGTAAGGCGGGTGTTTGAAATCAAGCGCCGAGCCGATTCCAAAGCGCTCATAACCCTTGTGGCCGACATCGCTGACATCGGACGTTTCACTTCGGTTGACCCTCAGACAGCTCTGAGGTTGACGGAAGAGACCGGTCGTCCGACGACAGTCGTATATCCCGGTGCCCGTGGGCTTGCTCCCGAACTGCTTGCCGAGGATGGAAGCGTCGGGATTCGGTTGACGCGCGAAGAGGTGTCAGCCAATCTGTGCAGGGAGTTTGGCCGTCCGTTGGTCTCGACCTCGGCCAACATCAGCGGTGAGCCTCCGGCTGCGGTGTTTTCCGAAATCTCTCCGGAGATACTTGATGCTGTCGACTATGTGATGGAGGCCCGTCGCGATGACTGTTCGCGCTCACTCCCATCGCGTATTGTGAAGGTCAACCCGGAAGGGGAAATTACGGTCATAAGGCCATAGGTATATCCGGTTTAATTTCCATTCCAATTCCGTTTTTTATTTGCGGACGCTTTGAAAAGCGTCCCTACAGAGTCAACGAACACCAGGAGCCAACGAAACCCAAGAGAGAAGGTCCCCAGGAGTCAACCAATTCCAAGAGTCAACGAATCCCCAACAATGCAATGAAGCGCATCATCTACATAGCTGCCGACTATCTCTCCACGATTGCGGGAGTGCTGGCCTTCACATCGGTGCGTTTCCTCTTCGTGGCCGACATCCGTGAGCGCTATGCTGAGATGGCAGCTTTCTTTGCGTCGCCGGGTCTGAGGTTGACACTCGCCCTCTTTCCGCTCTTCATGCTCGGGCTCTACTATCTGTCGGGCTACTATGTCAAGGTCACTTCCAAGTCGAGGGTGACGGAATTTCTCTCCACCCTTGTCAGCGTTGGGCTTGGCGCGTTTGCGTTTTTCATGGTGGTGCTTCTCAACGACGTATTGCCACAGCGAAGGTTGAACTATGAGATACTGCTGCTGTTTTTCGTCTGTCTCTTCGTGCCTGTCTATCTGACGCGTCTTATTGTGACAAGTGTCTTCAAGGCCCGCGACAGGAAGCCCGGAGGCGAGGGCGTGGTCGTCATTGCAGGGACCGACGGAAAGGCTGGCGACGTGGCTGAAGTGATGCGCCGCAGCGACAAGAGTGTCAGTTCCATCCTCCGCCTTGACTCCTCGGGGCGCAGTGAGGACGGACGGCCAGTCGGGAGCGACATCCTGCGCGACGAGCTCCGCCGTGCAGGGGCCGATGCCTTCGTTGTTGCCCTTCCACCCGACAATCCTGGACTCTCGCTCCACGTCCTCGGCTGTCTCTATCCACTCGACCGGCCCATATATATCAGTCCCGATGACTATACGCTGCTTGTCTCGAAGGTGACCTACGACAATCTCCTCTCCGAACCGCTGATGGACATTTCCCGCTCCTCACTTCCGGATTCGGTTGTTGCGATGAAGCGTGCGGCCGATGTGGCCGGTTCGCTTGTCGGACTTGTCATCACTGCTCCGGTTATCGCTGTGCTCGCCATGATGGTGAAGATGAGTTCAGCCGGCCCTGCCTTCTATTCGCAGGAACGCATCGGCTATCATCGCAAGCCGTTCAGAATCTACAAGCTGCGCACAATGACGGTGGATGCTGAGACCGATGGGCCTGCTCTTTCGGCCGACGATGACCCCCGCGTCACTCCCCTTGGGCGTGTGATGCGCAAATATCGCCTTGATGAACTTCCGAACCTTTGGAACGTCCTGCGGGGCGACATGTCGCTCGTCGGGCCTCGTCCCGAACGTGAGTTCTACCTCTCCCGTCTGCGTCTCCTCGCCCCTCACTGCGCCCTGCTCCATCAGGTACGCCCCGGACTGACCTCGCTTGGCATGGTGAAGTTTGGCTACGCCTCCTCGCTCGACGACATGGTGGCCCGTCTGAAATATGATTTGCTTTACATTCAGAATATATCCGTCTCGCTCGACCTCAAAGTGATTTTCTACACCGTCCGCACCATCTTCCGTGGCGAAGGCAAGTAGGGGAGCGCTCTCCGGTCCGAGCCCGACACACCACATATATTAATAGATACAACCCGAAGGAAACGATCATGACAAAAGTTATCAACAATATAGGCCGCGGTTTCAATGACGCATTCATGGCGCTGCTCGTCTGGCGCGAACGCCACATCAAGGAGAAGACCTTCGTCATCATCCTCGCGCTCATCGTGGGAATTGTGGCGGGTGTGGCCGCCCTCGTCCTGAAGACGCTAATCCATCTCATCAGCACCACCCTCACATCGAGCATTAATATTGACGGAGGTAGTTACCTCTATCTCATCTATCCGCTGATAGGCATCCTCCTGACGATGCTCTATGTCAAATACATTGTCCGCGACAATATCTCCCACGGTGTCACCCGCGTGCTCTATGCCATCTCACAGAACAAATCGAGGCTGAAACGCCACAACATGTACACCTCCGTCCTCGCCTCGTCCATCACCATTGGTTTCGGCGGATCGGTCGGAGCCGAGGGCCCGATTGTCTATACCGGTGCAGCCATCGGGTCGAACCTCGGGCGCGTTTTCCGCATGTCGCCTCGCATCCTGATGATTCTCGTGGGTTGCGGAGCCGCCGCAGGCATCGCGGGCATCTTCAAGGCTCCGATCGCTGGTATGCTTTTCACCCTTGAGGTGCTGATGCTTGACCTCACCACCGTGTCGGTCATGCCATTGCTTATAGCATCCATCACCGCAGCTACGGTGGCCTACGTCTTCACCGGCTATGATGTCGAGTTCTTCTTTGTGCAGAGCGAACCTTTCGTCACCGCCCGTATCCCCTTTGTCATACTCCTCGGACTCTTCCTCGGCTTCGTGTCGCTCTACTTCACACGCTCAATGAACATGATGGAAGGCGTGTTCCGCCGCCTCGGCAAACCGTGGAAGAAGGTGATTGTCGGTGGTTCAATCGTTGCGCTCCTCGTCTTCCTCTTCCCCCCGCTCTACGGCGAAGGCTACACCTCCATCACCGAACTGCTCAACGGCCAGACTGAGTCGATTGTCAACAGCTCCATCTTCTACAAGGACCGTGACTCCGTCTGGTGGATTCTCGGCTTCATTGCCGCCCTCGTACTGCTCAAATCATTCGCTACAGCTTCGACCAACGGCGGTGGAGGCTGCGGCGGTACCTTCGCCCCCTCGCTCTACGTCGGCTGTATGGCGGGCTTCTTCTTCGCCTACTTCCTCAACACCGTCTTCGGTCTCGACCTCTCGACCAAGAACTTCGCCCTTATGGGCATGGCAGGGGTGATGTCGGGTGTCATGCACGCACCCCTCATGGGCATCTTCCTCACGGCAGAGCTGACCGGAGGCTACGACCTCTTCCTCCCGCTCCTCATCGTCTCGGCCATCTCATACGGTACCATCAAATTCTTCGAGCCATACAGCATCTACACCATGCGTCTTGCTCACGAAGGCAAGCTCATCACCCACCATAAGGACAAGGCCGTCCTTACTCTCCTTAAAATCGACAATGTCATCGAGACCGATTTCGTGTCCGTCCGTCCAGAAATGAACCTAAAGGAAATGGTAGGAGCCATCTCCCGCTCCTCGCGCAATCTTTTCCCTGTCATCGACGCGCAGGGTGCGCTTCTTGGAGTGGTGTTGCTCGACGAGATACGCAACATCATGTTCCGTCCCGACCTTTACAAGCGCATGTACGTCAACCAGTTCATGACCCTTCCTCCGGCTGTGGTCGATGTCGGGCAGAGCATGGAGAGCGTGATGAACGCCTTTGACGATACCGGTGCATGGAACCTCCCCGTGGTCGACGGTGGACGCTATGTCGGCTTCGTCTCCAAATCCAAAATCTTCAACTCCTACCGCCGCGTCCTCCGCCACTATTCAGAGGACTGATATAATGCTCTGTAATAATGCCTTGTAGGGACGCCCTGTGATAACTCCCTGTAATAATGCCTTGTAGGGACGCTTTTCAAAGCGTCCGCCACCAAAATCCAACAGGCGTGGTATTATCTCCCACTGCATCCTCATTCCACCCCAATTTAACGGGTATTATCCATCCAACGGTGTCCATCCAACGGTGTTATCCATCCAACGGGTATTATCCATCTGCGGACGCTTTGAAAAGCGTCCCTACAATGGGTCCCTACAAACTGTCCCGTGTATACCGATTCCCGTTCCCTACCGGCCTTGGAGGTGCTTTCCGATGTATTCGAAAATCGCTGAATTTCCGGGGCGTGGAGGATTGGAGTCGGTGATGTTTCCGGCGGGCGAAATGAGCCTGTAGGAAGGGAAGCCGGTCATGGCCATGGTGGTCATGATCAATTCGCAGGCGTCATCATCCGTGACGATATAGTGGTGACAGTTGGCGGGACTGTCAACGGTCAGTCGTGCCCATGCCTTGAGGTCAGATTTGAGGGCGATACTGACGAAGATGACATTGTCATCGGCAAAGAATTTTGCTACTTCCGGCATACTCTCATGAGCCGCACGGCATGGACCGCACCATGTGGCCCATAGGTCAAGGTAGACGAGTTTGCCCGGATAGCGGTTTTTGATGAGTGATGCGAGGTCAGTGTGGTCGGTTGGTGAGGGTTTGCCGTCGCGGAGTTCGTGGATATTTCCCGGGAGAGTCACAGCGCTAAGAAGAGCAGTGTCAACAATACTCTCGCCATAGATGGCAGCGTGGCGGGCAGGGTCGGCAAAGAGCTCTATGCCGATTTCCGGCATGGCGAGCTCAACGATTCTGTCGGTGTCATTTCCGGAAGTCTCATTTGAGCTGTTTTGCGATGAGGCTGCGAGATTGTTTTCCCGGATACGATCAGCGACAAATGTCAGAAGCAGATCGCGCATCGGGCTTTTCGGATGGTGTCGGAGTATGGCCTCAACTGTTTTCTCCGGGGTACGCTCATGCCGACTCAACTTTGACAGATAGTTGCTCAGATGTGAGAAAAACAACATTTCGCGGCAATTGGCCGGATTGGCCATGTCGAATACCGAGTCACGGAAAATAGAGAGAGCATCTTCGCTCGGAATTTTTGAGGTATAGGAGAGGATTCCGTTGGCAATCTGGAAGAGCGCTGTCCTTTCGAGCAAGTCTTTAACGTCAGGGTCTATCCCGACCGAGTCAGCGTAGGCCGAAATCGTGCTGTTGGCAGTCTTGACCATCGAGTGTAGTTCGTCGCGGAACTCTTCGAGGGGGAGGTCAGTCGAACTGAAAGTCAGGTTGAAGATGGGGCTGAGAGCCCGGTAGGCGGGGCCAAACTGATTGTTGAAATCAGCCTTGTCGCCACTGTGGATAGGTGCGGCCTTGAGATTGCAGGCATCTATGGTGAGATAGAGCGAGTCGCCCGGTGCGGCGTAAGTGCAGTAGAACTTTCCCGCGTAATATATTGTGAAATTATGGGCAAAAGGGAGTTGAAGCTCTGCACGGAAGTTGCCGAGCGAGTCGATGCGGGTGGCATGGCGTTTAAGGCTCCTCCCCGGATTGCAGTCAATAGGAGTGATAACACCGGGGGAATCAGCTGTAAGATTCTTGACATGGCCGCATATCACCACGCTCTTTGTCTGCGGAGCGTTGGCAACCATAGCCAAAGGATTGCACACAGCAACCGCACCAACGGCCGCCAATCCTATAGATTTTATTATATGTTTCATGTCGATTTTAGCATTTCGTCCACGATTAATAGGTCGTACTTTGTAACGCTCTGTTGCGCTCAGTTACGCTCAGTTACGCTCTGTTACGCTCTGTAGGGACGCTTTTCAAAGCGTCCGCCGATAAAATCCAACAGCCGATGAAATCCAACAGCCGATGAAATCCAACAGCCGATGAAATCCAACAGCCGATGAAACTCAACAGCCAATGAAATCCAACAGCCTATGTCCACGCCTGGAATCATTCCGTCCCATCCAGGTGTTATCCATTCTCGTTCCGGACGCTTTGAAAAGCGTCCCTACAAAGCCGCTCCTCAAAACCAAAGCCGCTCCTCAAAACTCACAACTCAAAACTCACAACTCAAAACTCACAACTCTCAAATAACTATCTTCCCCGAGTTGCGTTCCTTGATGATTCCGTGGCGGAAGGCATAGAGGAGCTCGGTGAGTTCGTCAATCTGGCTCTGGAGGATTTTACCCTTGTCGGTATCGCGGACGCGGATACGCTGCGAGGTTTGCTCTACCATCTTGGTGGAGCGCACGATGTCCGTACCGCTGCGGATGGCCTCCTCCTCGGAAATGAAAGGCTCATGCTCGACAAGCTCGAAGTTGCTGCTGTGGTAGATGAGCGTGTAGCCCGCGATGCCGGTCGTCTTGTGGTAAGCCTTGGCAAAACCGCCGTCGATGACCATCAGTTTGCCGTTGGCGCGGATGGGGCTCTCGCCTTTCTGCGTGCGGACGGGGACATGGCCATTGATGATGTGGCGCTGGGAACCTTCGACCCCGAATTCGTCGAGAATCATGTCGCACACCTCCTCTTTCTGGCGCAGTGAATAGTAGTGGCCCTTCTCCTCGCGGTGAGCTTCGGGGTCCTTGATGAAGTAGCGTTCGAAAGTGGTCATGCGGCTCTTGTCGAAGAGGGGAGAGTCCGGGCCGCACCATAGATACCAATAATAATCGCGCGCGTAGTCTTTCTCGTCGTGTGGAGTGTCGTCATTGAAAGCCGAGCGGACGAGCATCCCGATTTGGTGGAACAATTCGCGTCCGCGGTATTTGGCTCCGTTGACTGTCACATCCTTCAGTGTCCCGTCGGCGTTGAGGGGCATGGAGGCGTGGAAAAGGAGGTTGGAATTGTAGATTCCATACATGCAGCCGTGGCTGAACAGGAGCGATATGTGGCGCTTGAGTCCGGTGCTGACGGTGAATGAGTGGTGGAGTTTCTTGATAAGCTCCTCCTCCTCCGGGGTAAGACGGTAGGGATCCTTGGGGTCGATGGTGGGGAAATTCATGTCGGCCATCTCGTAGGTCTTTCCGTCGACCACGACTGTCCCCTTGGCGAAGTCGATTTTGTCGAGGAGGTTGCGGTCGGTCATCTCCCATTCGGGATGTTTGAGGGTCATTGCCCCTTCGAGCTTGAACTGGATGACAGCTATGGCCTTGTGCATCTGCGCCATCAGGCGGAGTGTCTTTTCGGGATGCTCGGTCTGCTCCGCGTCCACTCTCGGTGCGAACTCGGTGCAGGGGTCGTCGGCGTATGTCTCCATCGCCATTGTCGCGAGGGGGAGGAGGTTGATTCCGTAGCCGTCCTCGAGGGTGGTGAGGTTGGCATAGCGGAGCGAGACACGGACCACATTGGCGATGCAGCACTCGTTGCCTGCGGCGGCTCCCATCCAGAGCATGTCGTGGTTGCCCCACTGGATGTCCCAGTTGCCGTAGTTTGCGAGGGTGTCCATGATGAGATGTGCGCCCGGTCCTCGGTCATAGACGTCGCCGAGGATATGGAGCTGGTCGATGCTGAGTTTCTGGATGACCTTACACATGGCCACGATGAAGGCATCGGCCTGGCCGGTAGTGATTATGGTCTCGATGATGCGGTTGAAATAGGCCTGCTTGTCATACTCTCCGCGCTCCTCGTGGAGAAGCTCCTCGATGATGTAGGCAAACTCCTTGGGGAGCGCTTTGCGGACCTTTGAGCGGGTGTATTTCGATGATACGCTCTGGCAGACCTTGATGAGCTGATGGAGAGTGATGTTGTAGAAGTCCTCCATGTCCTCCTCGGTCGAGCGGACAATCTGCATCTTCTCTTCGGGGTAGTAGATGAGCGAGCAAAGCTGACGGATTTCGTTCTCTCGCATGGATGTCCCGTAGATGTCGGTGACCTTGCGCTTGATGTTGCCCGATGCGTTTTTCAGAATGTGGCGGAAAGCCTCGTGTTCGCCGTGGAGGTCGGCCACGAAGTGTTCGGTGCCTTTCGGGAGATTGAGTATGGCTTCGAGATTGATGATTTCAGTGCTTGCCGAGCTGACGTCGGGAAACGTCTGGGCAAGAAGTTCGAGAATCCGTCGGTCGTTTTCGGCCTGCTGTGCGGTGACCTTTGTGTCGATGGGTGACATGGTGCTTAGATTTGATTTATTTCGGGCAAAATTAAAAATAAATTTGTAATCCCCGCAGAAATGAGTCGATAAAATTTGACTTATTGTAGTTTTCTCGGGCCGGAAATTAATTTTTACAAGTTTTAAGTGGCTAAATTTTGAAGGCTCTGTTAAAATTATTAATTTTACCACCGAATTTGCAAACATTTAGCGCAATCACCTTAAATGCCTGAAACTTATTAATCTATGCATATATGGTAAATTTCTCACTTGAAGGCAAGGTCGCCCTCGTCACCGGCGCTGCCTACGGAATCGGACTTGCAATCGCCCAGGCCTACGCTGAGGCAGGTGCAAAAATCGTGTTCAACTGCTCACGTCAGGAAACTGTCGACCGCGGCCTTAAAGCTTACAAGGAACTCGGCATCGACGCCAAGGGCTATCTCTGCGACGTCACTGACGAAGAGGCCGTGAAGGCAATGGTAGCTGACATCGAGGCTACAGTCGGTACAATCGACATTCTCGTCAACAATGCTGGTATCATCAAGCGCATCCCCATGGAGGAAATGGCTGTCGAGGACTTCCGCCGCGTGGTCGACGTTGACCTCATCGCCCCCTACATCTGCGCCAAGGCCGTCATCCCCGGCATGATCAAGAAGGGCCACGGCAAGATCATCAACATCTGCTCCATGATGAGCGAGCTCGGCCGCGAGACTGTCAGCGCATACGCTGCTGCAAAGGGTGGTCTCAAGATGCTCACCCGCAACATCTGCTCGGAATACGGCGAATACAACATCCAGTGTAACGGTATCGGCCCGGGCTACATCGCAACTGACCAGACCGCTCCCCTCCGTGAAATCCAGCCCGACGGCAGCCGTCATCCCTTCGACCAGTTCATCATCTCCAAGACTCCCGCCGCACGCTGGGGTACTCCCGAGGACCTCATGGGACCCGCTGTCTTCCTCGCTTCGGACGCATCTGACTTTGTGAACGGCCACGTCCTCTATGTCGACGGCGGCATCCTCGCCTACATCGGCAAACAGCCCAAGTAATGGAGGCAGTATTCGCTTACGTCATCTCGCTCGGTGCAGCGGTGATGATGCCTATAATCTTCCTTATCCTCGGTCTCTGCATCGGTCTCGGCTTCAACAAGTCGCTGATGAGCGGTCTGAAAGTCGGTGTCGGCTTCATCGGCCTCGGTATCGTCACCGCCCTGCTGACCGACTCGATGTCGGACCCTCTGAAGACCATCACCAATCTCTATGACCTACAGCTCAAGGTGTTCGATATGGGCTGGCCTGCAGCGGCTTCCGTGGCCTACAACACTGCTGTCGGTGCCTTCATCATCCCCGTCTGTCTGGGCGTCAACATCTTGCTGCTTCTCATCAAGGGTACGCGCACTGTCAACATCGACCTCTGGAACTATTGGCACTTCGCCTTCATCGGCGGCGTTGTCTATTTCGCTATCGGTTCAATCGCATGGGGCTTCTTCGCCGCTATCATCTGCTACATCATCACCCTTGTTGTAGCCGACGTGACCGCTCCCAAATTCCAGAGCTTCTACCGTGACGTAGACGGCATCAGCATCCCGCAGCCCTTCTGCGCAGGATTCGTGCCTTTCGCCTGGGGTATCAACGCTGTTCTCGACCGCATCCCCGGCATGAGCCGTCTCGAAATCGATGCTGAGGGCCTCAAGAAGAAGTTCGGCATTGCCGGTGAGCCCCTCTTCCTCGGAATCGTGGTCGGTATCGTCATCGGTTGCCTCCAGTTCGATTCGTGGAACGCCATCGTCGACAATATTCCCAAGATTCTCATGCTTGGCGTGAAGATGGGTGCCGTCATGGAGCTCATTCCCCGTGTGACAGTCCTCTTCATCGAGGGTCTGAAGCCCATCTCCGAGGCTACCCGCTCGATGATTGCCCGCAAGTTCAAGGGTGCCGAAGGTCTCTCGATCGGCATGAGCCCCGCTCTTGTCATCGGTCATCCGACCACTCTCGTTGCCTCGATTATCCTCATCCCCGTGACCCTCATCATCGCGGTCATCCTTCCGGGCAACGCCTTCCTTCCGCTGGCCTCGCTCGCAGGTATGTTCTACATCTTCCCGCTCGTGCTTCCCTACACCAAGGGTAGTGTGCTGAAGACCCTCGTGGTGGGTATCGTGGTGCTTGTGCTCGCGCTCTACCTCGTCACTTGGATGGCCCCCGACTTCACCAAGGCCGCCCATGAAGTGGCCGCAGCCCATCCCGACGACAAGGCCGTGCAGGTTCCCGAAGGCTTCCTCGCAGGTTCGCTTGACTTCGCCGGAAGTCCGCTCGGAGCAGCCATCTACTGGTGTATCGAAGGCTTCAAGTCAATCAGCATCTATGTCGGAGCCTCCATCCTGACTGTCTTCACCGCAGGACTCGTCTGGTGGAACCGCCGCCGCATGATGCGTCTCGAAGCCGAGCGCCCCGCATCGAGCCACATCACGGACTGATACCAACTCCACACTCAGATAATCACCGATTCAAATAAATATTGAAACATCACTCATGAAAAAAATATTAACAGCTATCGCACTTATGGGAATGTCACTCTCAGGCATGGCGCAGACCGAATACTCAATCCTCCGTGCCTGCCATCCCGATGACGTAAAACATTACGACACCGAGCAGCTCCGCTCACACTTCATGATGCCCAAAGTCATGGAGGAGAACAAAATCAACCTCACCTACTCGATGTATGACCGTCTCATCTACGGTGGCGTTGTCCCCGTCGGTAAGGAAGTGGTTCTCGAAACCATCGACCCCCTGAAGGCAAAATACTTCCTCGAGCGCCGCGAACTCGGTGTTGTCAACATCGGCGGTGACGGCATCGTGACTGTCGACGGCAAGGAGTATGAACTCCACTTCAAGGATGCGCTCTATGTCGGCCGTGGCAAGCAGAATGTCAGCTTCCGCAGCAAGGACAACGCAAATCCCGCCAAGTTCTACATCAACTCTACACCTGCCCATAAGGAATACAAGACCCAGCTCATCACCATCGACGGCCGCAAAGGCTCCATCAAGGCCAACTGCATCAAGGCCGGTTCGCTCGAAGAGTCCAACGACCGCGTTATCAATCAGCTCATCGTATCCAACGTTCTTGAAGAAGGTCCCTGCCAGCTTCAGATGGGTCTCACCGAGCTTAAGCCCGGAAGCGTGTGGAACACAATGCCTGCCCACACCCACGACCGTCGCGTCGAGGCTTACTTCTACTTCAATGTCCCCGAAGGCAATGCAATCTGCCACCTCATGGGTGAGCCTCAGGAAAACCGTCTCATCTGGCTCCACAACGAGCAGGCTGTGATGGCTCCCGAATGGTCGATCCACGCTGCTGCAGGAACCTCGAACTACATGTTCATCTGGGGTATGGGCGGTGAGAACCTCGACTATGGCGACATGGACAAGATCACCTACCTCGAAATGAAGTAACCACCTCCCTCTTCCATTCATCACATTCACAACAAATCTTTAATCATCCTATAATCATAAAAAATTATCATGAAAGTCGTAACTTTAGGCGAAATCATGCTTCGCCTTTCTCCCGAAGGAAACCATCGCTTCGTGCAAGTTGATAACTTTGACGTAATCTGGGGTGGCGGTGAAGCCAACGTGGCTGTAAGCTGTGCCAACTATGGCCTTGACGCATACTTCGTGTCAAAACTCCCCAAACATGAAATCGGTCAGGCCGCTGTCAACGCCCTCCGTCGCTATGGCGTACACACCGACCACATCGCCCGTGGCGGTGACCGCGTAGGTATCTACTACTGCGAGACCGGTGCTTCAATGCGTCCTTCAAAGGTCATCTACGACCGTGCCAACTCAGCTATCGCCGAGGCTGATCCCGAGGATTTCGACTTCGACGCAATCATGGAAGGTGCCGACTGGTTCCACTGGAGCGGTATCACTCCCGCTATCAGCGACAAGGCTGCCGAGCTCACCCGTCTTGCCTGCGAGGCTGCAAAGCGTCACGGCGTGACTGTATCTGTCGACCTCAACTTCCGCAAGAAACTCTGGACAAAGGAGAAGGCTCAGTCAATCATGCGTCCCCTCATGCAGTATGTCGACGTATGTATCGGCAACGAGGAAGATGCTGAACTCTGCCTCGGCTTCAAGCCCGATGCTGACGTTGAAGGCGGCGAGACCAACGCTGAAGGCTACAAGGGCATCTTCAAGGCTATGGCCAAGGAATTTGACTTCAAGTATGTCATCTCTACCCTCCGCGAATCTTTCTCAGCTACCCACAACGGCTGGAAGGCTATGATCTACAACGGCGAGGAATTCTACGAGTCGAAGCGCTACGACATCAACCCCATCATCGACCGCGTAGGTGGTGGTGACTCATTCTCAGGTGGTGTCATCTACGGCCTTCTCACTATGCCCAACCAGGGTGAGGCCCTCGAATTCGCTGTTGCAGCTTCTGCCCTCAAGCACACCATCCCCGGTGACTTCAACCTCGTCACTGTAGACGAAGTTAAGGCCCTCGCCGGCGGTAACGCCAATGGCCGCGTACAGCGCTAAGGAACTTTTGAAAATCAGTTCTCTGTTTTAATTAATCCAATCACCCGTGTCATCCACAAAAGGATTACACGGGTGATTTTTATTGCTTCTGTCATGTAACTTTTTGGGGTGAGATTGCGTCTAATGATTAAAAGAAGCGGGTGTATTTCCACTCTTAAATAGATAAACCATATAAATAATCCACCGTATCATAAAATCCCATTCATCTTATGAAACATTCTGTGAAATTTGGTAACTGGTCTATAGGCCTTTCGGTCGGGAGTTTGTTAATAATGACAATAGGTTTAATCGCCTGTGCCGATCGTGACGAGACGGTGCTTCTATGGACATTGGCGGCAATAATGGTCATCTGGTGTTTCGTCGCTCTTTTCTATGCTCCGATGGCTGTCTCGGTCGATGACAGCACACTGAGCATCCATCGTTCGCTCAGAATAAAGGAATTGCCTCTCGCCGAAATAGAATCGGTGAAGCTTTGTCAGCCCACGATGGCCGAGAAACGTATCTGTGGCAGCGGAGGATTCATGGGCTACTGGGGATGGTTCAGCGAACGTGACCTCGGCAAATATTTTGCATACTATGGCAAAGCATCCGACTGCTTTCTCGTCACGATGAAAGATGGTCGCAAATACATGCTTGGCTGTCAGAACCCCGCTGAAATGGTAGACGCTATCAACGCAAGGCTGACAGCCTGAAAGTGGAGGTGTGCGTATGTTACGCAGATGGAGTTAGAAATGTGTATTTATTGATTTCCTCCGTATAAACCCTCCAATCTTTCCCATATTTTGGCGGCTTGCTTTCCTCGGTTTGGATAATCGGGAAAAATTGAGTAATTTTGCAGTTCTAAAATCAAGTAAAATATGGGATTCTTCAATTTCTTCTCACGCGAAAAGAAAGAGACTCTTGACAAGGGTCTTGAAAAAACACAACGTGGTCTTTTTGACCGTCTTTCCCACGCGATTGCCGGAAAATCGACCATCGACGACGAGGTTCTCGACAATCTGGAGGAGGTCTTCGTGACTTCCGATGTCGGGGTCGACACCACGCTGCGCATCATTGACCGCATACAGGCGCGTGTGGCAAGAGACAAATATGTCGGCTCGTCGGAGCTTAACCGTTTGCTCTGCGAGGAGATAGCCGACATGCTTGCCGAGAAGAGCGAGGAATCTTCAATGGACGATTTCACTGTTCCCGCCTCCCACAAACCACATGTCATCATGGTGGTCGGTGTCAACGGCGTAGGCAAGACAACCACTATCGGCAAGATGGCCGCGCAGTTCAAGAAAGCCGGCAACAAGGTGGTGCTTGGCGCTGCCGACACCTTCCGTGCGGCTGCCATCGAGCAGCTTGAGGAGTGGGGCAGAAGGGCAGATGTCCCCGTCATCAAGCAGAAGCTTGGTGCCGACCCTGCTTCGGTGGCTTTCGATACGCTCCAGAGCGCCATCGCCAATAATGCCGATGTGGTAATCATCGACACCGCAGGTCGTCTCCACAACAAGAAAGGCCTTATGGATGAGTTGACTAAGGTCAAGAACGTCATGCAGAAGCTCGTCCCGGAAGCTCCCCATGAAGTGCTTCTCGTCCTCGACGGCTCAACCGGACAGAACGCTTTCGAACAGGCCAAGCAGTTTGTGGCCGCGACTCAGGTCAACGAACTTGCCATCACGAAACTCGATGGTACGGCCAAGGGCGGTGTGGTCATCGGCATCAGCGACCAGTTCAAGATTCCCGTGAAATACATTGGCCTCGGTGAAGGCATCGAGGACCTTCAGGTGTTCCACAAAAAGGAATTCGTCCAGTCGCTTTTCGGAGAGAAGTAAGAGTGAGGATGTGTCCGTTTCCCCATGGGGAATACTGAAAACCGTCCTTGAACAATACAGCTTTCAATCATCGGCCCCCGGAGGGCTGTCAAGACTATAATGGTAAAAAAGATTGCAGTCATAACGCTTGGTTGCTCGAAAAATCTTGTGGATTCGGAGCGTCTGATGAAGATGCTTGCCGACGTGGGCTATGATGTCACCGATGCGGCTTCCGAAGAGTTCATAGAGAGCGAAGGTGAGAAAATCGTGGTCGTCAACACCTGCGGTTTCATCGGCGATGCCAAGGAGGAGTCCGTCAACGAAATTCTCGCATGGTGCGAGGCCAAGACCGAGGGTGAGATTGATGCCCTCTATGTGATGGGTTGCCTTTCGCAGCGCTATGCCAATGAACTTCCTGCGGAGATTCCCGAAGTTGACAAGTGGTATGGCAAGACCGACTGGGCAGGCCTTGTCGGCGAGCTCGCGCACCGTGCGCCCGGAAGCGCCCCCTACGACCGCGTGATAACAACCCCGCGCCATCACGCCTATCTGAAGATTGCCGAGGGGTGTAACCGCTTCTGCTCGTTCTGCGCCATCCCGCTCATCACCGGTCGCTACAAATCGCGTCCCGTCGAGGAGATTATCGACGAGGTCCGTATGCTCGTTGGCCGAGGTGTCAGGGAGTTCAATGTTATTGCGCAGGACCTTACCAACTACGGCAAGGACCTCTACGGCAAGGTAGAGATTGCCCGTTTGGTCGACGAGATGGCCAAGGTCGAAGGGGTCGAGTGGATACGCCTACACTATGCTTACCCCAAGGACTTCCCTCTGGAGCTGCTCGACGTTATGGCGTGTCACGACAACGTCTGCAAGTATCTCGACATCGCTCTTCAGCATGTCTCCGATACAGTGCTTGCCAATATGCGTCGCCACATCACCGGCAAGGAGACCCGCGAGCTTCTTGCTGAAATCCGTCGCAGAGTTCCCGGCATCCACATCCGCACCACCCTCATGGTCGGTTTCCCCGGCGAGGGTGATGAGGAATTCGAGGAGCTGGTCGACTTTGTCAAGGAGCAACGCTTCGAGCGCATGGGTGCCTTTGCCTACTGTGAGGAGGAGGATACCTTTGGAGCAAAGAATTTCACCGACGACATTCCTGCCGAGGTCAAGCAGTCGAGGCTTGAACGCCTCATGGCCGTGCAGGAGGAAATCTCGCTTGCCATTCAGGAGGCCAAGGTTGGTGAGGTGATGCGCGTGGTCGTCGACCGTGAGGAGGATGAGTTCTATGTCGGCCGCACCCAGTTTGACTCCCCCGAAGTCGACCCCGAAGTTCTAATCAAGAAAACCCTTCCGCTGAAGCGCGGAGAGTTCTATAATGTCAGAATCACGTCGGCGCTGCCATTCGAACTGATGGCCGAGCCTGTTAGCGATAAACTTTCATGAAAATGACCGGACTTACAAGGGATGCCGTCAACGCCTGTCTGTTGAACCGAATCCCTTTTGTTCTGTATGCACTTCCCGGAGAGGATGATTTCAAGTTCTATGCTTCTCCGGTCGGGAAGTCAGGGCGCTCGGAGGCCTTTGCCGACCCTGCCGCCGATTGTTTTTTCATAAATTTCTTTGACAATGACGAGCCCTATACCCCGGGTCTGTCATTCACAATGGATGCAGCCTCGCTTCTGAGCTACTGCGAGGGAGAGCCTGCGCCACAACCGCTTGCCGAGATACGTCCGCGCATCCCGTCGACCTTCCGTGCGAGCTACCACGACGCTTTCTCGCGCATCATTCCCCGTCTGAAAGCCGAGGGGGGCAAGGTAGTGCTGTCGCGCCACCGTACCATCCTCACGACGGTAATGCCCGTGAATGTGGCTGAGGATTTCTTCAGTCTCACCGACACAACCTTCCGCTACATGGCCTACACTCCCGAAACAGGATTGTGGATAGGCTCAACCCCTGAACTTCTGCTCGAAAGCGACTCGCGCAGCCGTGAGGTGAGGACTATGGCTCTCGCAGGAACCCGTCCGAGCGACGACGATACTCCCTGGGACGACAAAAACATCTATGAGCAGTCGCTCGTCACCGACTTCATCGCCGAGACCTTGAAAAAGGAAGGGCTTGACGTGACGGTCGACGACCTTTCCGAGCGCCGTTTCATCAACATCAAGCACCTCTGCACGGAGATTACCGCCCGCGGAGCCGACGACATCCCCGCGCTCTTGTCGGAGCTGAGTCCGACTCCGGCCGTGGCAGGCTATCCGCGCGACGAGGCTATTGAGGAAATCAGCCGCTATGAGACCCACCGCCGCAACTGCTACGGAGGCTATGTCGGGGTGAGGACCGGGGACGACTATCATGCCTACGTCAATCTTCGCTGCTGTTTCATGGCCCCCGTTGTCCTGATGGACAGTCAGTTCGGTTGGCTCTGCAACCTCTATGCCGGAGGTGGCATAGTGGCCGCTTCAAAAGAGGAGGAGGAGTGGAACGAGACCGGTGCTAAGACCGCAGCGCTTGCCTCGATACTCCTCGGACGCGACAGCTCCACTGGCCATGAAGGTCCGGAACTGAATTCGCAGACCGTCCGCTTCATCGACAGCCCGATGGAATTCTGAAGCCGCCAAAGCTGAAACCGCATCATATTTCCCTGTCACCTCCCTCTCCCTCTCCAAACACACTTTACAATCTACTTCCGCTACTTCAACACTGCAATGAAAAAAGGTTCACCGATAATAATAATCATCATAGCGATAGCCATTGTGGCCATTGTCTCCCTGCTTCCGCTCTCGAAATGGAGCGGAGGACGCATCAAGGATTTCAGCCTCGTCAGCGACATTCTCAAAGAGGTCGGCATCATGGAGGGGGAACCTTCCTACTCGACTGCCGAGCAGATTGACCCCGCACTTCTCGAAGCCGAGGAAGAGACCAAGCCTGAGCTTCCCGCACCCGGTGAACCTATCGACACCATCATCTCGCCTGTCAAGCCCTCGCGTGTCGGCGAACTCGTGCAGGTCGAGGACTACACCACCATCGGTGTCGGCTTTGCCAACCTAAAGGGTGCGATTGCCAACGGCGGCCTTGCCAGAATTGCTGTCGTCGGCGACAGCTACATCGAGGGCGACATCTTCACTCAGGACCTACGCGAGCTCTTTCAGGAGGCCTACGGCGGCGAGGGTGTCGGCTTCGTCAACATGCACACCGACTTCCCCGGTTTCCGCCGTTCGGTCAAGCAGAGCGGTTCGGGATGGAAGACATTTACCGGCAACAAGAAGGCCGACCGCCGCTACCTCGACATAGCCGAGCAGTATTCTGTTCCGACAGGAACGGCTACTGCCGAATATGAGGGAACAAAGGCCACTGAACACACTAAATCATGGTCCTGCTCACGCTTTCTCTTCATTTCGCCCGAGGATGTCACAATCAGTGTTAAAACTGACGATTCCGAGTGGGAGGAGCGCAATATTGCAGGTTCACCCTCCGTTCAATCACTGGAGGTTACCGGTCAGGTATCCAAATTCGGCATAAAGACTGCGGCTACATCGCTCATCGGTCTCGGCGTCTGGCTCGACGGCACATCCGGTGTGAGCGTCGACTGTATGTCGTCAAGAGGTTTTTCGGGTGTCACGCTCACGAAGGTCAGCCCCGACCTCTCCCATGAGATGGCGGAATTCATCGACTATGACCTTATCATTCTCGAATTCGGCATCAATGCCATGAGCGCATCGCAGAAGGACTACAGTGTCTACTGTTCGCGCATGGTCGACGTCATCAACCACGTCCGTCTCTGCTATCCTCAGGCAGACATCCTGCTGATGGGTGTCGGTGACCGTGGCGAGAAGGTCGGTTCGCAGGTGAAGTCGATGGCCACCGCACAGGCCATGATTACCGCCCAGCGAGATGCTGCCCGCCGTGCCCACTGCCTTTTCTGGGACACCCGCGAGGCGATGGGCGGAGAGAACGCGGTTGTCGAATGGAGTTCCACCGGCCTCATCAACAAGGACTATATTCACCTCACCCACAAGGGTGGGGCGCGTCTGGCCCGCGAACTGTTCAACGCTATCCAAAAAGACTTGCAATGACGCTGTATCATAAATTTCTCTTCTCATTGACCGCACTGGCTTTCGCGCCGGTGGTGTGGGGACAGACCCCTGTTTCCGAACCCTCGCAAACCGAGGAAATCGTGGATGAAACCGAGGACCTTGACCGTACTGTCAGGGAAGACATTGTCGACATACCCGAGGAAGCCGACGACATCGACATTCCCATACCCGCCTTCATAAAGCGTTCCGCCAACCATATCATCTTCAACGGTGCCGACTGGAGCTGTCTGCGGAAGGCTTTCGAGCAGAGCAAGGTCTCGCCCGTGTCCATCGTGCATATCGGCGACAGCCATGTGCAGGCCGACATCAATACCGGCACCACCCGCGAGCTTTTGCAGTATGATTTCGGCAACGCAGGCCGAGGGCTGATTGCACCGCTTAAAATCTGCGGCACCAATCAGCCGACCGACTATCTTTTCCAGAGCCGGAATTCATGGAACGCCGTAAAGCTGATGAACAACTCCTGGATTCAGACAGTGGGATTCACGGGGACATCCATCCGTCCCGCAAGTCCGACGAGCGAGCTGACCATAGGCACCCGCGACACCGACGACTACAATCCCTTCACGTCAACGACTCTTTTCCACAACGGCAAGCTGACCGTCAAGGAGGTCACCGACAGCAAGGGTAATCCGCTCCATTTCCGGGCCATCCCTTCGAGAGACTACACACAGATTGTCCTCGCCGACCTTGCCACACAAATCAATGTGAAATTTGCCTCCGCAGGCGACCTCACCCTCTATGGCGCAAGCCTTTCCGGCGACCGTCCCGGTGTGTTCTACCACGCTATCGGCAACAATGGCGCCACCTACGATTCCTACAACCGCATCGGCACTGTCGGGGTCGGCATAAACCCTTTGCAGCCTAATCTTGTTATAATCTCGTTAGGGACAAACGAGGCTTTCGGCCGTCAGGACATCTCGCGTTTCAAGAGCTCCATTCATCGTCTCGTGAGCAATGTCCGCAGTGCAAATCCGGATGCCCTCATCCTTCTGACCACTCCGATGGAATGTCACCGCAGTGTCACCACCAAGACCAAGAAGCGCGTCAAGCGCAAAGGGCGTTACCGCACCGTCACATCGACAGGGAGGACCTACGCTGTCAACCCCAACATAGCCCCCCTCCGTAAAGCTATCCTTGACTACGGAAAGGAGAACGGCGTGGCGGTCTACGACTGGTATGACGTGGCCGGTGGCGCAGGAGCAAGCTCATCGTGGATTAGCGCCAGCCTCTTTGCCAAGGACCGCGTCCACCACAGCCACAAGGGCTACAACCTCAATGGCCGTCTGCTCTACGATGCCATCATGGATGCACTCAGAAGTCAGAACTAACCATCTTTTACAGACACACTCTCTTTATCCGAACTTCTCATTAGTAATTCAAGTTGGAAGCATTAGCTGAATTCTTCACCGGACTCCTGTCAAGGGTCGCCACCATGCTCGAACGCGTCAATGTCGATGCCGAAAAAATCATCGACGTGCTCAGCTATGACCCTGCGCAGCCTCTCATGTTCAACACGGGGCTATTCATGCTCCTTTTCACTGCCTTCATGCTCATCTTCTGGATGGTCAAAGGTGTAAGGGTGTTGAAAATGACCCTCGTCATACTATTTTCCCTCTATTTCTACTACAAATCCTCGGGGATGTGCTGTCTCATCCTCCTCGGGGTCTGTCTCAGCGACTTCATCCTCGGACTTCTGATGGAACAGGCTTCCCGACGCTCCCTCGCGTGGGCCAAGCGACTGATTGTCGGACTCAACGTGGCCGTAAATGTCGGGATGCTCGCCTATTTCAAGTATTTCAATCTCATCCTCGACACTCTCTCGAATTTCTTCACGATGGAGATAAGCGTGGAGACCCTCCTGCTCCCTGCGGGTATCTCCTTCTTCACCTTCCGCTCCATCAGCTACATTGTCGACCTTTACCGCGGACAGACCTCGGCTTGCCATAATCTTTTCGACTATATTTTCTTCCTCACCTTCTTTCCGCCGCTTCTTGCAGGACCGGTTGTCAGGGCCAAGGACTTTCTGCCTCAGGTGAAGGGTAATCCTGTCGTGACCCATGCAATGACCTCGGAGGGCATCTTCCTCATCATCACCGGTCTCATCAAGAAGGTTGTCATCGCCGACTTCATCAGCGGCAACTTCGTGGAGCGCGTGTTCGACAATCCCGCTCTCTACAGCGGTTTCGAGAATCTCATGGCCACCTTCGGCTTCACCGTCCAGCTCTATTGCGACTTCTCCGGCTACAGCGACATGGCCATAGGTATCGCCCTCCTAATGGGCTACCGCTTCCTCGAAAACTTCAATGCTCCCTTCAAGGCACAGAACCCCACGGAATTCTGGCATCGCTGGCACATCTCACTCTCCACATGGTTGCGCGACTACGTTTATATACCTCTCGGTGGCAACCGCTGTTCGCGTCCGCGCATGTATTTCAATCAGTTCGCGACAATGGTCATCGGCGGTCTGTGGCACGGTGCATCGTGGATGTATGTCATCTGGGGTGCGATCCACGGCGGTCTCCTCGTCCTCCACAAGATGCTGCGCCGTCTTTTCCCCCTTCAGGTAGCGCGTACCGTCGTCACCGAGAGTGGCGAGGTGATGGTTGTCGGTTCCGGCATCCCTCCGACATCATGGATGGCACCCATCATCAAGGGTTTCAACATGCTGCTCACCTTCTTCCTCGTGGCTGTGACCTTCATGTTCTTCCGCGCTCCCTCGCTTGAGGATGTCGGGATGATGTGGCATCAGATTCTCTTCGACTTCCATCTTTCGGTGGCTCCGCAGTTCGTCGAGAGCTACCTGAGCATTGTCCTGCTGATTGTCGGTGCCTACGTCGTCCACATCTCCCCCTCGCGTCTGACAGGTCGTGTCCGCACCCTCTTCGAGACAGCGCCCGCCATCGTCCAGGCCATCATCTTCGCCCTTGTAATCCTCATCGTCATCCAAGTCCGCCAAAGCGACATCGTCCCCTTCATCTACCTGCAATACTGATAAATTTTAATAAAGGTGTTGATAAATCACTAGATAGATTGATGGAAGGTGGTGTTATGGGCTGCGGGAATGGTTTCGGTATGGCTTTATGTACTCTTTCCGTAAACATGGGGTTAGAGTGGGAGGGGTGAGATTTTAGTAAATTTAAGAGTGAATCTTTAAAAAAAATAGTTAACTTTGGGTTGTGATAATCACCAACACTTAACCAAACACTTAAATTGCAAATGATATGCTAAGACCCGAAGATCTTGAACTCCTGAAAAACAAAGGAATAAGCGCGGCAGAGGTGGAAGCTCAGCTCCAGCGCTTCGTGACCGGATTCCCCTATTTGAAAATCAACGACGCTGCCCGTGTGGGCGCCGGTATCTTCCGTCTCGATGACGAGGAGATTGAGGCCGCATTGGAGCGTTGGAAAGAATATCTCGAACATGGTGGTGAGGTGTGCAAGTTTGTGCCTGCATCGGGCGCAGCTTCCCGCATGTTCAAAGCGCTGTTTGAATATGTCGACGGCGGCACCGATGAGCTGAAGGAGGGTACTCCCGTGGCTAAGCTTCTTGCTGATGTCGATAAGCTCCCCTTCCTCCCCGAGCTCCGCGCCACAGTGGAGAAACTCTATGGCAAGTCGCTTGACGATATGCTTGCCGAGGGCCGCAACCGTGACATCATCGCTGCTATCGTTAACCCTGAGGGCATGAACTACGGCGGTCTGCCGAAGGGCTTGCTGAAATTCCACACTTATCCCGAAGGTTCGCGCACTCCCATTGAGGAGCATCTCACCGAGGGTGCACAGACTGCTGCCAACTCCAAGGGTGTGGTGAATCTCCACTTCACCGTGTCGGCCAACCACCGCAAGCTCTTCGAGGAGAAGCTCGCAGAGGTGATTCCCGCGACCGAGAAGCGCACTGGTGTGAAGTTCAATGTCAGCATGAGCGAGCAGAAGCCTTCGACCGACACCATCGCCGTCAACCCCGACAACACTCCCTTCATGGAGGACGGCCATCTGCTTTTCCGTCCCGGTGGTCACGGTGCGCTCATCCAGAACCTCAACGATATGGAATCGGCAGTGGTGTTCATCAAGAACATCGACAATGTTGTCCCCGACTCGAAGCGTGGCGATACAGTGAGATTCAAAGAAGTGCTCGGCGGTCTGCTGCTTCAGGTCCACGACCAGATTGAGGAAGACCTCATCGCTATCGACGAGAAGCTCTACAGCGCCGACGACATCAAGCGTATGCTTGACTATCTCAACAATGTCCTCAATGTCCGCGATGCAAAGCTTGAGGAGATGGACGACGATGCCGTCGTTGCCTACATCCGTGCCAAGCTCGACCGTCCGCTGCGTGTCTGCGGTATGGTGCGCAATGAGGGTGAGCCCGGCGGCGGTCCGTTTATCGCCTTCAACCCCGACGGTTCGACCTCGCCGCAGATTCTTGAGAGCAATCAGGTTGACCCGAAGAATGAGGAATACATGAAGATGATGGCTTCGGCCACCCATTTCAATCCGGTTGACCTCGTATGCTATATCAAGGACATCCACGGCAAGAAGTTTGATCTCCCGAAGTATGTCGACCCTGCGACCGGTTTCATCTCGTCGAAGTCGAGCCACGGCAAGGAACTCCGTGCTATGGAGCTTCCGGGTCTGTGGAACGGTGCGATGAGCGACTGGAACACAGTGTTTGTTGAAGTACCCATCTCGACTTTCAACCCTGTCAAGACTGTCAACGACCTCCTTCGTCCCGCCCATCAGCAGTAAATCCCCCATTTCATGTTATCGGGATGTTAAAATCCCGCATCTCATGTTGTTGGAACACTGAAATTCCCTATTACATGTCATCGGGACGTTAAAATCCTGCATTTCATGTTGCTGGGATGCTGAATCCCATATTCCATGTCGTAGGGATGCTATTCATAGCGTCCGCCGCAGCATTTCCATGCTGTCCCGGGAATCGACATAAAGACATAAGGTCAGAAGGGGCATAAGTTTTTTCTTTCAAAGAAATTGCGGCTGAATCGCGCCTATATTCGATGAAATCCACTGCCGCTAATCCCGACAGCTCAAAAAAACTTATGTTTCTTCTGGCCTTATGTCTTTATGTGCCTTTCAGGCAAATTAATTTTTTTCGGGGTGGATGTCGGCTATATTTCTCTCCTGCGTGTTATATATACATAAATTATATAATGTAACCTCTTCATATATGTCATCACAATGAGCAAGAGAGATGAGATAAAGAAAATATGGACCGAGTGCTTCAAGGACCCGCGTGGATATGTCGACATGTTTTTCGATCAGGTCTACCGCGACGATGAGGCCATGCTCCTTACCGACCAGTCGGGGGCAGCAGTGAGCAGTCTGCTACTGCAACATTTCACCATGTCGTTCCACGGTTCGGAGCCGTCGGTGAGCTATATAGCAGGGGCGGCTACCCGCCGTTCGAAGCGCGGGCAGGGCTATATGTCGCGCCTCATGGTCGATGCGCTTCGCGAGTCGGCTGTCCGTGGCGATATGCTCTGTTCGCTTATTCCTGCAGATGAGGCCCTTTTCTTTTTCTACCGCCGCTATGGATTCTCGACGGTGTTCTACACCAAGGAGCAGCGCTTCACCTCCTTCCATTCATTTTCGGTGAAGGGGGAATATCACCACGTCGACAATGAAATGAGCGACGAGGTGTGGTGTGCGTTCGATCGCTTCCAACGCCGCCGCAAGTGCTATGTCCTTCATTCGCGCCGCGACTTCTACAATATCCTTTCTGACCTTAAGGCCGACGGGGGCGACTTCGTGGTCATGGCCAAGGACGATGAGGACAGCGGGAGCGAGATTGTTTCGATGGCGTGGGCGAGGAAGGAGGGTGACCTTCTGCTCGTGACCGATGTGATGGGGGAGGACTCCGACGCACGTCTGGCCGCTCTCAGACAGTTGCGCTGTCTCAACGGCAACACTCCGGTGCTCCTCTACGGCCACCCGGACGATTCGATGGGCGGACGGTTGATGCCGCGCGGAATGGGGCGTTTTGTCAATGTCGGCAAGGCCCTCTCGATTGTTGCTGCGTCCGATCCGAAGTTCACGTCGCGCATAAGGGTGACTGACGACATACTCCCTGACTATAATTCCCATACCTTCATCCTGCACGACGGACGGTGTGAGATTGATGATGACTATGAGGGCTATCTCGATTTCGACGTGACGATCGATGTTTTTGCCGATATTGTATTCAGCTCATCAGCCATCGGTTCGATTGTCCGTTTCCCTTCGGTGAGACCTATGATAAGTCTTATGCTTGATTGAAGGGATTGATTGTGATTGAGGATGTCGGTTCCATGCGTTTAATTGCCGTGGAGGATGCGGGCATCGGTTCCATGCGTTTGATTGCCGTGGAGGATGCTGATGTCGGTTTCCGGCGTTTAATTGTCATCGAGGATGCGGACGCTTTGAAAAGCGTCCCTACTGCCTAATCGACGCGTCCGTTCCAGTGTCACTCTATACTCTATACTTTATACTTACTACTTTATACTTAAATACATGATCATCAATTCAGCTCGTTTCGTAATATCAAATTCTTCGGTCGGGAAGTGTCCGAAGGATGCACGTCATGAATATGCTTTCATCGGCAGGAGTAACGTCGGCAAGTCGTCGCTCATCAATATGCTGACAGGTCACAAGAGCCTTGCCAAGACTTCATCGACCCCCGGAAAGACCCTCCTGATAAATCATTTCCTCGTCAATGACCAATGGTATATCGTCGACCTTCCCGGTTATGGCTTTGCCCTACGCGGAAAGTCGCAGCGCGAGGCGCTTGAAAAGATGATTCGTGGTTACATCCTCAACCGCCGCGAGATGACCAACCTTTTCGTGCTGATTGATTCGCGCCACAAGCCGATGAAGATTGACCTTGATTTCTTCAACTGGCTCGGCGAGAACGGTGTGCCTTTTGCAATCGTGTTCACCAAGCTCGACAAGATGGGGTCGCAGGCGGGAAAGCGCAATGTCGAAGAGTATTGCAAAATCCTTCTGGACACATGGGAGGAACTTCCCCCGATTTTCCTCACTTCGAGCGAGACCCGAAGAGGCCGCGACGAGCTTCTCGACTATATCGACCAGCTCAACAAACTTCCGGTCGAGACCGGGGGTGAGGAGGCTTGACAAGAAATTAGCTGCTCCGGATGCGAACCCTAAAGGCGTTAAGAATGTTTTTATAATATAAAATTACAAACGCTAATTTATCAATATTATGGAAAAGAAAGATAAAAACGCCGTCAACGCAAATGAAGAGAATCAGTATCGCGGAGTAGACATCAACAAAGCTGATGACAATAAGGTGAATCCCGAACTCGTCAAGCAGGAGACCAAGGAACTCAACAACAATCCACGTAACAACGACATGTAGAACAGTGCGGGGCACTGTATTAAGTGTTAAGTACTAAGTATTAAGTATTAAGTGCTGCGTGGTTTTTTGTAGACAGATGAACTAAATGACGGACAGTCGTGAAGGTCGGGTGAGATTTACCCGGTGAAACCTTTCGGTTGTCCGTCTATTATTTTTTTAACATCGTCGTGGATTCATGCAGTGGGCAGGATGTTGCTTTTATGGAGAAAAATCCGTAACTTTGTAAGTTGAGAAAGCCCGAAAAACAGTTTCTCAGCCCAAAGTCATGAAACGCAAGCTCATCATCCTTTTTTCAACCCTCTCATTCGCCATCCCCTCCAAAAGCGCGCAGCTCTCGTGGAGCGGGGAGGCCAAGCCCGTCATAAGCATCGTCCCCTCATCGTCGACAGGTCTCGACGAGGTCTGTGTGGCATATCAGACCGACGGACTTTCGGTAGGCGTTCCGGCAGCATCGGCCTCGGAGGTGAAATGGTATCGCTACTCCACTCTCGGAGGAGGATACGCAGAGGAGGTAACATCGGGGGTCAGCTATGCCGACGGACAGTCTGTCCTCGGCCGCGTCGAGGGCGACATGGGCTATATCGTCGAGACGGCCGGAAGGCAGTACTGTTTCTGGGTGGTTGACTACAGCCTTCACCCCTTCTCCGTCACTTCCGTCAGTGAGGCAGCCGAAAAGGACTGCTCATTCACGATGCTCGATGTCAATGGCAAGGGTGAGGAAATTGTCTACTACGGCATAAACGGACGGCGTTTCACCCTCGACCGCAACATCACAGTATCATATCTGACACTCCTCGCAGATACTCAGAATGATGACCCGTCTTCCGGTGAGACCGCGACTCCTGCCTTTGTTGAGGTACGCAGAGAGGAGAGCTTCGCCTCCCTCCAGTCGCCGCTCCGCGTCCCGGCTGCCCTCTGCCCGACAGAGTTTACCGTCAGCGGTGACCGCTTCCTGCGCGAGTGGGGAGAGGAAGCCGAAGCGACATCAGCCACCATCGCCCCTTACGCTGTCGCAACTGTCACAACTGCCCGTCAGGAACAGCGCGACGTGGACAATGAGGTCGGTTCCGGCTCCGGGGGAGGTTCCTTCGGAGGATCGGCACCCTGCCGGATGAGCTTTGAGGCGGCTGTCACCGACGGCGCTCTCTTCAAGGAGTGGCAGATTTCTCGTTCGCAGGAATTCGATGATGCCGGACTGCGGATTCAGGAGCTGTCATTTGACTACACCTTCACCGAGGAGGGACAGACCTACGTCCGCTTCATCTGTGCAAACGCCGACGGCAGTTGCGAGGCCCACGGCGATGTCTACACCATCTCCATCGGCACTTCCTCGCTCCGTTGTCCCAACGCATTCTCGCCAAACGGCGACGGTGTCAACGACGAGTGGAAGGTCAGCTATTCGAGCATCATCAGCTTCGAGTGTCACATCTTCGACCGTTACGGTCACAAGATGACCTCCCTTTCCAACCCTTCGCAGGGCTGGGACGGGAAATACAAGGGCAAGACCGTCCCTTCGGGCGCCTACTACTATGTCATCAAGGCAAAGGGCGCCGACGGAAAGGTCTATGACCTCGCGGGCGACATCAACATCGTCAACTACAAACAGTGAGCCTCCATACGAACATATAAACACCCCTAACGACTGAAACAATGAACAACTATCATAAATCGTTTATCGGCTCAGTAGCCGCCCTCGCACTTCTCGCCTTTTTTGCTCCTACAGAGGACATGCAGGCCCTCACTCCCTCGGCCTCAGTCCCCGAACCTGCAAGTGAGCAGTATTCCGAGATTATCAATCCCGTCATACCGAAATCGGTGAAATTCGCTGGCAAGAAGGTTGACCTCGACAAGACCGACCGTTGGGAACGTCTTGACCGCGAACTGACAGCTATGGCCTATACCCACGGCAACACTCTTTTAGCTATCAAGCGAGCCAACCGCTATTTTCCGGTCATCGCACCCATCCTGAAGAAGAATGGGGTGCCTGACGACATGATCTATCTCGCCGTCATCGAGAGCACCCTCAACCCCCGTGCGCTCTCCCCGGCAAAGGCCGGTGGTCTTTGGCAGTTCATGCCATCTACAGGCAAGGAATATGGCCTGGAGGTCAACGACTATGTCGACGAGCGCTATGACCCGGTCAAGGCAACCGAAGCCGCATGTCGCTATCTCAAAAACAGCTATGCGAAATACGGTAACTGGGAATCAGTGGCCGCAAGCTACAACGGCGGCATGGCCCGCATCACCAACGAGCTTGCCGCACAGCAGGTCGACACTGCCTACGATCTCTATCTCGCTGACGAAACGATGCGCTACATGTTCCGTCTCCTCGCCATGAAGCTCATACTTGAAAATCCCGCCGACTATGGCTTCCGCCTCACCGCCGACCAGCTCTATCAGCCCCTCGAATACACGACTGTCGAGGTCAGCACCCCGGTTGAGGACTGGCCGACATGGGCCAAGCAGCAGGGCATCGACTACATGACACTCCGCGACCACAATCCGTGGATCCGCGCGAAGTCACTTCCCAACAAGACAGGCAAGACATATATAGTAAACATTCCGACCAAAGAGTCGCTGTCGCGTGAGCGGCAGAAGAAGTCGGTCTACAACCCCGCATGGGTCACCGACTGACGAATATTTTCCATAGACAGAAATGACGACAGCAAGCAATAATCATCAGCAGCAACAGCAGGACGACAATATCATCAACGGCAGCAACGCCACTCCCTATACCCGCAGCAAGCTATGCGTCCAGGGTGCGAGGGTCCACAATCTGAAAAACATAGATGTGGAGATTCCCCACAATACCCTCACCGTCATCACCGGACTCAGCGGCAGCGGAAAATCGTCGTTGGCTTTCGACACAATCTTTGCCGAGGGTCAGCGCCGCTATATCGAGACCTTCTCTTCCTACGCCCGCAATATGCTCGGCAACCTCGAGCGTCCGGACGTGGACAACATCACCGGTCTCAGCCCCGTCATAGCCATCGAGCAGAAAACCGTCAACAAGAATCCCCGAAGTACCATCGGCACCACCACCGAGGTCTACGACTTCCTTCGACTCCTCTATGCGAGAGCCGGAACAGCCGTCAGCTACATCACCGGAGAGCCGATGGTCAAATATACGCGCGAGCAGATTGTCAACCTTATCCTCGAAAAGTTCAACGGCCATAAGGTCTACATCCTCGCCCCCTTGGTCAAGAACCGCAAGGGTCACTACAAGGAACTCTTCGAGCAGTTGCGCAAGAAGGGCTTCCTCACCGTGCGTGTCGACGGAGAGCTGCGCGACCTTACCCTCAACATGATGGTGGACCGTTACAAAAACCATGACATCGAACTGGTCATCGACCGGCTGAAGGTCTCCGATAAGGACATGAGCCGCCTCGATGCCACCGTGCAGGATGCGCTCCGCCAGGGCGATAAGCAGGTGATGGTCTATGATGTCGATACTGATAAGGTCACATACTTCTCTCAGACACTCATGGATGCTGCCAGCGGTATATCTTACCGTGAACCGGCTCCCCACAACTTTTCTTTCAACTCTCCGCTCGGAGCCTGTCCCTGCTGCAAGGGTCTCGGTTATGTCAACATCGTCGACCGCGACAAAATCATTCCCAATCCGGCTCTGTCTATCCACGAGGGGGCAATCCTGCCTCTCGGAAAGCACCGCAACGCCATGATATTCTGGCAGATTGACGCTATCTGCAAGAAATACGGCTGCACAATCAAGACTCCGGCCGAAAAGCTCCCCGAGGAGGCGATGAACGAGATTCTCAACGGAACCTCCGAGCGCCTTGTCATCGAGAACGAGACTATGGCCACCTACAACTACTTCCAGACCTACGACGGACTGGTGAAGTATATCGAGATGCAGCAGTCCGACGAGTCGTCAGCCGCAGCCAAGAAGTGGAGCGAGGGATTTTTCTCGAGAGGAGTCTGCCCCGAGTGCAACGGTGACCGCCTCAACCGTGAGGCCCTCCACTTTTTCATCGACGGCAAGAACATTGCCGAACTCTGCCGCCTCGACATCTCCGACCTCTATGAATGGTCGAAGGATGTGGAAAGCCGCTTGTCGCCGACGCAGGCCGTCATAGCCCACGAAATCATGAAGGAGATACGCAGCCGGTTGAAATTTCTCATTGATGTCGGTCTCGACTACCTTCAGCTCAACCGCGCCTCGGCCACACTCTCCGGTGGAGAGAGCCAGCGCATCCGTCTGGCCACGCAGCTCGGCAGTCAGCTCGTCAACGTGCTCTACATTCTCGACGAGCCTTCCATCGGTCTTCATCAGCGCGACAACCGTCGCCTTATTGACTCGCTCAAACAGCTACGCGATGCCTCCAACTCTATCCTCGTTGTTGAACACGACAAGGACATCATGCTCGAAGCTGACCATGTCATCGACATCGGTCCCAAGGCCGGACGCAAGGGTGGGGAAGTGGTGTTCAGCGGGACACCATCCGAGATGCTTTCTACCGATACCCTGACCGCGCGCTATCTCAACGGTAAGGACGTGATTCCCTGGCAGTCATCCCCTCGAAAGGGGACAGGCAAGAGGCTTGTGCTCCGTGGAGCGCGCGGCAATAACCTACGCAACGTCACCCTGACCCTCCCACTCGGCAAGCTCATCTGCGTTTCCGGAGTTTCGGGTAGCGGAAAGTCGTCGCTTGTAAATGCGACCCTCCAGCCAATCCTCAGCCAGAAGTTCTATCGTTCGCACACCTCGCCTCTGCCTTACGACAAGATCGAGGGTCTTGAAAATATCGACAAGGTCGTAACTGTCGACCAGTCGCCTCTCGGCAAGTCACCGCGCTCGAATCCTGCCACCTACACGGGCGTTTTCACTGCCATACGCGACCTCTATGCCTCGCTTTCCGAAGCCAAGATCCGTGGCTATCGTCCCGGCCGCTTCTCTTTCAACGTAGCCGGAGGTAGGTGCGAGACCTGTTCGGGCAACGGCTACAAGACCATCGAGATGAACTTCCTTCCCGATGTCCTCGTCCCATGCGAGACCTGCGGAGGAAAGCGCTACAACCGCGAGACCCTCGAAGTGCGTTTTAAAGGCAAGTCCATTGCTGATGTGCTCGACATGACCATCAATCAGGCTGTGGAATTTTTCGGTGGTATCCCGGCTATTATCAATAAAATCAAGGTGCTGCAGGACATTGGTCTCGGCTACATCAAGCTCGGGCAGCCCTCATCGACCCTCTCCGGAGGTGAGAACCAGCGTGTGAAACTCGCGACCGAACTTTCGAGACGCGACACCGGCAAGACCCTCTTCATTCTTGACGAGCCCACAACCGGATTGCATTTCGACGACATCCGTGTGCTTCTCAACGTCCTCAACCGTCTTGTCGACAAGGGTAATACCGTTCTTGTCATCGAACATAATCTCGATGTCGTTTGCTCTGCCGACCATATCATAGACATGGGACCGGGTGGAGGAAAGAACGGAGGTCACATCATAGCAACCGGTACCCCTCTGCAGATTGCGAAATCCGATTCGCCCACGGCTGCCTTTGTGCGCGAGACCCTTCAGCAGCAGGGAGCCTCTTTGTGACAAGTATATCCGCTTTCACGGCCATTGCGTTGAACCCTCTGCGTAGACAGTATGTTTTAATATATGTAAATCATATATAAAACATTTAAAAGGTGAGATCTATAATACTACTGTCAATATTCATCGCATTGGCCGCCCGTCTTGGAGCGCAGTCACCTTCAACAACTCTCCCGGTGTCAGTCGGTATTGAAACTGAGACCTCTAAACTGTATGATAATGAGGCGGTTCTCCGTAATTCTGATATTCCGGATCGTAGCCGTCCCTATTTTGCCTTGCGCAGTAATGCTTTGCTTGATGCTGCCCTTCTTCCCAACCTTTCCTTTGAGGGTGGTCGCGGGCAGTGGAGCGCCGTCGCTACATGGGCTTTCGCATGGTGGGGTGGTAGTGCGAAGACATGGCGCATGTATGGCGGTGAGGTCGAAGGCCGCTACTGGTTCGGAAAAACCACGATGGAAAAGACCTTGACAGGCCATCATGCAGGTGTATTTGTGGGGCTGTTCACCTACGACATCAAGCTCGGAGACGTAGGCCGTCAGTGTCCTGACGTGGCTGCAAGCTGGGGCGTGAGCTACGGCTATTCTTTCCCCTTGTCTCGCAGGATTAACCTTGATTTCAATCTCGGTATCGGCTTCATTCACTCGCATTATGAGCGCTACCGCTATCAGTGTGGAAAATATGTCTGCGACGGCAACCGGAAACTCCATTATTTCGGCCCTGTCAAAGCCGAACTCTCCGTGGTATGGCTCTTAGGCAACGACAACTACAATCGGTAAGCTGCGAATTCCAAATGATGATTCCATCACCAACTTAAATAAAAATAACAAACGAGTAGTTATATAGCAGCAGTGTGCTCTTCGCCCAATCGAGCCAACAAAGCCGAAGCCTCTGTGGCATGGCTTAGGCAACGACAACTACAATCAGTAAGCTGCGAAGCTGCGGTGCGGTGGTAGCCCCGCATCGAGCGGTAAAGCAATGAAGCCCGTAGGGCGAAATTGCTTCACCGCGAAGGTGTGGGGAAAAGGAATGCATACCCACCACGGGCATCGAAGATGTCCGATAATAATGCGTGCCTCCGGATAATTAACATAATTTGTATAGGTGAATTTTCATATTTGAGACGGGTTAATACCGTCGATGATTTATTAGGTAATATAAGAAAAAGCCATCGAGACTTCTGCTATCCTTTCTCGGGGGAAAACGGAAGTCTCGATGACTTTTCGGGGGAAAATTATCCGATTTTGTTGCTGTTGTTTATCGCTGAGCCTGATAGGGGAAAACCTTGATCAGACCGTTGTCGATATAGTATGAGCCGTCAGCTGTGGCATTCTGCTGAGCGGGATTCTGCTTGCATGTGCCGTTGTTGGTGCAGTTGGGCTTGTTACCCTTGCGACCCTGAGCATTGGCTTTATTACCGTTGCGGTTGCCACGCATGGCTTGGTCCTTGCCCTGACGGTGGTGTTTCCCATCCTTGCCTTTAGCTACATGCTTGTGGCCGGGACCCTTCATGCCCTGATCGACGTAGCTGTTCTCGAGGAACTGGACATACTGTTCCGGGGTGAGGATGTTTTTGACTTTCGCAAGATAGTCGCGGCGGTTCTGGAGACGCTGCTCTGCGAACTGCTTGCGCTGTGCCTGCTTTTCAGCCTGTGAGAGTTGCTGCTTGTCTTTGTTGCCTTTAGTGCAGCTCTGACTGTTCTTGCTGCAAGATGCATTCTTTTCGCCGTTGGTGCATTTTGCACCCTTTGCGGGTTTGAGGGCCTGCAGTTCGGCTTGCTGTTTTTCGGTGAGGTTGAGTCCCTGGAAAGGATTATATTTGGGCGCATCTTTCTTGGTGCAGTTGCCGGTGGCGCATACTGTCTTGGCCTGCGGACTTGCGTTCTGGCTCTGGGCTGACGCTGTAATGCCGGCCATTGAAGCGAGGAGAACTGCGATGCTGAGAATTGTCTTTTTCATAATAGTTTGTTTTTTATTTAATGTGTGTGTTGTTAGTTATTTCGTTTTGGTTAGTTATTCGTATTATTCATAATAGCTTTATTTCATGTCGTTTATACCCCTTTTACAGGTGTTGATCATTCCGATTTTATTTTGGAATCTGTTTATTAGACAATCTGAAAGCTGAATGGTTTAGTGCGGTAAATCGCGATTTAACTTTCTTTGTGCTAGATGTTTAAATACAGTTTCGATATGTGCCGTAATTTGAAAAATTCAGTGGATGAAACCCATTGACGCTTGCAAAAATATACAGAAAATGTATCGCAGGTTCAAAAAATAATTGCTGAAATATTTGTGTATCTTGTTGTAAAGCACTATCTTTGTGTCGACAGTTTCCACCACGCCTCTTGCCAATGCGTACCAGGGTGGAACTTTTGCTTTTTATACCATTATGGATTATATAAAACAACCACTGGATTATCCTCAGATTATCGCAATGCTCAAGCAACGCAATCTGTTGATTGGCGATGATGGTCAAGCGATAAAGCAATTAAAGATTATTAGCTATTTCCGTCTGGCGAACTATCTTCGCCCGATGGAACAAGACAAGGTAACCCACATATTTAAGCCTAACAGCCATTTTGACAATGCAATAGATCTTTATTACTTTGACAAGAAACTTAGGGCGTTGATTTTTACGGCCATCCAAAGCTTTGAAGTCGCATTGCGTTCAAAGCTGATACATTATTATTCTCTTAAATACGGCGCATTCTGGCTTATAGACAGAGGCCTGTTTTCTGATAAGAAGATTTTCTCAGATTGTACGATGCGTATTCAGCAAGAAGTCTATCGTTCTAAAGAGGATTTTATACAAGAACATTTCGATAAATACGATAATCCGATTGTTCCGCCTGCATGGAAAACACTTGAAGTTGTTTCTTTCGGCACTTTGTCACGGATTTTTTGCAATCTATCAGACAATTCTTTAAAGAAGAAAATTGCAAGGGAATTTAATCTGCCGCAACATAAATATCTGGAAAGTTGGTGCAAGAGTGTTGTTGCGCTAAGGAATAATCTTGCTCACCATTCAAGAACTTGGAACAGAATTTATCCTATACAGCCGCAGCTTCCTCAATCATTGACCGGTGATTGGATTGACACCTCGTCTGTTCCCAACAATAGACTATATGCCCAGTTGTGTTGTCTTGCCTATTTGCAGAATGCAATACATCCTGTCAACAGTTTCGGACAACAACTGAAACAACTCATTAGCTCTCATCAGAATGTGGATGTCACGGCTATGGGCTTCCCCATAAATTGGAATAATCAACCACTATGGAGCGATTGAGACAAATCGCTCAAAAGGCATATAGGTGTTGGTATTGTTAATACGATATTGGAAGATAGGACCTTTTGAATCATTCGAAATGTTTTCGCGTTTTATATAAAATGCAGTTCAATTATAAGAAGTTGAGCGAAAGTACGTCTAAGTTGTTTTGTAATTATTCTGAGATTCGGTCAAGAATGCATGATATATAATAAATTTAATGCCATGATATTCAATATCGTGGCATTAAACTTATTCGGACATCCTGTGTCCGTTGGGGTATCGTGGATATGTATTGATGTTAGCCTTGGGTTGGAGTTGATATGGCATTGGTGTTGAGGGTTTTGTTGCCTCTGTGTGCGCGGTGGCTTGACTTACCTTTTCCGTGGCGTTTTCCGTCCTTGCCTTTGGCAAAGTTTCCATGACCTTTTCCTTTCATGATTCCGCGGTCACTGTAGTTGTTTTCGAGGAATTTCACATACTGCTCGGGGGTGAGGATGGTTTTTACCTTTGCAAGATAGTCCTGACGGTTCTGCTTGCGCTGCTCCATGCGTGCCTGATGCTGCTCCTGACGGGCCTTGCGCTGTTCGGCGCGCTGCTGCTGGCGGGCTTGCTTCTCTTCCTGAGTGAGCTGCTTTTTGTTCTGTTTGTCGGCAGTCTTGCCATCTTTCTTTGCTTCTCCGTTTCGTGAAGCGCGGAGTGCCTGGAGGTCGTTCTGCTGTTTTTCGGTGAGGCCGAGACCTTCGAATGGATTGTGGCGGGGAGCCTTCTTCTTATCGGTAGCTTTCTGTGTTTCGGTAGTTGCCTTGGTTGCTGTGTCGGCCTTGGTGTTGGCTGCAGCTGAGAAACCGGCCATTGAGGCGAAAAGGACTGCGAGACTGAGAATTGTTTTCTTCATAATGTTCGTTGTTTTTTTAAGGAGAGGTTATTTTTGAATGATTGATTTTCTGTGTTATTGTACTGTTAAGACTGCTGTCAATGCCGATGGTTTAATGCTCCGGAAAGATTTAACATCCGTTGTGCCAAGGGTTAAAAAACGGCGGGATGGTTTGCCGTAAAGGAGTTTTAACGATTGAATTCGCTATTCGGTCGAAATTAACTTGAATTTTAGAGGGGAAATGATTAAATTTGCATGTTAAAATAACATCTAAACTAATGAACAAGACAGGCAAATTCATAGCTCTCTCCCTTACAGCCCTCCTCGCATCGTGTGGAGGAGGAAACAAATGGCATCTCGACGGCAAGATTTCAGGTTTGTCGGAAGACGATATGGTGGTTCTCGAAGGTAACAACCAAGGCTATTGGTATCCGATGGACACAATCAAGGTCTCGTCCAACGGTTCCTATTCCTACAGCCGTGAGGCTCAGGGCTATCCCGACATCTACCGTCTTCGTGTAGGGGACAAGTCGGTCTATTTCCCCGTCGACAGCATCGAATCCATCTCACTTTCTGCCGAGGCTCCCGACATCGAGTCGACCTGCACTCTCGGCGGTTCCCCACAGGCCGCAAACCTTGTCCGTGTCGACAGCATGATTCGTGTGGCAGCCGCTCAGGGTGGTGCAGCTTCCGTCAGCACCAACGCCGAACTCAAACGTCAGCTCGGTCAGATGATAGTGGCTGACCCCGCCGGTATCGTCACCTATTATATAATAAATAAGAGCGTGGCCGGAAAACCCATTTTCAATCCCTCCGTCAAGGAAGACCTTCGCATCATCGGTGCCGTTGCCAATGCCTTCAATGAGCGCCGTCCTTCCGACCCCCGCACCGGCTATCTGCGCCGTCTTTTCCTCGGCAATCGTCCGAAGAGCAATCTTGATGCTCTGAACGAAGGCAATCTCCGTGTGGCTAACGAAGTCCGTGCGTTCGACATCAAACTTTTCGATAACACCGGTAAGGAACACTCTCTTCTCGATGTGACCTCGAAAGGCAACGTCGTGATTCTGAATTTCACAGCCTATACGGCCGATGGTTCTCCTGCGTTGAATGTCGCTCTCAACAAAGTGTATGAGAAGTACCGTTCGCAGGGCCTTGAGATTTTCCAGGTCGCTTTTGACGATGACGAGTATGCCTGGAAGCAGGCCGCCAAGAATCTTCCTTGGATTACTGTCCTCAACGGACCCAACGATGGCGACAAGGCTCTCCGCGACTATAACGTCGGCGCTCTTCCCGCAATTTTCATCTTCGACAGAAACGGTGACGTTGTCGAGCGCGTGTCCGACATCTCCACTCTTGATTCATCGGTGGCTCGTCGCCTTTAAGCTCCCGCTTGTTTGCCGGTGAGGCTGCCGGTGGTCTCGGAGGCTTGAAAAATTTTTGAATAAGGAATTGATATTCAGTATTTGAATTGAAAACATTCTATAGGATTCTTCGGTTTGTCCTTGTGTTCGTGCTTGTGCTACCTCTGGCAGTACCGATAATCCTATATGTGCTTTTGTCGCTGCCCTCAGTGCAGAAGCAGATCGCGCTTAGTGCCGAACAGGAGCTCACCGCCCTGCTCGGCACTGACGTGCATTTAGGGGAGGTGAGTGTCGCGCCTTTCAACCGCATCGTGCTTTCCGATGTGACCGTCAAGGACAATGCCGGTGTCACGGCTCTGGAAATCGACCATCTCGGTGCAGGCATAAGCATCTGGGAGAGCCTTTGGGCAAGCCGTCCGGTCATATCCTACGTTGAGCTGATAGACTTGAAGATGGCGCTCTACAAGCCTACCGCCTCCGCTCCGCTCAACATCCAGCCTATCCTCGACCGCTTCAAGTCGAAAGAAAAGAAGGAGCCGACAGCCTTTGACCTTGCTGTCAATCTTGTGGTCATCCGGCGGAGTGAGCTGAAATATGATGTCCTCGATGCCGCACCTGCGGATTCCGGCCGTTTTGACAAGAATCATATTTTAGTGACGGGGCTCAGAACCGACATAAGCGCGCCCAAAATATCCAACAACCGTCTGCACATCGACGTGAAGCGTCTCGGTGCCTCCGAACGCTCCGGATTGGTACTGAATGAGTTCACTGCCTCAGTGTTTGCCGATACTGAAAACATGGAGATTAACAATCTCATGTTTGAGATCGGACGGTCGCGTTTTGCCTTCAACGACATCACTTTGGCTTCACCTCTCGGTCCGGGATTCGATGTGGCAACCATGCTCCGTTCCTCTTTTGAAACCCTTCCCGACACCTATCTCGTTCTTTCAGATCTCGCTCCATTCGTTGCCGAACTCGGTGAGATTGACGAGCGGATGGATATTGATTTTGAAGCGGAGGGTGAGCTTGACAATATCCTTATCCATCGCTTCTCACTGGAGTTTCCTGACCGCAATGCCCGTCTGAGCACACATGGTGTGATTGAAAATCTCACCTGTGGACGCGATTCCCTCTCAGTTGACCTGCGCCGGTTGAATCTTGTGGCCAATGTCCCTGCAGCGCTTGGTTTCATGGCTTCGCCGTCGAGCATGTTCCATTCTCTGTACGGAAAACTCTCCCCTTTGGCTGAACTTGGCAACATTGACCTTCTCGGCGACCTCTCGTTCACCCCTAAGAGCCTTGATTTCAATGGCTCGTTGAATACCGGATGTGGCAATATCGACATTGATGGAGGCCTTTATCGCGATGGAAAATCAAGTCCGTTGAAGATTGACGGTCGCGTGACGACATCTTCCTTTGCTCCCGCTAATATCCTTCCGCAACTCGCACCGCTTGCCAATGTCGCATTCGATGCTTCGGGCGACGTCGTGATTGCGCAGAACAGCTATATCACCGGAAACGCACAGGTCAATGTGACTGGACTCGAATGGAATGGCTATGCACTTGACAATATCACTGCCGGAGCGAAATTTTTCGGCGACAAGTTTGAATTTTCCGCCTCCTCAGCCTCACCCTACGTTGACTTCATCGCGAGTGGAGGTGCCGACTTCAAGGGGGAGATGCCTCTCAATGAATTTTATGCAGAAATCCGTAAATTCTCCTTCGCACCATTCGTGAAGGGGGGAGCGATGAAGGATTATGTGCTTGCATGTGATGTCGATGCTTCTGTCCGTGGCCGTAATCCCGACACAATGGATGGTTGGGTCAAGGTTGAGGGCCTGAAAATGGCGGGTGCGAACGGAAAGTCGCTTGCCATACCCTATATCGAACTTGAAGCTTCCGGACCGGATTCGCTGAGGTCCATCACACTGCGTAGCCCGCAGGCGGATGCCGACATCTCCGGCCGTTTCAGCCTCAAATCAATAGGTCGTGATGTAGCCGGAATCATTTCCTCGGTCTATCCTGCTCTCGTACCTCCGGTTGCTGATGTGGAAAACACTCTGGATTGCAATCTCGACATCAGGATAAAGGAGGACACGACTCTGTCGCGCTTTTTCAACCTGCCTGTCGACTTCATCTATCCTGTCTCTGTCACATCAATGGCAAAGGGTGGTGAAACTCCGACACTCGGTCTGTCGGTCGACATGCCTTTCCTTCGCAAGAAAGACAAACTCATTGAGGGAAGCCGTCTGTCATTGCTTCTCGACGGAGCTGAACGTCAGCTTCAGTTTATTGCCCACACTTCTGTCCCTACCAAGGACGGTATGCTTGCGCTCGACATTGAGTCGAAAGGTGTGACCGACTCGATTCATACGGATATTGGCTGGGTGGTCGACCGTCAGAAAGAATTCAAGGGAAATCTTGATTTCGCAACAGTTTTTGCCCGTGATGAGGAGAGCAACGCCCTTCTCACCGACATAGATTTCCATACGTCTCAGCTCATTTTCAACGACTCCGCATGGACTGTCAATCCCTCTCAAATCAGGATTGCCCCCGGACGCATTGTTGTCGATAACCTCAGCGGAGGTCGTGAGGGGCAGTCGCTCAGCATCAACGGTGTGGCCTCAGCCGATTCGACGGACCGTCTGGTGTTGAAACTCCGTAACATCGACCTTGACTATATTTTTGAAAGCCTCAATCTCAGTGATGCTGTCCAGTTTGGCGGACGTGCCACCGGTGATTTCTACGGTCTTAGCCTATTGTCGGGTCATCCTGTCCTCTTCACCCCTCAATTGAAGGTAAAGGGACTGAAATACAACCGTTGTGTCATGGGAGACGGTGACATCCACTCCAGTTGGGATCATGCCAACAAGCGCATCATGATTAACGCCACAATCACCCAGCCTACAGGTGAGGCCTCGTTGATTGATGGTTATATAAAGCCCATGACGGAGGAACTTGACTTTAAATTCTCTGCAAAGGACGCTCCTGTCGGCTTCATGGCTCCGTTCATGTCGGCGTTCACCTCGAAAGTCTCCGGCAAGGTTTCAGGCGACGCCCACCTCTACGGAACTTTCAAGGATATTGACATGACCGGCGATATTTTTGTCGACAATCTGTCGATGAAACTTGATTTTACCGATGTGACTTACACCGCTACTGACAGTGTCCACATCACTCCGGGACGCATACAGTTCGACAATATCCGCCTTACCGACCGCTACGGCAAGACCGCTGACCTTAGCGGTTACGTCACCCATAACTATTTCCACGATGCTTCTTTCGGCTTCAATGTGAGAAATGCCCGCGATTTTCTTGTCTATGACGTGAAGGAGAATCACACCGAGGATCCCTGGTATGGCAAGATTTTCGGAAATGGCAGTGCGACCGTCACGGGAGTGCCGGGTAAGGTCGATATTGATGTCGACATGACCACCGCGCAGAATTCGCGTTTCACCTTCGTGCTCAGTGATTCCGAACAGGCCGTGGACTACAATTTCATTACCCTCCGCGACCGCGACAAGGCCAAGAAAGATTCCATCGCGGCGCTTGACCCCACTCCGATTGCAATACGTCAATTGAAGGAACGCATGAAGCATGAGGAGGAGGGGAGTCCGTCGCTCTACAATATGACATTCAAGGTCGGCATCACCCCCGATGCTGCCATAAATCTCATCATGGACCCTGTCGGCGGTGACAAGATTACGGCATACGGCAGCGGTAACCTCAGGATGACTTATTCTTCGGATGGCGACATGAGGATGTATGGCGAGTACACCATCAATCGAGGTAAATACAACTTCACGCTTCAGGACATCATCATCAAGGACTTCGACATCCGCGAGGGGAGCAAGATTACCTTCCTCGGTGACCCCTACGCTGCGCAGCTCGACATCACTGCCTCCTACGCCGTAAACGCCAATCTCAGTGACCTCGATGAATCATTCCTGGAGGATAGAGAGCTTAACCGTACCAATGTCAGGGTGGATGCCTTGATGTTTGTCCGTGGCGACATCCGTCAGCCCGACATCAGTTTTGACCTTGAATTCCCGAGTCTTTCGCAGGATATTTACCGTAAGGTTCGCTCGATTGTCTCCACCGAGGACATGATGAACCGCCAGATTATCTATCTGCTTGCACTCAACAAATTCTACACTCCCGACTACATGGCTGTCAACCACGGCAACAACGAATTCGCTGCAGTGGCCACCTCGACACTCTCTTCCACTCTCTCATCGCGTCTCGGCTCAATGCTCGGACAGTTGAGCGATAACTGGAGCATCGCACCGGCTATCCGAAGCGACCGTGGCGACTTCTCGGACGTGGAGGTTGATGTGGCGTTGTCAAGCCATCTGCTCAACAACCGTCTGCTGCTCAACGGCAATCTCGGCTACCGTGACAAGTCGCTCAACAACAACAGTTTCATCGGCGATTTCGACATCCGCTATCTTTTGAACCGCTCTGGCTCAATTCAACTTAAAGCCTACAACCGCTACAACGATCAGAACTATTACCTCAAAAGCGCCTTGACAACTCAGGGTGTGGGTCTGGTGTTCAAGCGTGAGTTCGACAACATCTTCTCCTTCCTGCGCCGACGGAAAGATGACAAGAAGGACGAAAAGGAGCAGAAGGAGTCCAACGACGAAGAGGCCGTTCCGCAGACCGAAAGTGTGCTTGAAAAGCGCAAACGTATCCCGACCGACAGTATCTTTGACGGAAAGTCGGGGGCTGAATGACGGCAATGTTGAAATATTCAGCGGATTTTATGCAAAAAAAGACGATGGCATAAGTAACTTTTTGCCAATCGCTTTCGTCTAATATATATTGGGAGTTTCCGCATCCCGCAGGACTCCTTTGTTGGTGACAGATAAACCAATTCAATTAAATATCACGTTATGAGAAAAAGTATTGTTTCTTTGGCTCTGCTCGCAGCTTCAGCCGTGGGTGCGTCTGCCGCACCTCTCTGGTTGCGCAATGTAGCCATTTCTCCTGACGGCTCCACGATTGCCTTTACATATAAAGGCAATATTTTCACTGTCCCTGTCAAGGGTGGTGAGGCCCGTCAGTTGACATCGGGCAGCAGCTACAACACCACTCCCATCTGGAGTCCCGATGGCAGCAAGATTGCTTTCGGGAGCGACCGTGAGGGTTCGATGGATGTATTTGTGGTCAACAGCCGAGGCGGTGTCCCCAAGCGTCTGACCACCAATTCAGGCAATGAGACTCCTCTTGCATTCAAGGACAACGGACACATCCTTTTCAGTGCCTCTGTCCTCCCTTCACCGACAGCTGCACAGGCCGGTTTCACCTCGCAGGTCTACAGCGTTGACCTTGAAGGCCACCGTCCCGAGATGTTCATGTCGCTCACGATGCCGTCAATCAGCATCGGTCGTGACGGCCGTCTGCTCTATCACGATAAGAAGGGTGTTGAGAATATCTGGCGTAAGCACGAACGTTCGTCCGGCACATCCGACATCTGGATTATGGACAATGGCAAGCATACGAAGCTTACCGATTTCAACGGCCATGACCTGAATCCCGTATGGGCTCCTGACGGTTCGTTCTATTTCATCAGCGAGGAGGACGGAACGCTCAACGTCTACAAGCGTTCGGTCGACGGCAAGCAGAAGAAGCAGTTGACCTCTTTCACCACCCATCCGGTCCGTTCACTCTCGGCTTCCAACAACGGCACTCTTGCCTTCAGTTGGGACGGTGAGATTTACACAATGAACGAGAACGGGAAACCGGAGAAGGTCAATGTCGAGATTATCGCTGACGAATATGCTTCCCCGGCTGAGAAATCCCTCCGTCGTTCGGGTGCATCGTCGATTGCAGTGTCGCCCGACGGCGAACTCGTGGCATTTGTCCTCAGAGGTGATGTCTATGTGACTTCCACAGAATACAATACCACACGCCGCATCACCGACACTCCTGCTCAGGAACGTGCGGTGGATTTCGCTCCTGACGGCCGCAGCATTGTCTATGACAGTGACCGCGACGGCATCTGGCAGTTGTTCACAACCGAAATCAAGGATCCATCGGAAAAATCACTTCTCTATGCAACCGAACTGGTTGAGAAACCACTCTATAAGAGCGACAAGCCTGCTTTCTTCCCCGACTACAGTCCCGATGGCAAGAAAGTTGCATTCCTTGAGGACCGCACAACTCTCCGTGTGCTCGACCTGAAGTCAAAGAAGGTGACCACCGCTCTTGACGGAAAGTTCAACTATAGTTATCAGGATGGGGACATAGGTTTCGAATGGGGTCCCGACAGCAACTGGCTTCTCATCGACTACATCGGTGTCGGAGGTTGGAACAACTCTGACATTGCGCTCGTGAAAGCCGATGGAAGCGAGGTTGTCAATCTCACCGAAAGCGGCTACAGCAACGGCAGTCCGCAGTGGGTTCTTGACGGTAAGGCCGTAGCATATACCACCGGAAAATATGGCTACAAGAGCCACGGTAGCTGGGGCAACGAGAGCGATGTCCTTCTCATGTTTCTCGATGGTGAGGCCTACGACCGCTTCAACATGACTGAAGAGGAGGTCAAGCTTGCCGAAAAGGCTGAAAAGGATAAAAAAGACAAGGACGGCAAGGACAAAGCCGACAAGAAGGACGACAAGAAAGGCAAGAAGGACAAGAAAGACAAAAAGGACGAGAAGGCCGACAAGAAAAAGGAAGAGGTCAAGCCCCTCACCTTTGAACTTGCCGATCGCCGTCACCGTCTGCGCCGTATCACCGGCTCGTCGTCAATGCTTGGTGGCTACTATGTATCGCCCAAGGCCGATAAACTTTACTATGTCGCTTCAAGCCCCGACGGCCGTTCACTCTATGAGCGCGACCTTAAGGAAGGCGACACCAAGATTCTTGCAAAGGGCCTGAGCGCATGGGGCATGATTCCCGACAAGGATGGCAAGAACATCTTCGTGATGGGCCGCAATGGCATTTCAAAGGTGAATCTCTCTTCAGGCAAGCAGACCCCTGTCACATTTGAGGCCGAATATACACGCCGTGCATCGGATGAACGCAACTACATCTATGAACACATGTGGCGTCAGGTGCTCGATAAGTTCTATGATGTCAATCTTCATGGTGTGGATTGGGCAAAATATCGCGACGAGTATGCCAAATTCCTCCCCTATATCAACAACAACTATGATTTCGCCATTCTTCTGAGCGAAATCCTTGGCGAGTTGAACGCATCGCACACCGGTGGTGGCTACCGTTCTTCGGGCAACCGCCTATCGACTTCGAGCCTTGGTGCATTCTTTGATGAAAGCTACAAAGGCGACGGTCTGAAAGTTGCCGAGGTCATCAAGCGCGGTCCGCTGTCAGCCAAGAATGTGGGTGTTGAAGCCGGCGACATTATCCTTGCCATCAACGACTCCACTATCCTTGCCGGTCAGGACTATTTCCCTCTGCTCGAAGGCAAGAAGAAGGTGAAACTTGATGTGAAGAAGCGCAATGGCGACAAGAAGACTGTCTATGCTAAGGCTACAAGCGCCGGTGCCATTCATCAGCTTCTCTACGACCGTTGGGTTGAGCGCAACGAGCATATTGTGGACAGCGTTTCCGGCGGACGCATCGGTTATGTGCATGTGCAGGGCATGGATGGTTCGAGCTTCAGCGAGGTCTATGACCGTCTGCTCGGCAAGTTCCGCAACTGCGATGCCGTAGTTGTCGATACCCGTCATAATGGTGGCGGTTGGCTCCACAACGACCTTGCTCTTCTTCTCGGTGGTAAGGCTTATGTCCGTTTCAATCCCCGTGGACAGTATATCGGTACCGAGCCGTTCTCACAGTGGACCAAGCCTTCTGTGATGCTCGTTGATGAAAGCAACTACAGCGATGCCCACGGTTCGCCCTACGTCTACCAGACTTTGAAGATAGGCGATGTTGTCGGTGCTCCCGTTCCCGGAACAATGACTGCCGTATGGTGGGAGACTCAGATTGACCCCACGCTGTATTTCGGTATCCCCCAGGTGACTTCGCTTGATGTCAACGGTGAGGTTCTTGAAAACAAGCAGCTCAATCCCGACGTGCTTATCTACAACACCCCCGAGAATGTCCTCAGCGGTGTTGACGACCAGCTCATCGGAGCAACCAAGCATCTCATGAAGAAGACAGCCAAGTAACATCCATCTTGCTCATTTGATAATACGAAGAAAACCGACGCAGGTCCGTGTGGCTACACCCTCCGGACCTGCGTCCTTTTTAGTTTCAGCGTATTTTTTCTGAAAAATCTCTTTGTGCGGTGAAGTGAGAGTTTATCTGCGCCAGCCGGGTTGTACACGTCAGTAATTGGTCCGGATATGCTTGTTTCCGGAGTGGGGGAGTCGGTTGCTTGTTCAGTCGGTTTTCTTTCTGTAGCCGGTTCGCCTTGATTGCTTTCCGCTTCGGTTTGCGGCTGTATCGTTTCGTCGGGGTGAGTTGAATTTTCTGTTGCCTTATCTGCTTCGGATTTTTCATCCTTATTTTCAGCCTTGGTCATTTCGGCAGCCGCACGGCGTTCGGCTGCGCGGGCCTTTGCGCGGGCCGAGCGTTGCATGGCAGTGTCTATGTCGAGACATAGACACATGAACACAACTCTCATGCACTCATATTCATAATGATAGCCAAGTTTTTCGCCTTTCAACATGTAGGCGTCGAGATGAGGCATCAGATATTTCATCCATTCCGCGCCATAACCGAGAGCATCCATAATCATCTCGCCTCGCCGACGCATTTTTTCATAGAAAGCCTTGGAGACAGGAAGTGTCCAAGGCTTTTTTTCCATCGGACTTTTCGGTCTGCCACGTTTGCGTTTCGTGCCGGATTCACTACGGTTGCAATCAGAGCTTTGGTGGAAGGATTTTGCCTGACCTGATGAAGCGTTGGTGATGATTGTTGTTGTGGAAAGTTCGTGGTTCATGGTTAGAGAGATTTTTGGGTTGAACAGTGTGTTTAATTGAATACTGATGCAAATCTACATCATGAACTTTCCGAAAAGGTGCGAATTTACAAAACCGATGAAGAAAAATATTGGTTTTTCATATAAAATCAGTAACTTAGTGCAGAGTCATAAACTTATATCGTTAAATTATGTCATTGCCTTTTTTCAAGCGAAATTTTATAATCGACAGACCATGTGTTGAAGTAATAGATTTCATGAAGAAGTCTACATTCAGTTATGACTCCCCGACTCGTTTTTCTGACTATAGGCATAAGAGAAAATATGAGTTTGAGGGTTGGGTATGGGAAAACGGCTTTTGTGTGTATGAGAACTCCGTTTTTCGTAATTCATTTGCGCCGGAAGCGAGAGCCGTGATACTACCCGTAGGTGATACTCAGTCTTCCGTGAGACTTGAAGTGGGTCTTTATTCGATAGGCGCAGTCGGTGCTATTATAGTTATTATCGCACTCATTGTCACGCTGATAGCTATTGTCATGAGAGTGTCGGAAAGAGGGTTCGACAAGGAAGATGCGGGTTTGCTCTTTATTGTTCTTTTGTTTGGAAGTGTTCTATTCCTGTTTCTTCGCTTTGGGTTCTATTCCGGCTACAAAAGGTTGAAATCCCGGATATTGGAAGTATTGGATTATCCGGAAGGTCAACAAGGTGTAAATTTGTAAGTGGAGTCAGGATATAGACATACCGTCACTGAGCCATAATCATATAGCCGATATAGCCGATATAGCAAAACGTGAGGAGGGCTCCTTCGATGCGGGTGATGGTGCGCTCTTTGAAGAACCAGCCGAATATCCAGAATAGCAGACATGCGCCGGTCAGCACGAGGAGATCCGGATTGCCGATGTTGCCGAATCCGAGTGGACGCACCGTGGCAGTAGCTCCGAGCACAAGGAATATGTTGAAGATATTGCTGCCGATAACGTTACCGAGCGCTATGCCCGTTTTTCCTTTCATGGCAGCGGTGACGGAGGTTGCGAGTTCCGGAAGAGAAGTACCGGCAGCAACGATTGTAAGTGCGATTATCGCATCGCTCACTCCGAGTGCTGAGGCGATGCCCGATGCCCCTGCCACAAAGCGGTCGCCACCGTAGATAAGCGCACACAATCCGCCGATGACCCACAAGGCGGCTTTCCAGATAGGCATGGCCTTGACACCGGCTCCGGATTCTGCAGCAGGGTCTTCCGTTGATGCATCCTTGGCTTGCGAGAACGTGTAGCGCATGAATATCAGGAAAAACAGCAATAGGAGGATGCCATTGACACGACTGACTGTCATGGACTGAGCGCCATCAAGCAGGGGGCCGTTGGCTATCGTCAGCAGCGCAAGCGCCGATAGAAGGACAAGCGGAATTTCATTGGTCATGATGCTGCGCTGGATTTTGATGGGCACGACCATAGCTGTCACTCCGATTATGACGAGGATATTGAAAATATTGCTACCGACCACGTTGCCTATGGCCATCTCGGCACTCCCGTTGAGAGCGGAAATAAGGCTGATTGCAAGTTCAGGCGCGGAAGTGCCGAACGCAACCACGGTCAGACCTATGACCAAATCGCTGACACCCCAACGTTTGGCAATTGCCGAGGCGCCGTCTGTCAGACAGTTGGCTCCGACGAGAATCAAGCCCAGTCCGAGCAGTAGAAAAAATATATTCAGAAGCATAAGGAAGGATGAAACAAATATATTATGATGAGAAATTGAAGTTTAACTGTTGAAAACGATGATTGCCGTCGGACAGTCCTCCGATTATCTAAAAACAGTCATGGACAATCAAAATAAAAACGCATACGGAAGAGGTATTGTTGTCAATCACCACTCGGCAGCGACCCCGAATAAAAAGCAAATCCTTAAAACCCAATAGGTTCTAAGGATTCACTTGTACCTCGGAGGGGAATCGAACCCCTATCTGAAAATTAGGAATTTCCCATTCTATCCGTTGAACTACCAAGGCATGATTTTGTAGTGTCGGTGCAAAGATACAAATTTTTGCATAATCTTCAAAACTATCCTTGGACTATCATTGGGATTGATTTGCGCAGCCGCTGTCAATTTCAGCCGTTTGTGAAACTTATTGTGAAACGGGTGAGACCATCGGTGGCGGTGCTGAGGGAGAATTTGCATTTGTGGCGGTGGAGGACTTCGCTGATAAAGAGGAGGCCGATACCGTGGCCGTTGACCTTTGTCGAGAAGAAGGGACTGAAAAGCATTTTGGCCGTCTCCTCCGAGATGCCCGGGCCGTTGTCGGTGATTGTCAGTGTCGGAGGCGACGGGGTGGTGCTGATTGTTATCTCTCCGTCTGAGCCGATGCTTTCAGCAGAGTTCTTTACGATGTTGATCAACACCTGTTCCATCAGCACCGGGTCAATGTTGACCTTGACCGGTTCATGACAGAGTTTCCGATGCAACTTGATATTCCGTCCGGCACACAGGCTTTCAAGCATGATGTGCCAGTGGTCAATCTCCCGGTTAAGGTCGGTGGTGATGAGAGTCGGTTCGGGGATTTTGACCACATCCGCGTAGGAGGTGATGAAATTGCTCATGGCAGCACAACGACCTTCACAAACACCGATGACTTCGAGAATGTCGGCATTCTCTTTGGGATGTTCCTGAAGGATGGTGCCGGCAGTCGAAAGCATGGAGTTGACACCGGCCATCGTATTGTTGACCTCATGGGCAATCACCCTTATCACTTTCTCATAGCTCTTCTTCTCGGCTTTCATCACTTCATCGGTAAGTTTCTCAATCAGGATGAACGGATGGGCGAAGCCCTGGTTCATGAACGAGAGTCGTGAGCAGCGGTAAATCATGGAGTCGTTCAGACGGACTGTCCTGACCTCCCCCTGCTGCAAGGCTGCGAGCGTGTGGCCGAGTTGCGAATCGAGTGTGTCGAGTTTGCGTCCTCCCGCATTATCCTTTTTGGAAAATCCGAGGAAATTTGCTGCCGAGGGGTTGGCATTGACGATACGGTCATCAGTGTCGAGGATGATGATTCCCATCGGCGACACATTTATGAGCAGGTCGAGGAAGTGGTTTTGCTCACGCAGATGCAGACGTTCTTCCTTTAGGGAATTCATCATTCGGTTAAACATATCAATTATTCGGTCGGCCTCGTGCTGGTTGACGTGGGTCAGGCGGCTACTGAAATCCTGAGCGCGCAGGAGGTCAAAACCGTTGGTGATGCTGCGGAGCGGCTTCATGATGTTGATGTAGAACACCACCATGAGCAGCAACGCAAGACCGCATGAGCCGCGGGTGACCCAACTGAGAGTCGGGTCATCCTCCGTCGGTATCATGAACGTCGTGGCCACGGTACAGACAAGAATCAGGACAATCAATATGAATATCCACTTAAGCCTCATAGTTTGATTCCATATTTTTCAATGCGGCGGTAGAGAGCCTGACGGCTTATGCCGAGCAGGGCGGCTGTGCGCGACATGTTGCCACCGGACTGGGCGAGTGCATTCTCGATTGCTGAACGCTCCTTGGATTCAAGAGTGATGTCGGATGAGGAGAGTGTCGACATTGTGTCGCCGGTATATTGCCCACGGAAATCGCGGGCATCAAGACGCGACGACGCGCTGACGAGGAGGGTTCGCTCTACGAGGTTCTTCAATTCGCGGATGTTGCCGGGATAGGGGAGTGACTGGAGGAAAGAGATGGCATCGGGAGTGATTTCCGTGCGTTCGCAGCCCACCGTGTCGCAGTGTTTCGCCACGATATGTTCCACGAGCAGGGGAATATCTTCTTTCCTGTCGCGCAGAGGGGGAAGGGTGACGGTGATGAGATTTATGCGGTAGAAGAGGTCTTCGCGGAAAGTCCTCTCGCGGACCATTGCGGGGAGGTCGGCATTCGTGGCGCAGACCACACGCACGTCGCAGCGGCGCGGAGTACTGTCGCCGAGCATCTCGTAGGTGTGTTCCTGAAGCACCCGCAGGAGTTTCACCTGACAGTTGAAATCGAGGTCACCGATTTCGTCGAGGAAGATGGTTCCGCCGTCCGACATTCCGAAGCGCCCCTCGCGGTCGGCCACCGCTCCGGTGAAGGCGCCTTTTTTGTGGCCGAACATCTCGCTTTCGAAAAGCGACGAGGATATGCCTCCGAGATTGACTTTCACCATCGGTCCACCGCGCCGGTGGGAATTCCGGTGGATGGCCTCGGCGATGAGTTCCTTGCCCGTACCGTTTTCGCCCATGATGAGCACAGGGGCATCGGTAGCCGCTATGCGCTCGATGGTGTGGAGGATGTTGAGCAGCGCAGGGCTTTTACCGATGATGAATGAGCGGTCAAACTTACGGACCTCTTCGTCAGTCGTGGATTTGGACGCATGGAGATCCAGCGCCACATTTATCCGCTGCAGGAGCGAGGCATTGTCCCAGGGTTTGGTAATGAAATCAAACGCTCCGGCCTGGATTCCTTCGACGGCGAGGGGGATGCTGCCCCATGCCGTCATCAATATGACAGGCACATCCGGCAGGAAAATCCTGATTTGTTTCAGCAATGTCAGTCCTTCGTCGCCGGAAGTGGCGCGTGAGAAATTCATGTCGAGCATGATGAGGTCGGGAGGAGTGGAGGAACGCACGATTTCCATGGCCTCTTTGGGATTGGAAGCCATGGAAACATCGTAACCGTTGCGGGAGAGCAGCAGACGCAGTGACAATCTGATGCCTGCGTCATCATCTACAATTAGAATCATGATGCAAAGGTAGTGATTAATATTTTAAAGACGTAATAATGGATAGCTTGTAACAATGAAAAAATCCCGCCCTCCGGGGCTGTATGCCCGGTCATAAAACAAATAAGAGTTGTTTTTTGTGCAACTTCCGGCTTCTACTGCCTGAGTATGGCCTCAATGTCAGCATCAATCCCCTTGTTGGTCACAAAATCCCAAAGGGCCACACTACGCAACTGGTAGTAGTAGTTCCAGTAGTAGTAAAGTTGATTGATGTAGTCCTGTCGGCTCTGGTCCTTGCTTGTCTGCGAGTCGTTGAGGTCAAGTGTTGAGATTTTGCCGATGAGGAAGGTCTCGACATTGGTGTCGTAGCGGCGCTGGGCTATCGTGTCGGCACGGAGAGCGATGTCGAGTTGCCTCTGCTGATTGTTGAACCGCTCGACAAGGATGAAGATGTTCTGGTCGAAGTCCATCTGCTCCTTGCGCAGACGGCTTTTCACTACGTCGCGGTTGCTTTCGCTCACTTTGACCTTTCCACGGCGTTTGCCCCAGTCGAGAATCGGCACCTTGAATCCGATTTCCACCACCTGATTGTCTTTGAGCGTATCGTAGGCCGGTCCGAATTTGTCGGCGGTTCCCGTATAGCCTATCTGGGCGAAGAGGGTTATCTCGCGCTGGTTGCCTTTGGCCTGGGCGACGGCATAGTCGGCTTCGAGCTGACGGCGGCGGATGTTCTTCGAGAAACTGTTGTAGGCATGGGCTTTTTCAAGGACATCGTTGTAGCTTACCATCGTATAAGGAATCTTTTCCGGGACGACGGGTTCGAGTGTCACATCTTCCTGAATGTTGAGGAAAGCGCGGAGCTGAAACATGTTTGACTTGTAGCTTATCTCACAGTCAGTGAAGTTCGACCGTGCGTTGAGCAGGTTGAGTTCGAGCTGGAGGAGGTCGTTTTTGCTTATCTGTCCCATCTCGCGCTTTGCCTTGGCCACTTCATAGAGCTTCTCGGCATTGGCAAGGTTCTGCGAGGCAATTTCGACATTCTCTTTGGCCAACAGGAGGGAGAAATAATAGTTGATGGCTGTCAGGGCCACTGTCTCGGTCGCGCTGATGAAGGCAGCCTTTGATTCCTCATATCTCACCGGCTCGATGCGGCGGTTCCATTTGGTGTGGTTCACGCCGAATATGGGTTGGGAGAGCGTAAGCGCGATGGGTACTGACATGAAGCGGTTGTAGCGCGGATTTTCGAGCTGCTTCAGGAAGTCGAGCGATGTGTTGAGCGATAGCGTACCGCCAGTCAGCCATATATTCTGGTCGATGGAGACCTCGCCGCTCATCTGCATGTAGTTGTTGCGCACGAACGTGTAGGATCCGTCGTCGAGCTGATATGGGCTGTAGCTTTTATGGTAGCTCGGGATGGTCGCGTTGAAGTTGACTTCCGGCAGAAGGTCGGCCCGGTAGGTGCGGTAAGTCCAGTAGGCCGTGCGGAGTTCGTTGAGGGCCACGGCTGCATCGACGCTGTTCGCCCGTGCAGTCAATATGGCCTCCTCAAGGGTTATGGTTTTGACCGCTTCCTCAGCCGCACCCGCAGTCATGGCGACTGCGAGTGAACCGAGAAGCATCAATTGTTGAATAAATTTCATGGAAAGCGGGTTTAATAACTGTCATTCACCCATGAGGGCTTTTGCGGGAGCTATTTTCATCGCACGGTTGGCAGGAATGAGGATTCCGAGCAGAATCATGAGAGCCATGAATGCCCATGCGATGACGACGCAGGCAATGAAGCGCGAGGGTTCGAAATATGCGCCGTGGTAGTAGGTGTTGAATTCAAAATGGACAATCAGCCAGTCGAAGAGGATGGCCAAAGGAGTGATGACAAGCAGAATGATTTCTCCTTCACTGATGACACGGCGGAAAATGTCGCTGCGGGTGGCTCCGTTGGCCTTGCGAATTGCGATTTCGGAGATGCGCATACGGGTGCGGAACCAGAATGTCCCGAGCAGACCGAGGAAGATGTTGAGAGCGAGGAAGGCCGCTCCGGCAAAAAATGTACGCATCCCGGTGACATTGTCACGCTGATGGATATGGCGTATATCATCGAATGACTGGACTGATGAGATGTAGAGGTTGCCGATGCGGAAATGACTGTCGGCATCCTTCATGAGATTCTCGATGAAGTCAGTGTCCATGTTGTCACGCACACGCACCATCAGTTCATTAAGCGCATCAATATAATGCCTTTCAGGACAGAGCGACATCATGGAGGTGGACCATTCGGCTGCCTGGAAATCGTTGTAACGCGCGGTTTCGTAGGCGGCTTTCAGGACAAGGGTGTCACCATAGGCGTGATTTGAAAACTCCTTGCCGATGAAAGCGCCCATGTGGTCAAGGTTATACTTTTCCTTGAAAGCGTTGTCGGAAATGAGGAAGGCGCGTGGCTCCTTGAGCAGTTCGGACAGTTGCTCAGGGGTCTCACCGTTGGCTCCCCGGATGCGGAACACCCGTGGGAAATCCGGGCTGACGAGGCGTCGGAGAAGATAACCGCTTGATGAGAAGGTGTCCGTTGCCATGTATGTATTCGAGTTGGAGCCGTTGTAGAAATAGGAGTTCTGTCCGGCAGCCACACATTCGATTTCCGGACGCTTTTCAAGGCGGTCCATGAGGGTCAGAAAGTCCGCGTTGTTGTCAGAGTTTGATTTGTCGGGGATGAATTCGGGGCTTTGTTGGTTGAGCAGAGCGTATTTGATGAGGTAGCAGTGGTCAGTGTTGAAGCCGCGTGGCTCGTTGAGGGTGGAGATGGCCGTGTAGAGGTTGTCGGTAATGAACCACATCACAACGCTCACTATCAGGAGCTCGACACCCAACCACACGTTTGAGCGCCATTCATTACCTATCTGTTTCAGAAGTTTACGTTTCATAGAAGTTATTTGCCTGTGAGTGCGTTGACGATGTTGATTCTTGATGCGTTGAGTGATGGGATACCGGCGCTGAGCAGATTGAGCAGGAAGCAGAAGAGCATTGCCCATCCGAATGTCGACCAGTGGAAAAGGATGCCGAGGTTCAGTCCGCTTGCCGACAGTGATGCACCGTAGCCGGGTTGGAATATCACTCCACCCCACAGCAATGCGAAAATCAGACTGAGTGCGAGACCGATGAGGCCTGCGACTATGGTGATGACGAGATTCTCGACAAAAATGTCGGTGATGATGTTGGTCCTGCGTGCTCCGAAGGCCCTGCGCACACCGATTTCCTCGCGACGGCGCTGCAGACGGCTGTGGGTCATGCTGCTAAGGTTTACCGCAGGGACAATGAGGAGAATCAGATAGATGGTCAGGCGCTGGAGACGGTCTTTGTTGACATCGGGCGACATGTTTGCCCACGGGGTGGCTACATGCACTTCCTGATTGTAGGGACGGTCGCGCAGGATGAATTCCCAACCGTCGATTTTCGCCTCATCGCCGAGCTTATCGAAAAGTTGCTTGTATTCCTCGCGGACAGCCGGGATGTCATCCACGCTTTTTGGTAGAATAATCGCGCTGAGACCACCCATGTAGGTACACCATGTGGCGTTTACTGAGTTAGTGGAGGTGAAGGGCACCCACAGTTCCGCGTAGGAGAGATTGGCGAGGTTGCTGACATCCTTGACTACTCCGCAGACTTTATAGGGGACATGGTTGATGCTGAATTCGCGGCCTTCCACATCGGTTGAGCCGAAGAGCTTGCGCGCGGTTGATTCATTGATGACAGCCAAGGGAATCGCCGAATCAAAATCAGCCTTGGTGAAGGGCTTGCCGTTGATGAACGTGAAGTCCATCACGTCCCAAAAGCCGTTGTCGACGCCACGGTATTCAGCACCGAAGGCAGGCTGACCGGGGACAGAGAGGGAGGCGACCATAGGCCATGCATCCATTGCAGTGACGGCTTCGGGGGTCTTCATCTCATAGAAGACTGCCTTGATGGTGTTGAAACCGAGAGCACCGTTTGAGGTGTTATTCTCGCCCCAGTCCTTATGGGCGATGGAGGCGAATTTCTGGACGAGCCAGCGGTCGCGGTTGCTCTCGGGAGCGAAGGGTGCGGTTTTGATTTCAGTTATCATCACCATAATCATGATGAGGAAGATTGCAAGGGCTGTTCCGGCAATGCTGACGGTGCTGACCATCGGCTGCTGCCTGATGGAAGCCCAGGCAAGTTTTATGTAGTTGGTTTTCATTGCTTGGAAATGATGTTTGGTTCAGATAAGGAATTCTTTTACTGTACCTGGCGGCCGTCGAAGAAGCGGATGATGCGGTCGGTGAGTTTGGCCTGCTGCTCGTTGTGGGTTACCATCATGATTGTGCGGCCGTCCTCCTTGTTGAGCGAGTGGAGGAGATCCATGACTTCGGCACCCATCTTTGAGTCGAGGTTACCGGTCGGTTCGTCGGCGAGGATGATTTCGGGATTGCCGACGATGGCACGGGCGATGGCCACGCGCTGACACTGACCGCCGGAGAGCTGCGAGGGCATGTGGCGCATACGGTGGCTGAGGCCGACGCGGTCGAGGACTTCGCGTACTCGTTTCGAGCGTTCGGATGCACTCATGGAGCGGTAGATGAGGGGGAGTTCAACATTGTCGAGGACGTTGAGCGAATTGATGAGATGGAAGCTCTGGAAGACGAAGCCGAGTTTGGCGTTTCGGAAGGCAGCGAGTTTGCTGTCGCTCATTTTCCCGAGCGAGATGCCGTCGATGCTTACCGTTCCGCTGGTCGGGGTGTCGAGGAGTCCGACAATGTTGAGCAGGGTTGACTTTCCGCAGCCGGAGGGTCCCATCACGCTTACAAATTCGCCTTTCTCAATGTCGATGTTTACGTTTTCAAGAGCGAGTGTCTCGATTTCGTCTGTGCGGTAGATTTTATTGATACCTTTGAGTTCGATGATTGCCATGATATGTTGTTGTTTTAATTTGTTTATAATCTGTTTGTTGTTGAATTTTTTGGTTTCCGGCCGATGCCGGAATGGGAGTTGAATTGGTTTCTGATTGAGGTCGGATTTGGGTTTTAATATTGGTTCCCTACAGAGGTCGGGATTGGGTTTTGATTTGTTTTTTGATATTGTAGGGACGCACTGTAGCGCGTATGCCGGATGAAAATGTAATTACGCGTAAAATTTATGTATATGGATGTTTTACACCGTTTTTATTATTCACCATTCTGTTTAATCATTAAATTAATCTTGTTTACTTTCACTATTCTATTTGGCATACGCGCTACAGCGCGTCCCTACAAATCAAATTCTGAAAATTTTATTGGACTTAAAAATCATGAATCATGCATTATGAACCACGCATTAAAAATATGAATCATACGTTATGAATCATGAATCAAAAAACATGCATTGATTTAACTTTACTCGTCGCGGAGTGCATCGACCGGATTTATGCGGCTGATACGCCTTGCAGGGATATAGATGCCGATGAGGACCGAGATGAGCATGATGGCATATATTATTCCGGATATAATCAGGAAATGTTTGTTGAAGGAGTCTATCCACAATGCCATATAACCCTTAAATTCAGCAGAATACTCGCCGTCTATATTTAAGGCCGTAAGGCCGGATTCATGTACTTGAAAATAATATACAGTGAATGCAATAAGGCAGGCGATGGTAACCATGACCAAACCTTCAAATATCATCTCGCAGATGACGAATCTTTTCGACCCGCCAAATGAACGGAGAATGCCGGCATCCATGCTGCGTTTGCGTGTCTGTAAATAGAAAGTACCCATCATGCCGAGAAAGACATTGACGAAAAAGAACAGAGCGATGGAACCGTTGATGATAATAGAATTGTCATCGTCGCGTGCATTTACTTTCCGGTTGACCGTATAAGATTGTGGGCCATGGGTGTAGACCGGTCCCGATTTGAGATCGCTATTGGCGTAGGAAGTGAGAGAAGTTGCAAAATCGTCTGCGTTGATTCCTTCCTTAAGTCGCATTACAATGAACAGTCTTGACACACCACCCCAATTTTTTATAATATCTGATGTCATTGGATAGTAAGCGATAGGAGAGCGGCCAAATACTGAGCGATAGATGGCATCATTGACCACGCCGCTTACGGTGTGGGAATATTCCTTGTATTTTTCAAAATACGGTGAATTTTTTTCAAGAATCTGCCCAATGGGATTCTCACCGGAGAAATTATATTCCGCTATTGATTTGCTGATTACGGCATGGTTGCCGGTCATAGGCGGTTCTATAAAATCTTTCATTACGCTTGTTGAGGCATCCTTCAGTCCAAATGTCTTGAAAAAGTCTGTCCCGGGAATGAAATAGACCAGTATATAGGCATCATTTGGAGTAAAAGTCGATGAGTTAGTTGACATTTGTTCAAAACACACCGGATTTATTAATGTTGCAGCCTCGATGTCCGGATGAGTTTTGACTTTGGCAAGGATACGGTTGAGATGCTCCATTTTTTCCTCGTGGGTAATCTCCTCCGGTTGTTGTGATGAACCGATCGGGTATTCACTGATATTGAGCTGGACAAGACGTTCGATGTCATAGCCTGGATCAAGATGCTTGACATAGAGTTTGACAAGTACCGGGTCGAGAAGTATCCATGCAATATAGGCTATGATTGAAATCTGAAGCAGAAGCCAGATGTTACGCCGCCAGTTGGCAATGAGATTATGGTATATTAGTTTTAACATAGCTATTTGTGGAGGATTAGCGTTTGGTGTTGATTGATGAAACTATCGGCCGGCGCAAGGAGAGCCTGACTGGGATATAAGCTGACAGTAGGTTGAGGGCAAGACATATTGTCAGTGTCAGAAGGAAGACCTGAGGGGCGAAAAGCATCTCGGCTGAGACATCAACGTCTATATTGGGATCTACTGCCTCCCATGAGTCTGTGATGATATTGAGTATCCATTGCCGGGAGAAGAATAGAATGAGCCACGCTATAATAAGTCCGATGATACCTCCTATGAATGTAAGCAAGAAGTTTTCAAACATCACTTGGCGTGTTAATTCACCGCGTGTGGCGCCGAAACTACGTCGTATGCCGATTTCAGCAATGCGTCGGTCCATCTGTCCGCCTATCATACCACTTATGTTGATTGCGGGAACAATCAGAAGGACAATTGCGATGAATATGAAAGGTTTGAGCATATCCCATGTTGACTGCTTCTGCCATCCGGAACTGCCAAGCACATTGGTGAAATGTGTTTTTATAATGGGAATATCAATTACACCGGCGACAGTATCTACAAGTGTGATTCGCTGACAGATTGCATCTAATTTGTCTTTTATGGCATCTTGCTGTTCGCGGTCTTTGAACATGAAAGTGACTTTGAGAGCTCCCATGAGTGTGCGTGGCCACTCAACATCGGTAAAGGAGTGGTCAAGGATAGTGTAGGGCAGGAACATGTCTCCGTATGAAGATTTTGCAAGCGGTGTGCCTCGCCGTACTACGCCCACGATTTTATAGCGTTTGAAATTCATTGATATTTCTTGTCCAACAGCTTTCTGAGTTGAACTGAAAACACGGTTGGCGAGTGCATCTGTAATGACAACATTGGGAATTGCTGCCGTGAAGTCAGCTTTACTAAACGGATGTCCGGATATAAAGTCGTAACTGTAGAGTCTAAAAAAGTTAGGATCTACATATTTAGTGACGATTTTGAAATCCGCGCTATTGTCAATTGGTTGCACATAATCGCCGTTTGACATCCAATCTTCTCCTGTGACACAGAAGTAATCACAGAGTGTGGAGTCTGTAGTCAGATAGTCATCGATGAAGCTTTTGGAGAACGGATTGGAACTCATGCCATTCTCTGTCGTTAGACGTATTGAGCTCATGTATGATGTAAGACCACGTTGATATTCGGGGTAAATTGGGGCAAGATGGACGTAATATATTATGGCAATTATCATTATGAATGCCACCGCGAAGGCTACGCCGCCGATGTAGAGCGATGTGAAGCCGGGATTGGCTCGCGATTCGACCCATAGTTGTTTGAGTGATGATTTGATTTGCATGATTGGGTGTGGTTGGAGATTGGAGAATTTATTGGGGGGAGTATAAGGGGTTGTGGGTGCCTTCGGCCGGTTGGGGTTGTCAGGGTTACTTTACTTTCAGAGAGGTGTTGGTGTTGAAACGCTTCATATCGGAGATGACCACGCGGTCGCCGGGTTCGAGACCGTTGATGACCTCGACATATTCAAAGTTGCTTTCGCCGAGGCGGACGCTGCGGCGGACAAGTTCGTCATCGCTGTCGAAGACAAAGAGTTCGTATAGGCCGGGACCGGTATAGAACGTGCCGTTCTTGATACGTTTCACATCCTCCATCACGTCACACATTATATATACGTCTGTTTTCAGACCGGAACGCAGACGGGCGTTGGCTTCGTCGTCAAGACGCACGGAGAATGAGATGACACCGTTGCGGGAGAGGGGGGTGACATTGCTGACCATTCCGGGAAGACGGTCACGGCCAACGCGCACGACGGCTTTGGACCCGACGCGGATGCGGTCGCCGTAGGAGTCGGCGAGTTCACCATCTACCTTGAAATGGCTGAGATCGGAGATTATTGCGATTTTCTCGCCTTCGGAAATTTTTTGGCCAATCTGGTCGTTGATGAATGTAAGGGTGGCGCGGCGTGGAGCGCGTATCTGTGCATCGTCGAGTGTGCGGCTCATCTCTCCGAGGTTTTTGCTTGCGATGTTGATGTCGAGATTCTTCACGCTGAGACCGGCATCGGTGACCTTATGCTCATTGGCGAGTTGCTGACGCATCTGTTCGAGTTCGAGTTTGCCGGTGTTGTAGGCGAGTTCGGCCTGACGGACGCGGTCGCCGGTGCCTGAACCGAGACTGTCGAGGTAGCGTTCGTTGCGGAGTTCGACTTCAAGACGGTTGACTGTCATTTCCTTCACCTTCACCTGCATGGTGAGGTCGGAGATACGGGTGTCGTTGCCCACCTTCTGCTGCTCCAGTTCGTAGCGCTTCATCTCTATCTGGTCTTTAAGCTTGTTGAGCTCGGTCTCGGTGCTCTGTAGGTCGAGACGCAGGAGGGGAGTGCCGACATCCACACTGTCGCCGGCCTTGCAATACACCTCGACAATGCGTGAATTGATTGGCGAGTTGATTATCTCCTCAAATGCCGGGACGACGCTGCCCGAGCCTGTGACGGTGGTTTCGATTGTTCCCGTGTCGACGGTTGCGATAAGCAGGTCGTCGCGGTTGACGCTCGAACGGAGGGTGATCATGAGTATCGCGATTATTACAACCACGACAGCGACACCTATTATATAGGGTAGCATCTTCTTGCGCATCGCTTTTTTGCGTTCGTCGGATGTGAGTTCTCTATCCATTGTCTGAAATGAAAGTATGTGATTTAAATTTTTATTGTTTTCAGTGGTATAAATTACAAATATCGTGCCAAAGTGCCAATATATTGGTAATCAATGTGTTGTGCGAAATAGTGCTGTCCGCTATCGGACAGTTTTGTCCGATTTTGTCCGTGCGGACAGCCGCTGATGGACAGGATTTGAGATATTTGTATCATTCTACGGCTAAACCTTTTGTTGAGGAGGATGATTATAATAGATATAATCCTCATGTTTCATGTCAGCATCACATCCCATCACATTTGACCGCGTCATGCGGTTTATTCTCGGTGCAGCCATCGTCGCAGCTATAGTGTGGCTCGTCAATCGCCTGAGCAACGTCCTGTTGCCCTTCTTTCTGGCATGTCTGATTTCCTATATCCTTGAACCGATTGTGGAGTTCTGTCTGAATAAACTCCACTTCCGCTGGCGCATCGTGGCAATTTTCGCCACACTCATATCTGTTGCCGGAATTGTTTTCGGTCTTGCCTATCTCTTTTTGCCATCAATCATGAAGGAGATTCACGACATGGGTGTGATGATTAACGACTACTCCCGGCGTGGTGAGCTGATGCCGTTTCTGCCGAAGGAGATTCATGACTACCTTGTGAATTATTTCGATGAGGACATGATGAGGAAGCTGATGGAGGGGCAGCGTTTCGAGACGCTTCTCTCGAAGGGTTCGACTGTCATCACCGCTTCGGTTGAGTTTCTGCTCCACACGCTCGAATGGTTCCTGACATTCATCTATGTGATTTTCATCCTGCTTGATTACCGCCACATCATGCGCGGTTTCCGTCTTCTCGTCCCGCCGAAATACCGTCCGATAGCCTATAAGGTCGGAAACGACATCAAGAACAGCATGAACCGCTACTTTCGCGGTCAGGCCGTCCTCGCGCTTTGTGCTGCGGTGTTCTATTGCATCGGTTTCTCGATTGTCGGTATTCCGCTTGCGATAGTGCTTGGCATACTGGTCGGTGTGCTCTACATGATACCCTATTTCCAGTATGTCACCGTCATTCCCGTTGCCTTTGTCTGCCTGATTTCATCAATGGGCGGGGAAATACCTTTCTGGACACTCTTTGGCAAATGCCTCCTTGTCTACGTCATCAGCCAATGTATCTGTGACTATATCCTCACACCCAAGATTATGGGTAAAGTCATGGGCCTCAACCCTGCCATCATCCTCCTGTCACTCTCGGTCTGGGGCACACTCCTCGGATTGATAGGTATGATAATCGCCCTCCCCCTGACTACCCTCCTCCTCGCCTACTACGAAGAATACGTCATCTACCCCCACGAACCACATCCAATATCGGAAGATAATTCATAATTTAGGGAATCTTTCTTTTCGTTGAAATTAATTGGAATGTTATGGAACTAATGCTTAATATTAAGTGATTCAAGGGTGTGGATTAAATATTTCTGCACATCGCGAACTGCGACAATCCTTTCGCCACGCCGAGTGACGAGAGGAAGGCCGGGAGGGTTTTCTCGTTCGTGTCGATGTTGAGGATTTTGATGGTCGGAGATTCCGCTGCTTGCAGACTGTTGGCGAGTAGGGCTGTGGCTATACCTTGTCTGCGATGTTGACGGTCGACGGCTATTTGCGTGACATCTCCGGAAATGGGATCAAACACGCAGTATCCCATCGGATTGCCGTCAAGGAAGGCTCCGGTTATCAAAAGGCCATCTTTCCCTCTTGAAATCGAGTTGAGGTCATTTTGCCATGATGGCCTGAAGTCGCAGAAATGTTCCATTCCGTTAAGCGCTTCGGGTTGGAGCAGATGAAATTCGATTCGGTCGGGATGGGGACGGTCAAGCCGGAGTCTATCGATGGACTGATTGTAGCAATCGTATTCCGCTGTGATTTCAAAACCGTTAGCCCGATAGACATTGATGGCAGCAGTGTTGTCTTGGAGCACCTCCAGAATGTATTGCTTTATTCCTGCTTCTTTCAGGTAAGGTATGGAGTATCTGAACAGTTGTCCCGCGATTCCTTGGCCTCTGAATGCCGGCAATGTGCCTGTCCCGCAATCGTAACAACTTGTGATGCCGTTGTATGGCCCGACGCCGTTCAGTGTGAATGCCACGATTTCATCGTTTTCAAAAGCAGCGAATGAAAGATTCGGGCAGAAACCGCGCCGCACAAGCATGTCGGCCACCTGTTTGCGGTCGAATTCAACGGCATAATCGCAAAATGCTTTCTGAAATGCTTCGAGAATTGACTCAAAGGGAATGTTGGAAAGACTTCTGATTGTCATGTGGAAAGTGATTGGATGGCGGTGAGGTTGGATATGAAGGAATGACCGTTATTGTCGTATGGATGTCAGTTGATGGAGTTGCCGAAGGGGAACAGGGCGAGTTTCATCAGTTTGAAGTGCTGGAGACCAAAAGGAATTCCGACTACAGTCACGCAGAAGATGAGACCCCAGCAAAGGTGGGTCAAAGCAATCGGTATTCCACCGACAAACCACCAGATGACGTTCATTATGCCGGCGAGGCAGCCCGACGGCCATGAGGTGTCGACAATCTGTGTGCCGAAAGGCCACAGAGCAAGGGCTGCAAGTTTCAGCGTCTGGAGGCCGAAAGGTATACCGATGATTGTGACCATCATCACCAGGCTAGAAATGGCATATTCAATGGCGATCATCAGTCCTCCGAAGACCACCCATATAATGTTGAGCAGTAAGTTCATTATGGTTGATTTTATTAGAAATCGTTTTAATCAATCGGGATAGATGGCAACTTTAATCACATTGTCGTCACCTTTTTCAAACATTCGATAGGCCTCTAATGTTCCGGAGAGAGGATAGCGGTGTGTGATGAGGTGGGTGGTGTCGATTCGGCCATCAGCAATGAGGCGGAGAATCTCCTCGCAGTCACATCCGTCAACTCCACCGGTCTTGAAGGTGAGATTTTTCCCGTACATGGATGGTAGAGGAAGCGTCTGTGGCTTCTCGTAGAGGGCCACGAGAGTGACAATCGCGTTCGGTCGGGCTGCTTGCCATGCCATTTGGAACGTATCATCCGTGCCTGCAACCTCAATGACACGGTCAGCTCCACCATTTGTGGAGACCGCCATGGCAGTATCGATACATTCTTCGGGAGCAACGACACAGACATCCGGATAATGCTCGGCTACGAAGCGTCGACGGCTGTCGTTTTTCTCACAGACGATGATGTGGCGGGGATTCTTGAGACGCAGACATTCGAGTGTGCAAAGCCCTGTCGGTCCGGCACCGATGAGCAGCACTGTATCATCCTCCGATATTTCAGAAATCCTCACTGCCCAGAACCCAGTGGCAAGAATATCGCCGGTGAAGAGTGCCTGTTCGTCGCTTACGCTGTCGGGAATACGTGTCAATCCATTGTCGGCAAATGGGACACGGACGTATGTGGTCTGACCTCCGTCAATCCTGCATCCAAGTGCCCATCCGCCATTAGGTGCCGTGCAATTGTTGACCCATCCGTTTTTACAGAAAAAGCATTCCCCACAAAAGGTCTCGACATTGACGGCGACTCTGTCTCCCGGTTTCACGGTTGATACGTCATTGCCAATGGATTCGACGATGCCGACCATCTCGTGTCCCACTGTAATTCCAGGTCGTGCCTGCGGAACAGCTCCGTGAAGGATGTGGATGTCCGAAGAGCAAATGCTCGCAAGAGTAATCTTCACTATAGCATCTTTCTGGTCTGAGATTTCGGGCTTTGACTTGTCAATCAATTCGAAAGTCCCGTTTTTGATATATGTCAGTGCTTTCATTACAAACTCAGAAATCATTAATTATGGTGTTGTATTTGAGTTTCAAACGGTTTAATTTGTATTTTAGTATACATTAATCATTGATAAGTTGGCTATTAAGACATAAAAATTTTAAGGAGGATTGTAATTGCCGATTTGAATAATTTGAATATTTAGTACTGACGTGGAAAAATTTTATTGACGTAATTTTGTCGGGATGGGAATTATTAGTAAATTTGCGTAATCAATTACGGAATTAACTACGAAATTATATGGATTTCTTTGAGAAGACAGGGCCGATGGCCATAGGAAGCCGATTGAGAATGCTTACCGATATTATTACAAAGGATGCTTCGGCTATTTATGCATTATATGGAATAGATTTTAAACCGAAGTGGTTTCCGGTCTTTTATGTTCTTGCCGATGAGCAACCGAAGAGCGTGACTGTGATTGCCAAGGAGATAGGCCAATCGCATCCATCCGTCAGTACGATTGTGAAGGAGATGATGGCAAAGGGATTGCTTGCTGAGGTCGACAATAAGATGGATCGTCGCTGCTCGCTCATAGGATTATCGTCAGAAGGGAAGAAGGTTGCACAGGAGCTTATAGTGCTGTTGCGAGATGTCGACAGGGCAATAAGACAGGTGGCAGATGAGAGTCGGCATGACCTCTGGGCTGCTATTGCGGAATGGGAGAGGCTGCTTGCTCAAAAATCCATTCTTTCACGGGTAGAGGATGTGAAAAGTGAGCGTGAACAGTCCGAAGTGGAGATTGTCAGCTTCCGGGAAGAATATTCGGAAGCGTTCTTCCGTCTGAATAAGGAATGGATTGAACGCTATTGGGAGCTTGAGGAACATGATATTGAAGTCCTTGAGAATCCGGATGGTATCATTGAAGATGGAGGCTACATATTTGTCGCGCTCTATGATGGACAGGCTGTCGGAGTGTGCTCATTGTCTCGAATGGATCCATCGACCGGCTATGATTTTGAGCTGGCAAAACTTGCCGTTGATCCAAAGATACAGCGTAAGCACATCGGGTTGCGCTTGTGTGAGGCTGCATTGGAGAAGGCCCGAGAGCTGGGAGCAGAAAATATATTTCTTGAGAGCAATACGCGACTTAAGCCTGCGATTGCGCTCTACCGGAAGCTTGGTTTCAAGGAATTGCCTGAGTTCCATCCGGCCTACGCTCGAGGTGACATACAGATGGAGATGAAATTGAATTAAAAAAACAGAATTAAAATGGACAGAAAAATTTTTGTGCGCCGTCAGGATGCAATTAAGAAAAGATTCAAGGGGGTGAGCCTCGATTCGCTTGCTGTGGGAGAAAAGTCGATGGTGACGAAGATGAATTATGTGAAAGGTGATTTCGCAACACTTCATTCACATCCACATGAACAGTGTGGCTATGTCATATCCGGAGAGTATCATCTGATTGTGGAAGGTGATGAGAGGATTGATGTCATCATGCATCCTGGTGATACTTACGCCATTCCGGGAAATACTCCACACTCCTTTGAGGTAATCGAAGGAGGGGAGGTCGTTGATGTCTTCACTCCACAGCGTGAAGATTATCTCTGATTTTTTATCAGCGGAGATGATATACATGCTCTTCAGAAGTTGCATCGACATGTAGCTTCTGAAGAGTATATGTATTTTGAGGTATGAGGAAACGATTTGGGGAAATATTGGCTGTTTATATATGAATTTGAATGGTGGATATAGTGGATTATGTGTATATTTGTACATTGAAAAATCCAATATCAAATATGAGCCACCCACTACCTGTTCATTATCACGATCAGTTGATCAATAATGGAATTCATACGAAAATAGTTACTCCCGCTGAGATAAACAGTCCGCCTGTTGATTATGCTCATAGGGATGACTACTACATATTCGGTATAATCACAGGAGGACAGTTGAAATGCAGTATTGATTTCAAGGAATACAATCTCCGGAGTGGCGACATCCATTTTATTCGTCCCGGTCAGGTCCATAGATTCATTGACTCGGAAAATTTTGAAGGGTGGATGCTCATGGCTGAAAGCGGCCTTGTGGATAGCTCCTATAAATATATCTTCGATGAAGTAGCAGTCAAAGGTATTCCGGCTACAGTTTCAATGTCTGAATCGGAGGAACTTAAATCATTGTTCCGAATAATCCATGAACGTAATGGGAATGGAGTGGATTATCCGGTGATTCGAAACCTTGTCAGTGCTTTTATCGGATTATTTGCTGAGAAATTTCAAAAAGTATGTGGTCAAAGCACTGTGTGCAACAACCGACAATTGGAGATTGTAATTCTTCTTAATTCGCATCTTGAAACGGATATTGTAAACAGCCATAGTCCGTCATATTATGCGGAAAAGTTGCATATATCACCGGTCTATCTTAATGAGGTTGTGAAAAACGTCACCGGATTAAGCGTTGGAGGTTATATTCGCAATGAGATTGTCCTCCGGGCAAAACGCTTGATGTATCACACGGATATGACGATTAAAGAAATAGCTTCATCACTCGGATTTGAGGATAATGCCTATTTCACCAGATTGTTTACAAAAGCTACGGGTCGATCACCGGTGAAGTTCCGGCAGAAACCTTGATTTGTCCAATTATACACGGTTTCTGTCCATTGTCGGATACTGTCAGTGTCGATAATTTTGCAGTCAAAAAAAGTAAAATGAAAAAGATTGAAAAATTACGTATCTGCAATTGGACACTGTTATCTCTGTCGCTCTTGATGCTCGTTTCGAGTGTGGAATTGGAATTGAACCCGGTCGGGGAAAAAGCATGGGTATGGTTACATCTCATATTTGGATGTTTTTTCACCGGATTCATACTATGGCATGTGAAGTTACATAGGAAACCGGTCGTGGATTCCGGACAGATGAAGCGTCATTATCATGGGAAAAATCTTCGTTGGCTGGGATTACTGTTTTTTCTTACATTGATAACAAGCGTAATTGCTACTTTCTGTTGGATTGGAAGCTATATCCATACCACTATAGGAGGTATTCATGGAAAAATAGGCTTTATATTCCTGATTTTTCTGTTGTTTCATATCAAGAACTACAGAAGATTCTACGGGGCGTGTGGGCATAATGCTGCCAAAGCTCGGGTTACGATAAATAGTTGAATCTATTTTTTACCATTCTGATTTTCATGGCTGCATTTTCCGGGCGTAGGTTCTTCTGACGGCTGTGATGAACAATAGCCATGCAATAAAGCTGCACAATGCTCCAAACATGTATGCCTCGCTTAGACCGCCGAAAAATTGCCCGATAAAACCTCCTGCAATCATTCCGGTTCCGATTCCGAGGTCATTGCTTGTTAAAAACATGGATGTCGCGGCTCCGCGATGATGTTCCGGGGCAAGATGGACAAACATTGTGTTGAATGAGGGGTGAAGTGTTCCGTAGGTCAGCCCCTGGAGCATAGCGGTAGTTAGAAATATTACATGTCGTGATTCCACCGGAAGCAGTTTCGCCGAAGCCAAAAGCGAAAAGGTCAGCGTAGCAGCTATGAGAGCGGTCCCGATCAAGCTCAATAACTTGCCGTTGTCGACCAAACGTCCCGAGAGGGGTCGTGAGATCGCAAGTCCGAGTGCCATGACCGTAAAGTACCATCCGGCATATTGGCCAATGGAAATTTCATCTGCATAGACGGCGATATATGTGACAGTGGCACCGTAGGGAATAAACACAAGTAATTGTGTGATTCCGACTGAAATTGCTTCCGGAATAAAGAAGTTGCGGATTGAAAGTCGATGTCTCACGAAGTGCTGTCTCGGAGGTATTCTTACCATAAAAGCCATTATTGTGCCACCGGCAGCCACTATGGAGATGATAAGAAATATGCTGTCAAATGTCAGGTGGCGGTAAGCGACCAGGGCTGCCAAAGGACCAAGGCACATGGAGAGGGTATTTGCGAGGCCATATATTCCAAGTCCTTCTCCCAGGCGTTTCTTGGGAACCATCTGGCTTACCAATGTTGTTCCTGATACGGTCGCTGTTCCGAACATCAAGCCATGAGTCAGCCTGACAATGACAAACAGTGCGATACTTCCTGCAACTATATAGCCGCAGAACAACAGGGCAAAGCCGATATATGCGATAAGGTATATCGGGCGACGCCTGAATGTGTCAAGGAGGTATCCGGCGACGGGGCGGACCAAAATACACGCCACCATGTAGCTCGATAGTATGAGTCCGACCGCAGAATCGTCGGCCATGAATCTGTCACGCAGATAAAAGGGCAGCAGTGGCATCAGTGCGTAGAAGCTGAGAAAGAGGAAGAAATTGGCAGCGGCTGCAAAGCAGAACCCGGGAGTGATAAGTCTGTCGGTTGTGTCGTGGATGTTCATTTTTTTGTGCATGTCATTTTTGGTGGCATATCGCTTCCAGTGTGTCCATTACAATCCTGCGATGCTCAGTACTTATAGGAGCGAGTATATCGTTGATGGTTTGTTCGGCAATTCCGATAACTGTTGTTTTGATGCTTTCGCCCTTCGGGGTAAGTTCAACAATGTTTTCTCTCCCGGACACTTCCCTGCGGTTCACGAATCCTTTTGATTCAAGACTGTCGATTGATCGTTTTATAGCAGCTGCATCTTTCTGGAGGGCATGGGCAATGTGGATTTGACTCCTGTTACCGTCGCGGTACAACACACGCATTACCTCATATTGGGAATATGGCAATGCTATCCCGGCGGAGGCGAGATTGTCGGAGAGCCTTGAAATCATGGTGCGCATACAGCGTTCCATGAGATAGCCGAATTGCAAAATGTCGTTTGTCATGATGTGATTCTGTTGAGATATACAAATTTAGGGATAATTATTGACATGTCAATAATTATCCCTAAAAATATTTCAGCTATTGCAGGTCAGATGCATTTACCGGTTATGGAGTCACACATAGTGGAGCCATTGATTTCAGGTACAGCTTCTACAAAATAGCTGTTCCCTGCCGGAATAATGTTGACTTTTCCTTTTGATTTCATATCCTTTATTCGTAAATCAGCTTCTTCCATGTCCGGGAAATCAAATGCCGAGGTGATTTCGGCCAAGGCGAGACGACCGCGCTCGCGGATGAAATCGAGAATTGCGTCATCACCGTCGTCAACATTGTCGACAGGCTTGATTCTACCGTCGCTTGCCATATCTATGACTTTGACAAAGGTATCATAATCGTTGTAGCCCCGGAGAAGTACCTGTTTGTCGCCATAGCTGACCAGACATGTCGGGAAGCCTGTCACTCCAAACATGCGCGTCAGTTTTAAATCTTCCTTAAAAGCTTTTTCAGCGGATCCATCCTCAATGTATCCGCGAAACTTCTTGACATCCAGGCCGACCTCTTCCGCGAGTTTGTCAATCACATCGTCATGTGAGGTCATGAGATATTCCGCCGCCGATGCTTCCCTGAGTCTGCGCAGGAAGCGGTCGGCTTTTCGCTTGTCGACCATCTGGGCTGCTTTGTAGGCGATGTTTTGCGGGTATGTGGATGGGTATTCACGGGAAAAAAGCGTGAATCCCGTTCCCTTTACCGGCATACCGTGTCGGCGTGATGCGTCCAGCCAATGTGCCTCTATCTGACGGTTGATTTGTGGAATGTCAGCATGTCCGATTCCGTTTGCCGGATCCCATTTTTCTTCGATATTCTCTACCAATCCTCCCATCACATAGCGGAATTCAATTTCACCCGGATAATGGGTTTCGAGTTTGCGGAACACCGGTTCAAGTCCCCAGCACCATGTGCAGAGGGGATCGGTAAAATTTGTTATGATTACTTTTTTATCCATGATTAGATGATTATTGTTGATTAATCAATAATCACAACGCTGTCATCACGGAAAAGTTCAACGGCGGTAAAATGAGAGAGGGCTGTGACTCCATGTCAAGGAAGTCACAGCCCATGAGTGAGGCAATCAGATGAAGAGGTTGAGATTTGCGTGGTCGGTGCGGTTCATGTAGGTTGCCACGCCGCCGATTGTCACGTTGTCGAGGAGTTCCTCGCGCTGCACGCCCATGACATCCATCGACATCTGGCAGGCAATGAATTCAACACCGTTTTCTATGGCTGCATCACGGAGCTGTTCGAGCGAGGCGATGTTCTTGTGTTTCATGATGTGGCGCATCATCTTGCTTCCTGCTCCAAACATGTTCATCTTCGAGAGCTTGAGCGATTTTGAATCGGAAGGGAGCATCATGGAGAACATTTTTCCGAAAAGGTCCTTGCTCACCTTGGGTTTGCTTGATTTCTTGATGGCATTTAACCCCCAGAAGGTGAAGAATATCGTGACTTTCTCGCCTGTGGCGGCTGCTCCGTTGGCAAGCACGAAGGTGGCGAGAGTTTTGTCAAGGTCATCACTGAAAAGCACAAAGGTCTTGCCGCGTCCTGCCACTGCGGTCTCGCAGTTTTCCCCGTTCTCTTTGGGATTTCCGCGACCCACGAAGATTTTATACTTTCCGGCTGTCGAGTCCGAGGAAATGAAATTGTTTCCTGTCGACTGACACCATGCTTCGGCATCACGTACAAAACCGGGATCGGTTGCGGTGATTTCAAGAGTTTCTCCGGGTGTCATGCGGTCCATAGCCTCTTTGAGTTTCATTATCGGACCGGGGCATGAAAGGCCACACGCATCAATTCTGATGGTTGAAGTTGCAGGTTTGGGGGTTGAAGATTTCACTTTTTCGGTATTGCAGAAGGGTTTAGGTTGGGGCAGGGGATTGGTGGCACTCTTGAAGGTCTTGATTCCTCCGATGAGGTTGCGCACGTCGTCGAAACCGTTCTGGCGGAGAATGTTTGACGCGAGATAGCCGCGGAGTCCAACTCCGCAATAGACCACTATGGGTCGTCCTGTCGGAATCTCTCCAAGTTGTCCGCGCATTGAGTCAAGAGGGATATTGATGGCTCCGGGAAGCGCACCGGTGGCAAATTCCATCGGGGTGCGTACGTCGATCAACACGAAATCATCCGCCTTGGCATTCTGCAAGTCCCTCCAGTAGATAGGGCTCATTTTTCCGGAGAGGATATTTTCGGCCACATATCCTGCGATGGCCACGGGGTCCTTGGCCGAGGAATAGGGTGGGGCGTAGGCCTGTTCAATCCTTGTCAGGTCTGAGACAGTGCCTCCGTTTTTGATTACCTCTGCAATCATGTCGATGCGTTTGTCCACGCCGTCATAGCCGACAATCTGTGCGCCGAGGAGTTTTCCGTCTTTAGGAGCGAACACCACTTTAATGGTCATGGGCAGTGCATCGGGGTAGTATCCGGCATGTGACGACGGATGTATGGTCGCCGAGAGATATTCTATGCCGTCATTTTTCAAACGTTTTGCCGCGAGGCCGGTGGCTGCGACTGTCATGTCGAAAATCTTGGCGATGGATGTGCCGATTGCACCTTCGTATTTGATTTTGTCGCCGAATACCATGTTGTCGGCAACGATTCTTGCCTGACGGTTGGCCGGTCCGGCGAGATAGTTGAGCCAGGGTTTACCGGTGACGGGGTGGGGATATTCAATGGCATCGCCGACAGCATAGATGTTTTCATCAGAGGTGCGCAGAAACTCATCCACCTTGATTCCGCGCATCGGGCCGATTTCAAGAGCTGCTTCGGCAGCGAGGGATGTATTGGGGCGGACACCGATTGAGAGGATTACAATGTCGGCTTCAAGTGTGCGTCCGTCTGCAAAATGGATTTCAATTCCATCCTCGGTTTTCGAAAATGATGAGACTGCTGTCTCAAGATAGAGGCGCACGCCTTTTTCCTGCAGATGCGAATGGACAATCTGCGCCATTGAGAAATCAATCGGAGCCATCACCTGCGGAGCCATTTCCACGACGGCTACTTCCGCACCGGCATGGCTGAGGTTTTCGGCCATCTCCAGTCCGATGAACCCACCGCCGACGATGACGGCGCGCTTCACATCACCCGACAAAACTTTTGCCTTTATCCTGTCAGTGTCGGCCACATTGCGCAAGGTGTAGATTCCTTCGCTGTTTATTCCGGGCAGAGGTGGGCGCACGGGTGACGCGCCGGGAGAAAGCAGCAGACGGTCGTAGCTCTCAGTGTACGACGAGCCGTCGGGACCTGTCACAGTGACGGTTTTCGCTTTCGGGTTTATGGCTGTCACTTCCGAGTTGACGCGCACGTCGATGTTGAAACGTTGTCCGAACGACTCCGGGGTCTGCACGAGGAGCTTCTCGCGCTCTGCTATCACACCTCCGATGTAGTAGGGGAGACCGCAGTTGGCGTATGAGATATGTTCCCCTTTTTCAAAGAGAATTATTTCGGCATCTTCCGAGATTCGTCTGATTCTTGCCGCTGCGGTGGCTCCGCCGGCCACTCCTCCGATTATAAGATATTTCATAATTGCTTGGTTCTTTATTTATTTTTCACAAAGGTAGATATAAACCGATAGGCGAACAAATGGTTTTTACTATCTTTGCATAGATAAAAACTATTGATATGACATTGCAGCAATTGAAATATGTGGTCGCAATAGACCGTTACAGCAGCTTCGCTCTGGCGGCTGAGGCTCTCGATGTGACTCAGCCGACACTGAGCGGTATGGTCGGCAAGCTGGAGGATGAGCTTGATGTCAAATTGTTTGAGCGCACGAGCCGGAAGGTGAGGACCACCACAATCGGAAAGAGGATAGTGGAACAAGCTCGCCTGATACTCATGGAGGCCAACCGCATCAAGGAGATGGTGAGCGAAAGCAAGGGTGCGGTCGCCGGAGAATTCAGGATCTCGGTGGGGCCGAGCATCGCGCCCTACATATTGCCGGACTTTATCAGGATTTATCTGTCGGACTATCCCGACGTAACCCTCTCTGTCGAGGAGATGCGTCCTGAAGCCATGATCAAATCCATTCTGGAATCGACGGCCGATGCCGGAATCGCCACCACCGGATTTGCAATCCCCGGACTGTATGAGATTCCGCTCTACACGGAGCGTTTCTTCGTCTACCTCTCCGAGAGCTGTCAGCGCAGGCTTGCCGTTTTCCGTCCCGAGGAACTGGAGCATGAGCATCTTTGGGTGATGAAGGAGGTGCAATGTCTGCGTGAGAGCGCCTTCAGTTTCTGCAAGGGGAGGATTGGCAAGCGACATGTCTATGAGGCAGGAAACATCGACACATTGATAAGGATTGTGGATGCCAACGGGGGCTATACGATCATCCCCGAAATGCACATCCCGATGCTCACGGAACAGCAGCGCCCGAATGTCCGCAGGATTGACGGCGACCACCTTTCATTGCGCAAGATGTCGATGTATATACGCGAAGATTTTGTGAGGGAACGGATGCTGAACACGGTCGTCGATACCTTGAAGAAATTTATGCCTGAAGGGATGATGGAGGCACCGCTCTTGCGAAACGGCATTCGCCTATGAGCCGTAGCCCGCTCCATTCCCGGGGATAAACATTACCATCGTCCGATTTGTTATGTTTATGTACTAAAATTCTATTAACCCAAAAGAAAAAACGTTATGGATATACAGAACATACTGTCGGAACTGACTGCCAAGTTTGGCAATTCGTTTGATATTTCTGCTGTCACAGAACATCTCAAAGGCATTGACACAAGCAATTTCTCCATGTCGGAGATTATTGAAAAAGTCAAAGGCTCAGGTCTCATCGGTGATCTCGACGGCGACGGAGTGCAGGAAAGCGTTTTGGACGAAATCAAAGGCAAAATCGGTGGCATTTTTGGGAAATAATCCAATGTAGAAGTTATAAATCGGCAGTGTGACACGGTGTCACAGTCTGCCGATTTTTTTTGCCCTCAAAAGTCACGGTCAATGCGGACTCTTACGCTAAATCAGCATCTCCTTCCGGACTTCAGGTCTGCCGAAGGGTGATGGCGTTGGATGCCTCACGTTTTTTCGCGCTGACTATGTCGGCATAAATCTGGGTGGTCCGGACACTGCGGTGGGTCAGCATTTTTGAAACTACATAGACATCTATTCCCAATGAAATCAGAATCGTTGCAAATGAATGGCGGAGGCAATGAAACGACAATTTCTTTTCGATTCCTGCTGATTTCACCCATTTTTTGAACGCATGTTGTGCCATCGAGCGCCGGAATCCTTTGAACACAAGGCCACAGTCGCGCTCGCCGCAATATTGCATGGCCTCTTCGCTGACCGGGAGCGTCACCTGACTATCGGTCTTCTCCGTGCGCAGGCGCAGACAGTGGCCCCCATCCGGACTGCGCCCGATGTTGTCCCACGTCAGGTTCAGGAGGTCGCTCAGTCGCAATCCCGTGAAAAGCCCGAACATGGAAGCCTGTTTTAAGACCGGAATGTCGCACTCGGTATCGGCAAGCATCCTCATTTCCTCAAGGGTGATATACTCTTTCCTGACCTCCTGCCATTTGAGCCCTTTTAGCCGGTCGTTGATATTTTCCGGGAAAAACCGTTCGCGATAAGCAATTTTCAGAAGGCAGCGGAATGTGGCCCAATATCCTGCGGCGGAGTTCGCCGACAATCGGCCGCCTCTTCCGGGATGACGCAATAAATCCGCGCTGAGGAGATAGCTGCGGAAGTTGTCACACAATGCCACCGTGACATCGCTGAAACAGCATTTGCCGCCGACAAAATTCTTGAAATGAAGATAGACACTTATCCATTTCTCATCCTGGCTTCGGGCTTTCTTCTCGAAGTAGGCGAGAAAATCCATTTTCTGCTTGGCCTTGTCGAGAAATCCGAATTGCTCGTTTATCAGCGACTGGTATCTGATGCAGCGGATAGCTTCAGCCTTGTCCTCCATCTCCTGATTGAACCGCCGCTGCTCCTCGGTCGCAGGCTCCGCATAGATGACAATGCCGAGAGTCTCGCGGCGAGTCATTCTGTTGGTGTAGGGATTGAGAATTGCAGGGTAATAGTCAAGATACAGTGAAATTTTCCCTCCGGCGTATGGCCGTCTGCGAAGAAATACTTTAGTACAAGTGTTTGTCATTATGCTGTTTGGATTTAAAATTCACTGCAAAATTAAATCCTTAAATGACTATGTGAAAACTACCGTTAGATTTGTTGGCCTTAATTGTCATCTCCATTATAATGTATATGACATCCAGGAGTCTTCAGAAGCGGTATTGGATTGAGGCGAGGATGTTGCGGGGGCGGATTTGGAATGAATGTTCTGAGCGGGAGAGTGTGCCGTAGGTAACATAGTCGTAGTGGCGGTTGTCGAGCAGATTGTTGGCGGTGAGCGACAGGCGCACTTTGCCGTTGAAGTTCCAAACGGCAGATGCGTCGAGCAGGACGAGGTTCTCAACATTGCCTTCCGGAAATTTGGTGAGGAAATGCTCTGCGCCTAATGTAAACTGCCAACGGTCATGCGGCATTATGATGGCATAGATTTTCTGGTTGAATGAGTGGGTGCGATTGTCGGTGTTGCCAATTTTCAACTGCGAAAATCCATAGTTCGCATCATAATTCATAGAAAGCCACTTACACAGGCTTCCCTTGAAATATGGTTTTAAGCTCAGGGTCTGTTGGCTGTAATCCTCCAGGATGTTGTCACGCATCGACGACGCAGAACTCGTAGAGGCATTGGCATCCAAGCCGATGACCATCCGGCTATGGCCAAGACCTTTGCTTACGCCACCGGTTATGCTCCAGAAATGGTTTCCCGAAAGTCGGTCGGAGTATGTCGATATGATGAAATCATCAATAAACAATTGGTTTGACATATATGCACTACGACTGTAATTATAGGTCAGCGAGGCGTTGGCAAAGAAAGATGTCAGGGGGTTGCGGTATCTATAACTTGCAGTCGCTGCAATATTCTGCGAATACTTGTCAATATTATTGGCTATGAAGAGATTACGGTAGTCTGACATCACGGGCACATTGATATTCATATAGGCCTGAGGTGAACTGAGCTGATATGAAATGGAGGCGGAAACCTCGCTTTTTGCCGATATTTTCTTTCGTACATAAATTCTTGGGAAGAGATTCATGTAGTCAGATTGATGGTTTACACTGTGATGAAGCCATTTCGCCGTTATTTTGGTTGACAACAGCCAGCCATTGCGATCGTAGTCGAGCTGCGGAGTGGCATAGAAGTTTGAAAGGAATGCGTTGAAATATCGCGAATTGTCGAAATCTCCCATTCCAAGCAGGAAAAGATTCATGCGGTGATAGTTCAAGTCAAGCCCTCCGTTAATATAGAATTTCCAGAAACGGCCTAATTTGCCCCAGCGAGTTTCAGTTGTGCTTCGGAAATCAGTTGTGCCGACGTTTTGAACTGCATCTTCATCGCCATTTACAAAGAGCCGGTCGGGATGGTGAGAGAACGAATTCCGGGATGTCAGTTCAAAGAGTTTTTTGTCGTTGCGCTTCACGAGTTTCAGGTCGTTGGTGGCAGAAAGATTGCGGCGACGGATACGCTGGTAAAGGTCGAAAGAGCCGGTAATGGCCGAGCGTGAATTTTCCAGGATGCCTTCAACCGTAAGTTTGTCCTTCAAGAAATATCCACGTTTGTTTATCTGCATGTTAAACTGAGCCGACACGTCATGACTCTGTGTGCGGAGACTGTTGTTTTGAATAAACTCCGGAATTGACTGGCTGAAATAATCTGTCCGTAATCCGGAATTGTAATCGAGTCTGTCGCCGACATAATTAAGTTTGAATCGCATCGAGGCATCCCCACGCGTCCATGCCGTTATGGAGTTGGCGAGCCACGACAGGTTGTCGCGGGTGCGCTTTTCATTGAGCGGGGCATTGATGATGTCGGCTGCTATATATTCAGGCCACAACGACTCCGAATAGCCGGTGAACGACATATCGCTGAAATCATGCTCAGTTATCTGTTCGGCAGGGTTCCAGCCTGTGTTGCCACCTCTCAGTGTCAAGATATTATTCACTTTAGGCGCAATCCGCATTGCATACAGAGAGCCGTCATAAAGCCACGGCTGTGCGCCCGTCCCGGCTTTCGCCACACCTACCCATTTGCCTTTCGCTCCTTCGTTGAGTTTGATATTTATACCTGCCTCTTCGGGAAACTCACTCCCTTCAAGAGCCTTGACGGGCTGATGGTTTTCCATCACTTCCACAGATTTTACATCCTTGTGTGAGATATTGTTGGTTGCGAGGCCATACTGACCTCCCAAGAAATCATCGCCGTCGATATAGAACTTGTTGATAGGTTTTCCCTGATACTTGATGGTTCCGTCATCCTCGACTCTGATGCCGGGCAGACGTTTGATGATGTCAATAATGGCATTGTCGGAGGCATTGGCATACCGGGAAACATTGAACACAAGAGTATCGCCCTTTGCATAGATGTCGGGGGCTTGCACAATCACATCCTTCAACTGTGTGGCCTTTGGCCACATCTCCACGCCTTTAGCAAAGTCATAATCCTTGTGCAATTTCAATGGTTCGTATCCCATGCAGCGGAATGAAATGGAATCAGCCGCTTCTGAGATTTTGATTTTGAAAGCGCCGTCCGCATCAGATGACGCAAACGCAATGGCTTTTCCTTGTCTGTTTAGTGCTTGCACAATCACACCCGTCACGGGCTGAGCGTTCTCCCCGTCAACTATTGCCCCGGACACCGTTTCCGGGACTGCTGCCGAAGCCGACAGCAGTCCGAGGAAAAGGCTGAGTATAAAAAAGCTGTATCTTGTCATTATTTTTTCCAGTCAAGTTCAATGTAATCGAATGGCAATTCAATTGGGTCGTAAGCATCAAGCATGGGATTGCCATTTTCGTCGCTGACCGTGATATGTCCGTGGCCACCGGCTTCATAGTAAGCGTATGGATTTATGTCGTAGCGGTGTTTTGCGTCATAATATTTTGCTCGTGAAGTTGTGTTGTAAGGGACTTTGTAGATTGTTATCGGTCTGTCGGCCTTTGACTTAATACCGATACATTCAAAAATATAATTTTCATCTTTATCCGAGGCTTTCATGATAAGTCCCGGAAGTCCATGCAATTTCCATGGCCCTTCCATCATTGGAATATCCTCTGTGTAAAAGGCAGTCCACTCACGTCCCCGGAAATTGCAGATGGCTGAGTGGCATTCGTAACCGAGAACCGTAGCCACGCTGTCGGTCAGTTCCCATTCAAGTTCAGGCATATCCTCTTCATAGCGGAACCAGTCCATACAGATTTTTTCTGTGTGGGTAAGTTTGTTTTCCGGATAGTTCTTGAAGATTGTCATGAATTCACCGTTGGAAAGTTTTCCGTCCATAGCAGCTTGTGCCACCTGTTCCTGGGTCAAGTTCATCAGGAGCGAATCGACTGTGAGATTCTTGTAGCTTGAGAATTTTGACAGTCCGTCGGGGCCTATTTGCAGAAGCATTTGGTCGGTGGTGTAGTTGTCTTCAAGTTGATCGGTCGTATCATTGCACCATGAGTAGTCATAGACAAATTCCATTGTTTCCGGTGCGAGGGTCTCTGTTTCGGGCACATTGTGCTGGAATATGCCGAGGGTGCGGCGCAACACTTTGCCTGACGCGGCCATTGACAGCAGCATGATGACCGCAAGGATGATTGTTGATTTATTCATTTTGTTGTAGTTTTTTGTTTGGCTCGGTTGCCTTGTCTTATAGGTCCTCGCCGAGCTCTTCGAGGTTCACGATGCAAAGTTACTGCCACCATGAGGCACACATCGAAAATAATCATTACTCAAACATTATGGAATTATTACTAAATTATTACTCCCTGTAAATTATCCACCGTTTCAGGCGTTTATGTTATAGGTATTGACTAATTTTGCGCAATGGAAAAGAAAATAAAAACGCTCTATATATTGTCAATTGCGGCGATTCTTGCCTTCCTCGGAATGCAGGTATATTGGCTGTATGGTCGCTATGAATATACTCTATCTGAATATGAGGATATTTCGTGCGAAATAATTTCAAATGCCATTGCCGAGTATAATAATGAAAGATCAAAACGCTCAGCAGTAAAGAAAATAGCCAGAACGCAGTCATCGTATCAGATGAATACCGATGTTGACTCTGCCGGAAACCGGCGACGCAATGTGACTGTGACCACAAAGGAAATTGATGGCCGTAAACTTCTGGGGATAGCGGATAAACGCGACCTTACCCCCGAAGAAATGAAAAGGCTTCAGGAATTGGTGCTTGACTCACTTGAGATGGTTGATGCAAAGATAGCCACGGTCGATGCCACGAGTGCTCCCTCCGACGGTATTGCGTGGAATGCCATGAGGAATTTCGACAGTGAGATACAATCTCCTTTCACCACAGTGGGGATAGACTCAATATTAAGAAAGAGTAACCTCAATGCTGAAATCACTTTGATTTTGCAGGACAGCGTGACATGGGAACCTGTAACCATACGTCATTCATCTGTAATCTCGCCCCGCTTCAGTGTCACGACCCCTTATTCCGAACTTGAAAGAAAGGCGGTGGTGATAGAATGTGAAATTCCTTCTTCGGAGATATTGCGTAGCATGGGTTGGACTTTGGTGCTGGCTTCTGTCATTTCGTTGTTTCTCATCCTGTGTCTTTTATGGCAGATAAAGACGATTGTCAGGCTGACGCGGCTTGACCGGATGCGCAATATGTTCATAACCACTATGATTCATGAACTGAAACGGCCAATCTCGACGCTGAAAATGTGTGTTTCGGGAATTGAGAATGAAAAGATGCTTGCCGACAAGGATGTAAAAGCGGAATTAATGGGAGCTACGCGGACGGCTCTTGACAATCTTTCGGCTTATTTCTCGAAACTGCGCGACATAACCTTCAATCGTGTCGAGCAGATACCTCTGAATATTGTCTGCTTCAATCTGGCGGCGTTGGTATCCGACGTTGTCTCTTCCATCCAAAGACCGAGTGGAAAGACCATTGTGTTTGAGAACCGCGTGAAAGACGACATTCAGGTGTCAGCCGACCGTAGCCATATCTTCAACATCATTAATAATCTGATTGAAAACGCCATTAAGTATTCGGGTGATACGGTCGTGATAAGTGTTGAAGCGACGGTTTCCGACAAGGGAGTGTCTGTCATTGTCACTGATACCGGCAACGGTATTCCTCTTTCTGACCAAGCAAAGATATTTACAAGATTTTACAGGGGTAGGGCAGTGGATAGCGACATTCCCGGAATGGGGCTCGGGTTGACCTATGTCAAACTTCTCGTGGAGGCTCACGGTGGGAACATATTTGTCGATAGCACTCCCGGAGCAGGCACATCGTTCACATTTACCATACCGCAATGAACATTCACCATACCGCAATGAATAAGAAGATATTGCTCGTCGATGACGATCTGACTAATTCAATGTTGCTCAAGCGCTTCATTGAAGCCGAGGGCTACGAGGTCACCTACGCCTCGAATGGCCGGATAGGTCTTGAACTGTATCGCGATAGCCGTCCTGACCTGATATTGCTTGACATTAACATGCCGGAGATGAACGGATTTGAAGTGGCAAGGACCATACGATTGTCGGACAAGAGGGTGATTATATTTTTCCTTACCGACCGAACGGACAAGGTGGACCGTCTGTATGGATTCTCACTTAAAGGCAACGACTATATTCCGAAACCGTTCTATCCGGAAGAGCTGATTGCTAAAATCAATGAGCGGTTTGAAAGCGATCTCGTCAGCCATGAAATGGAATATCGTTTTGGGAACACGGTTTTCCATCCGAATCTCTCGACATTAAGCTATGACGGAGAGACGCATTCGCTGTCGGTCCGTCAATCCGAGATTCTCTCGATTCTTGCCCGTAATGAGGGGAAGCTTGTTGAGCGTGATGTGATTCTCAACACCGTCTGGGGCGATGCGAGCTACTCAAATTCAATGGCATTGAATGTCCAGATTACATATATCAGGAAAATGTTGACAGACCCTGCTGTGGCTATCATTTCCATAAAGAAGAAAGGATATATACTTCAGGTTGGGTAGATTAAGACAGGGGTAGGGGAGTGGGAGAGCAGAGCAGGAAAAGCTATGGTGTGAGGAAGCGGAAGAGTGAGTAACGGATTTGGTTAGTTGGGTATAAGATTCGTGTATTGGATTTTTGTTTAGTCCGATAGAGATAGGTGTGGTGTTTGGAAGGATAAGTGGTGAGATGGATAGGATAGCGGTTGCTTATGAACCGTGATAGAGTTATTGTTTGGGGAACATTATTGGAATATGACAAGTGAGTCAATGGCATTTTTGTATTATGAGTCAATGGCATTTTTTAATTATATGTGTTAATTGGACTATCTGGGTGTTTAGGCAGAGTGTTATTGCTATCCGATAAAATTCGGTTAAAGCAAAAAGAGATGGCTCGGCAGCAGATTATCAGCGGTCGAGTCTACTTTTTATTATTGCTGTTAGGTAAAAAAATTTTGAGGACAGCAATAAAGAGTGTAAGATTAAGATGGGTTTCAATTGCGGTAATGGCAGATTTAAAATTATTCTGTGTAGCATTTTCCCAACTAACCGCTAATTTTGTACTCGCAAATAGAGAGTAAAAGCCAATATGAAGCCCTCAAAAACACCCGAAATCTTAATTTTTGCATTTTATTTGCAAAAAAACGATTAAAAATTTGCACAATTCAAAAATAACCCCTACCTTTGCATCGCTTTTGAGAACAAGGGCTACCACAAACGAGATTGTCAAAGCCGGTTCACACCAAATCAATAGCAAAAAAGATTCGCTAGCTCAGCTGGTAGAGCACAACACTTTTAATGTTGGGGTCGTGGGTTCGAGCCCCACGCGGATCACTGAAAATCAAGCAGTTAGACTAAAATCTAACTGCTTTTTTCTTTTGTGTACACCGTGGTTTTACTATGAAAGTTAAACCGAGAGTTAAACCAAAACTTTCATGAGTGAAACAGTTAAAGTCGTGTGTTACAAGTCAAAAACTTTAAGTGACGGCAAACACCCTCTTATGGTACGCATCTGCAAAGATGGGAAGAAAAAGTACCAAAGTCTTGGCATCTCCATTTTACCATCTCATTGGGACTTCAAAAAGAATGAACCTAATGACAGTTGCCCCAATAGAGATGAGATAAGATTGCTGATACAACAGAGGCTCTTTGAGCTTCAAAAGACTATCCTTAGTAAAAAGATAGAGGGAAAGGAATTTACTGCGTCATCTCTCCTATCACCATCTCAGTCTGCTAAAGCACATCTGCATAATAATGTTGGAGAATGTTTCAATTATTATGTAAGATTTCTGAAAGAGCAAGGTAGATTGAGGTATGCAGGGATGTATGAGGTGAGTTATAATTCTTTTGTAAAGTATGCTGGATCTCTTGACATTCCCTTTAGTGATGTTAATGTGGTGTGGCTAAAGAAGTATGAGATATGGATGCATAAACAAGGCTTGGCAGTCAATACAATTGGCACAAGAATTAGGCATCTTAGAGCTGTATTCAATATGGCTATAGAATATCATGTTATAGACAAGGAATGCTATCCCTTTCAATCCTATAAAGTGTCAAAAGTAAGTCAATCCCCACCCAAGAGGTCTATGACCAAGGTAGACATCCAGAAGGTATTATCCTATAAAGGGAAAACAGATATAGAGATATTGGCTATATCCCTGTTCACTTTCTCTTACTATTGTGCTGGCATTAACTTCATAGACATGGCTATGCTTAAGCATTCCAATATTACGGGTGGTAAGTTATGTTACTTGAGAGCTAAGACAAAGAAGCAGATAGTCATACCATTACATCCTATGGCAATAAATGTCATTGCAAGATACTCTGATGCCACAGTAGGCAACAATTCATTCATCTTTCCAATACTTTCCCATTTTCATCAGACCGAAGTCCAAAAGGTTAACAGACTTCATAAAGTGTTGGCGAAAGTAAATGGAACGTTGAAAGAAATAGGAGAAAGGATAGGATTGCCAATAAAGTTGACAACCTATGTTGCAAGACATTCCTATGCAACTGTACTAAAAAGGGCTGGAGTATCGACTGCTATAATCAGTGAATCTCTGGGGCATAGTTCAGAAAAAATCACTCAAACTTATCTTGACTCCTTTGAAAATAGCCAAATTGAGGATGCTATGTCTCATCTTGACTAATGGGTTGTAGACACATTTATTTCTATTTATTAGGAGATGTGTCTACAATCCATTATCTTTGTAAGAAAAAATGACAATGGATTTTTTTGAAGAAAATATTTTTGGGTCAAGCATGTTTTCAGAAGAAAAATATGAGATATTATATGACAGTTACCCATATGTTGACTCCAATACAGATGAAGTGTATTTGGATAGAACCCCCAGCTATGTAAACGGAGCTCATGTATGCCAAAATGTTTTGTTGGAGTGCTCTATAAAAAGAGATCACATATCAAACGCCGTAAAGTCTGTATCTTTCAAGATGCCCGTAGATAACGCGAAACTAAGTTCTGTTTTCCACATGTTGCCATGGGGACTTATAAAAAAGAATCGGACTGGTGTTGGTGCAACAACATTAGAAATGAAATCACGTAGAAATAGCATAATAGTTGTACCTACAAGAGCTTTGGCATATGATAAATTTATAAAGAGTCATATACCTAATACTGTTAAACACGCCTCCTATTATGTAGGAAGTCCTATCAATGGGCATCAACCAAGAGAATTAGAAGACTACCTTTCGGATGATGAAATCAAATATAAGAAATTTATAGTGGTTTCTGACAGTCTGCCTAATTTTTTAAAGAGACTTGGAGAAGAGTGTTTTTCCAAATATTTCATAATGGTTGATGAAATTGATTCATACCAATATGATAATTGGTATCGTCCTAATATGGAAAAAGTAATTGATTGTTATTTTAAATTTCCATACACTAACAGATGCCTTGTATCAGCAACTGTAGGTTCTTTTTCAAATCCAATGATTAATTCAGAGCCTATAATAGACATCGTATTTAATAGTGAGGCTCCAAGAAATATCACGTTTTATCCAACTAATAATGTTATTACAGCAACCTCCAATATTATCCAAAGTATAAAAGATGCTTTCCCCACAGACAAGATTGTAATAGCTTTAAACAGCGTGTTACATGGGATATTGCCTGTCATAAAAAGTTTATCTACTGAAATTCAATCACAATGTGGAGTATGGTGTGGAATTAAAAGTAAGAAGCATGTTGAGGAATACTATATAGAAGATGTTAATGACACTCTCGATAAGAATATTATATTCATGACATGTTCTTATTTTGTGGGAATAGATATATCGGAAAGATTTCATCTAATATCTGTTGCTGATGTCTTTCATCCTTATTCCTTATTGTCACCAGACAAATTGCAACAGATTGCTGGTAGGTGTAGACATGAAGGTGGACTTATAAGCGAACAAATCATATATAGTTTCAGAGATTCACCGAATAATAATTCTATAGATTATGAGGCTATAAGGAATAAGATTATTGAGGATGGTGAAACTCTTATTAGTTTAAACCAAAATATAGCCAATACAAAGTTGTTATTCCCGAATCTACTTAGAGCATTTAATTGCTTCTCTTTAGATGACTTTGTTCTATATTCAAAAAAGTCATACTTATCAAGTTCAAAAGCTCCTTTAATCAGAGTCACTGATAATACGTTAGCTTTATCATACTTTAACATTGACAATATTTTGATTCAGATAAAGTTAGCAAACGAACTGTATTCAGATGAAAGAGGTCTATTCCATCAACTTTGTATAGATGGGAATAATTGTCATCTTGATTTAAGTCAAAAAATACTCTCCCCTATTCCGGAAGAAATCATTTCAGAAATTAACTCTGAAGTCTTCCATAATGTAATGGTGGAAAGGGATGCTATCATTTCAGAATTACAGCAATATCATGATTTAGGACAATTAAAATCAGTTGCTATGGCGAGAAGAAATTCTGCGACAAATGCTAATGGTGTTTTTTTAGATAGATTGATTGAATTGGTTAACTATGTACCATTTCAGGACTTAATACCACTTCTACAAGAATATGATAACCCAGTTCAATATAAACAACTATACAATGCGGTTGTATTTTGGGCTTTATCCCCCAATCACCCCATCAGAATCACCATTGATAGTAAATTTGAAGTCGGAAAGAGTTATCCCAATAACTATATTATAGAGGTGGTGAACTCTATTTGGCAAGGTATTTTGGGATTAGGTCTGTTAACCGATAAGCAAGCGATGTCGTTTGCTAAAAGATACTTTTTAAGTATGCGGAGAAAATCAGTAAGAAAGGAGAGAAATGCGTCTCCTACAAAAGAATATGTAATTGAAAGTTTAAATGCGCTAAACTTATCATCAGAACCAATAACACAAATTTCTTCGGAAGATAATATACAGATGAGAGTGAGATTGTAGACACATCTAATATAATATATTAAGAGTTGTGTCTACAATATCGTCTTGCTTATAATAACCATAGCTATTTTTACTGCCTCAGTTGATAATGGAAATAAATTTTTCTGATTTTTTTTCATTATTTCTTGCAAATATAAGCACGTTATAGCCACCAATAAACCCGCCCTTGACATTGGAAATGGGGATTCTCCCCCCTCTGTAAGTATAACAATATATAATTCAATGTCATGGTTAAAATCAAGTTTGTTGAGACTCTGTCAGTAGCGGAGTTCAAAAAGAAGATGGGTGTTAACAAGATAGAGGTCAAACAGAACCCTAACAATGGAAAATGCTTCTTCGTATATGGAGTTGAGGTTGGCGCAGTAAGTGACAAGTTCCTCAAAGGACAAATCACCTCACCTGTAATCTCTCATGTCTGTGTCCCAGAGACAGGTGACATGTTCTATCTCCTACACCAAAGAGGGGAAGGAGGAGCACCTACCCTTGCAACTCTATAAGATTTTCAATAACCTCTACAAAGGTAGCCTGCACTACTTAGTGTAAGGCTGCCTTTCCATTATTACAACATTTCAAATCAATACAATATGCAGTTAAGAAAATCATCCAAGAAGCAAGCAAAGATTAAGCTTGCTCTTCAAGGCTGTGCAGGGAGTGGCAAGACCTACTCAGCACTGCTTTTAGCCTATGGGCTATGTGGAGATTGGACTAAGATTGCAGTGATAGACAGCGAGAATAACTCTGCTGATCTATATGCTCACTTAGGTCAATACAATGTACTCCCGCTTGAGGGAAAGTATGACCCCGAAACATATATTGATGCCATCAAGGTATGTGAAAAGGCTGGTATGGAGGTTATCATCATTGACTCCATGAGTCAGTGCTGGGACAATCTTCTTGAATACCATGCCTGTCTCCCCGGCAATTCTTTCACTAATTGGCAAAAGGTCACTCCGAGAATGACATCTCTTATTCAGATGATACTTGGTGTTAACTGCCATGTAATCTCCACTATGAGATGCAAGCAGGACTATGTGCTGTCTGAGAAGAATGGCAAAATGGTTCCGGAGAAAGTAGGCTTAAAGGCTGTGATGAGGGATGGAATAGATTATGAATACACCATAGTCTTTGACATCAACATGAAGCATCAAGCCGTGGCTTCAAAGGACAGAACCAATCTCTTTGCTAATAAATCTGAGTTTACCATAACACCAACTACAGGTAAAATCATACTTGATTGGTGTAATGATGGTGTCACATTGGAGATGATAAAGGCTGAAATCTCCAATGCTGAAACCATTGAGCAACTCAACTCTGTATATCAGCAGTTCCCTGAGTGGAATCAGCAACTTCTGTCTGACTTCACCAATAGAAAGAATGAGCTTTTACAGCCTAAAGAGGAAGCTCACCACATCAATTATCAACCAAATTTCACAAGAATAAACCATGCAGACCGCACTATCAACTTTGCAACTACTGCCTGTCAGTAGGTTCAATACCTTTCCAAGCAGACTGAATGACAGCCTTAGACAGCCCATAGAGGTTGAAGCTGTTGAGGTTGTGGAGAACATCATAACTCCGCAATTCACCAAAAGACTTCCTTTCATAGAAGCCAATACAAAAGAGGTTACAATCAATCATCTCAAAGAGGATTGTGTTGTGCCAGTGTTCTCCAAGGACAATGAGGTTACTATCTCTCATCCTGCTTTCATTGAAGCAGTATGGGAAGCAGCCACTAAGGTATTTCCAAGAGAGAGTATAGAGAAACCTTCAATCAGAGTAAGCCATGTAATCAAGGGCAGAACACCCGAAGCAATACATAAGAATGTAAAAGAGCTGACTGATGAGGACAAGACCATCTACTATGAGAGAATGATGTTCTGCTTTGAGATTCCCTCAATCTGCGAGGATATCCGTGGCAATAGACTCAATCTCACAATAGGTGGAGTAAGAGCCTACAATCATGAAAACCTCTACAGCAAGAAAGGTGCAGAGAAGTTCAAAATCTTCATTGGCTTCAAGAATATGGTATGCTGTAATCTGTGTGTCAGCACAGATGGCTATCAGTCTGAACTCAAATGTATGGATGTAAGAGGTCTGTTCAATTCTGCATTAGCCTTGTTTCAGGACTACAATATGGCTAAACATCTCTATGAGATGGGTGATTTGCAGGAAAGCTATATGACGGAACATCAGTTTGCCCAGTTCTTGGGTAAGTCACGGCTATATGGCTTTCTGCCTAAGGCTGAACAGAAGAAGCTCCCTCAGATGCTTATGACTGACACTCAGATAGGCATGATAGCCAGAGCCTACTACAATGATGAAAACTTCGCTGTGCCACAAGGCAGTAAGGAAATCAATATGTGGAATGTTTATAATCTCCTTACGGGAGCCAATAAGTCTTCCTATATTGATAACTTCCTTGACAGAAGCCTCAATGCCACTCAACTTGCAGAGGGGCTGAACAAGGCTATCTATGGAGATAGTGAATACTCATGGTTCTTAAAATAAAACTGATATGGCAGAAATCATTCATATTACTTTATCTCTTGCTCTTGGGTTATTAGGATGCTGGGCTGTATTCTATAATGAGAGAGAACATTGATATTATATATTGCTGAACTTTTAGGATTGTTGAAGCCTCTTCAATCCAAAAGGTTTGTATCCACAGAAGCCTATTCCACATGGTAATTATGTCTAAGGTTATTTCTTGTTTCCTCTGTAGGGTATTGATTATATGATGTAAAAGAATTAACTTTGCATTGTTAATCAAAACTTAACAGCAAATGGAATAAAAGTTTAACAACGACATATTAAAGAAGTGTGACTTCTTACATGATGTGTTCTGAAAAATCGCCAAATTAGAAGAACTGCCCATCATAAGTAAGGAGGAACGCTTGCACCATGAGGTGTAGGCTTCCTTTTTGTATGGGCATAGGTGTTTGGCGATACCTTCAGAACAACAGATAGGATTAGCTTACACCTTTTTTATGTCCTATTCTAAGGACATGAGGAATATAGATTTCATACAGCTACATGCAAAGTGGAATACCTTGTCAAAAAAGGTTCAGAAAATACAGAATCCCAATTATGAACATAAGTGGGATATTGAATACTTCTACCAAGGGTATAATGTGCAAGGCGCATATTTAGTTATTGTTGATTTATATAAATTGGCAAAAGAAGAGGGTTTAACTGAAGAGCAACGACAACTCTTCTTTCAAATCATAAAGAAGCACAATGAATTTACAAGAGGCAGTCTGGCAGCCATCTCAGACAAAATATCTCAGTTAAAAGTTAAGGATGAATATTTTGATGAATCTGAATTAGGAGCATATGCCGGTTATTATTCCTTGGGCTTTAATGAAAATGAATCAGAAATTGAAAATTTAGACAGACTATATGACAACTTCAAGGGCTGCTTCTTTTCATTGAAAGGCGAACATATTAAAGCCGATGGTTTTCCTCGCATATCAATGCGACAAACCATGGACAAATGGAACGAAGTCAAAAATTACGTTTACGATGACACGATATCTCCTTACACAACAGCATATCCACCAAAAGATTTACCATAATATGAAAAAAAATTATTTAACAAGTCTGTCATAGCTATAATAGCTTCGTGTTTTTATGTCACGTCATTTACCAGTTGTGGTAATGATGAACCATCTACAAAGGATGATGATATTTTCTCTAAGGAAAACTTATGTGGAGCATGGAGGCTTATGACAGAATATGATAATTGGGGTATACTTTGGTTCTTTCCTAATAACAAATGCTATTCGGGAAGTGAAAGTGGCACTTGGAAATACAATCCTCAAATAGGAGCAATTACCACGTCTTTATCAACATTTACTGATATAACTATAACAGAATATGTTGATTTGGATCAATGGAAAGGATTCTCTAATTATTGGGGAACCCAACTTGTTACAGCTTTTAAGCGACCTAATGAGGTTTATATGGAAGGTATTTGGAATATGATAGAACTTGAAGAAGGCTATGACTTTCCCATCACACAATTTTATAATGTAAGATTCCCAAATAACCAAATCTTAGGAGAATGTGTGATTAAGTCGGGTTATAATACATATTATGCCTCCTTTGTATTGGAGAACCCTTATTCTGATAATCTTAAACTGACTATAACCTATGACAAACTATATGACAACTTTGTATATCAAAGTTTTACATGTGGTGGTAAGTGGAAGTAGTCAATAATAGGAAATCAAATGGCAATATCAATTTCAGACAGTATACAATGTGTTGGACTTCCAATCATTGTTACATCAAGTAAACCCCATCTTAATTTCTTGATATATACCGGAGCAAGTCATAATGTGATTTTCTCTTTTGTCTATGAGGGGTTGCCTGATTATTTCAACTTATTGGACTCTGAAAAGTCCATGTATGGAATAGAGGGCAATGTGGTCAATAACCGACAGGTGAAAGCAACTATAGAGATTGAGAATACCAAAGCAGAAACTATATTCTCAGTCTTAGAGGCAGACGAAGTAGTCTATAGGATGCAGCAGGAGAATGGCTTTCAACTGCATGGTATTTTAGGCTCTGAATTTCTTGCAGACAATAAATGGATTATTGATTATGACAACCTCCAAATTCTAACCTGAATTTGTATGCACTTCATCGTATATAAAATAATAGAAGTGCATACCTTTTTATGTATATGGAAGATATTGAATACTTAGATTTCATTGATGGTATTGATTGTCCTACTACCGAGGATATTTATGACTTCTTCAGGATATTTTCCCTGCTGTTGAAAAAGGAGGCAAATGCTGGAAGATGGAAAGACATCAATTCAAATAATATTACAGTCTATGAAATATTTGATAATAATGAGGTTGGTGTCAAGTTGGAATATGGTCGCATACTTAGGCTTGGTGTAAGATTTAAAGTGAGTAAATCCATAGGAAGATATAGTTTGTTTCTTAAAGCTATTTATCCTTGCAACATATCTGACAGCAAGGATTATAAATCAGATATACACCCTTACAATGAGTGTGAACTATGTAGTCACATGGATAGATGTATCAACCTCTACCAAGGCATAAATACTCTCATCAAAAGAATAAGACTGAAATATGCCAATGTACTACAAGTAGATCTTTCTACTATAGATATTATCACAAGATTGCATGGCAGTTATTTCGATTTCTTTCGTGAGGTTTGCGGGTATCTTGATTTCATATTGCCAAAGGTTAAACTTATAACCTTAGAAAGGAATGACTCTACAAGGTCAACCAAATCAGTGCCTCTTATGATGGAAACAACCCCAACGTCATTGAATAACCCTATCATCCAACCTTCTTCCCATTTACAACCATGCTTCATGACTTATGAAGAAGAAACTGAAAGCATTGAGGACATATACAACAAGCCTCATGGAATGGAATGTGAATATAACGAAGAAGAACCACCTTTTTAATTAACAAAATATTAATTACTCTTGGATATACAACAAGTTAAACCATAGGTTAAACTAAAGAATATTAAACCAAGCATTAACCGAATTTGATATACATTTAATTGCTTGTTTTATATAAGGTTTAAGTGTACCAAACCACCACGATTAAGAGGCGTTGAAAATAACACTTTTAATGTTGGGGTCCTGGGTTCGAGCCCCAGGCGGATCACAGAAGGGTTTATCAATCCGACGAAAACCTCTGAAAATCACCGATTTTCAGAGGTTTTGCTTTATGCCCTCTATCCCCAATCGCAGCAAAATATTGAAGTATCTGGTGTGCATAAAGGTGGCAATAGAAATTGTACCATGTTTTGCCACCTCGAAAGGATTTATTTCATTATTTTTCAGTGATTTGCACACGACAAGGTGGCTAAAGATTTGCCACCTCGAAAGCCTTGTAAGGTGGCTGTTTTATGAAGATGTGGTACACTTCTCACGATGTACCACAAACGCCATTAAAATGTACCACAACAATGGATATACCTC
>NZ_CAJTMT010000009.1 GCF_910577345.1 uncultured Duncaniella sp.
CCCTGCACATCTCCGCTACGCTCCGATGTACAGGGTTACGCAGAAATCGGTGTCCTGCGGACACCCGTATCTGCCCTCCGGACTCCATATCCGAAACAAGCTACATGCATGAAGTTCACCCCACCAGTTCCCGAAACTCAACCATACTACCGAAACTCTGTGTCATCCTGCAGTTGGAAGTCAAGTATGGGATATAAAAAACCGTTGCCCGCGGTCGGGGACCGGGGCAACGGGGGTTTAGGTTTGTAAGATGATTGAAAGTATCAGGCGTAGTTCTTATTCGCGGGAAACCGACCGGGAGGATGGCTTTGGCTTGAAAGCCGACCAGGGTGGGCTTGGAAATCATTATGCAGGCCGACCGGGAGGATGACTCCGATTTGAAAGCTGACCGGAGATGGCCTGACAATTATGACAAGCTCACCGGAAATACCTCCGATTTGGAAGCTGCTCGTGATGGCTTTGATTTTAAAGCCTACATCCGATTTGGAAGCCATTTTGGTAGTGGCGGGTTTCCGTTTGAAAGTTGTCCCTTATGTTAGGCAGGGGGTCACTAAGACAGTACTTTCAACGCTTACTATTAATGAACTGATTTTAACTTTCCATAGAAAGTCAAATCAGTTCGGTTAGCAGAGTTTGGGATTATTTCTTTTTAGAGAATTTCTTCGCAGCGTTCTTTCTTGCCTTCTTGAAAGAATCGACATTGTAGCCGAGGTCTTCCATTTCGAGCGAAGCCCAGATGAACGGACCGACACCCTTGGCGTCATTGTCGCGGATGGGTTCGCTGAGATAGTAGGCGTATGAGCCGTCGCGACGCTTGTTTTCCTTCACCTTGGGAGCAGCTTTGAGCACTGCATCGCTGATGCCCGGGCCGAGGCCTGCGACAACGCAGCAGTCGGTGAGCGAGATGGTGCCGTCGGAATCCTCGCGGATGAAGTTCTCGATGATACCCTCGTAGGCTTTCTTGCCGGCCTCAAGATATTTGGGGTCCTTCACCCAACCCTTGCGGGCAGCCTTGAGGAGTGAGTAGGCGAACATTGACGAGCAAGTCGATTCGAGATAGTTGCCTTCACCTTCGGGGGAGTCCATCACCTGATACCATACACCTGTCTTGGGATCCTGCCACTTGATGATGTTGTCGAAAGTGCGGGTTAGAAGGTCGATGACCTCACCGCGACGCTCATAGTCCTCGGGGAGGACGTCGAGAAGCTCGACGAGAGCCATTGTGTACCAACCCTCGGCGCGGCCCCAGCAGTGCTGAGAAAGACCGGTCTCGTTGTCGCTCCAGAACATCTCGCGGCTCTCATCCCATGCGTGGCGGTTAAGGCCGGTCTTGGGATCGTAGGTGCGGTCGTAGGTGCTCTTCACCTGGTCTACGGCATCGTCGTAGATGGGTTTGGCAAGTTCGGGAGTGTAGATGGTCGAAGCGGTGAGCACACGGTAGGGGAGACCCATGAAGATACCGTCGAGCCACACCTGATAGGCGTAGATGGCCTTGTGCCAGTAGACACCTTCCTTTGTGCGGGGCTGCTCTTCGAGCTGACGCATGAGGGTGTTCATGGCCTTGAGGTTCTTGTTTTCGGGGAAGTGCTGATACATGCGGGTCACGAAGTGGCCTGTGCGCACGTTGTCGAGATTATAGTCGAGGAGCTTATAGCCACGGATGACACCGTCGGGCGAAATCATGGTGTCGGTGTACTGGATGCAATAGTCCTTGATGTCGTCACCGCCGTAGCGCAGATAGGTGTCGAGCATTGATTCAAGCTCGATGCCCATCACATAGCTCCATTTAGGACGGTTGGAGAAGTCGAGCATGTAACTCTGGGGGACGCGCTGCATTTCGGAGCGTGTCAGCCACTCGGAGTAATGCTTGGGAGTTTCGTTGGCTTTTTTTGCGGGGGCTGCTGAGGCGAAGACCGAGCCGAAAGTGGCCAACAGTACGCCTGCGAGCATTAGCTTTAATTTTTTCATTTTCCGGTTTAAGGTATGAGATGTTTGATTGATTTAGATTCGGATGAAATGATATTGTATCTAAGATAGCACAAAAGTACTAATAAAACTCGTAACTGCCAAATTTGCTTTTGTCTAAGGATTTGGTTTTTCGATTTTTTAAAGTTATCTTTGCATATAAGTAACGTAGTCAAACATCATTATCACTCTATAAAATCCATGAAACTTAAGCATTTTTTTGCGGCTGCGCTCCTTGCGGGATTGCCCGTGACAATGTCTGCGCAACTGCTTCCCTATCAGAACCCTTCACTGTCGGCCGAGGAACGCGCCGAGGACCTCTGCAAGCGCCTCACGCTTGAAGAGAAAACCAAGCTGATGATGAACTCATCGCCGGCCATCGAGCGTCTGGGCATTCCGGCATTCGACTGGTGGAGCGAGGCTCTTCACGGAGTGGGCCGCAACGGTCTCGCGACAGTGTTCCCTTCTTGTATTGGCATGGCCGCATCCTTTGACGACGACCTTATAGAAGAGGTGTTCACAGCCGTCAGCGACGAAGCCCGTGCGAAGAATACCCTCGCCCGTAAGGAAGGCAAAGTCGGAAAATACAAATGCCTGTCATTCTGGACTCCTAACATCAACGTATTCCGTGACCCCCGCTGGGGACGCGGTCAGGAGACCTACGGCGAGGATCCCTATATGAACGGACGCATGGGTCTGCGCGTGGTGAAGGGTCTGCAGGGCGACGGAACCGACAAATATTACAAACTCCACGCATGTGCCAAGCACTATGCAGTCCACAGCGGTCCGGAGAAGACCCGTCACCGTTTCGACATCGAGAATCTTCCCGCTCGTGAGCTTTGGGAAACCTATCTTCCCGCGTTCAAGATGCTGGTGCAGGATGGCAACGTTCAGCAGGTCATGTGTGCCTATCAGCGCTTTGAAGGCTCCCCCTGCTGCGGCTCCGACAAACTTCTCAACTCCATCCTCCGCTACAAGTGGGGCTTCGACGGCCTCGTCGTCAGCGACTGCGGTGCTATCGGTGACTTCTATCGTCCCGGCCGTCACGAAGTGTCGAAGGATGCAGAGGCAGCTTCGGCATTGGGTGTGCTCAGCGGAACTGATGTCGAGTGTGGTAGCGTCTACAAGAATCTTCCGGCAGCCGTGAAGCGCGGCGACATCAAGGAGTCGGATCTCGACGTGAGCGTGAAGCGCCTCCTCAAAGGCCGTTTCGAGCTCGGCGATTTCGACCCTGACTCGCTCGTCTCGTGGACCTCTATCCCGATGAGCGTTGTCAGTTCTAAGGAGCATCGCGACCTTGCCCGCAAGATGGGACGCGAACAGATGGTGCTTCTGAAAAACAACGGTATCCTTCCCCTCTCGTCCGATGCGAAGAATATCATGGTTATGGGCCCCAACGCTGCTGACTCCACAATGATGTGGGGTATCTACTACGGTCAGCCCGGCCACACTGTCACTGCCCTCGAAGGTCTCAATGCCCGCACCGGTCGCAAGCTCCCTTATAGCCGCGCCTGTGCCGTCACTCAGATGACCGACAGAGAGAGCGTGTTTGGCAGCCTCACTGATTCCAAAGGCCGTCAGGGCATGGAAGCCGCCTACTGGAACAATACAACTATGGAGGGCAAACCCGTCGTGGAGACCATCTACACCGCCCCCATTCAGCTTGACAACGGTGGCAACACCGTCTTCGCCCCCGGTGTGAACCTCACCAACTTCACCACAAGCATCAAGGGTAGCTATGTTGCCGACCGTGACGAGACACTCAATATGGTCTACAATAACGACGACGGTCTGCGCATCATCATCAACGGCGACACCGTCCACAACCGTTGGAAGACCGATCCGCTTGGTTTCCGCGAACGCGAATTCAAGGTGAAGAAGGGTCAGAAGTATGACATTCAGGTGGACTACATGCAGCTTGAGGACGATGCGACCCTCAACTTCGACATCCTCCGCACCCGCGAGGTAACTCCCGCCGATGCTGTCGCACAGGCCAAGGATGCTGAGGTGGTGATTTTTGTCGGCGGTATCTCGCCTGCCTACGAACGCGAGGAGGCCAAGGTCCGCGAACCGGGATTTGACGACGGTGACCGCACCTCTATCGAGCTTCCCGCTCCTCAGCGCGAAATCATCCGCGCGCTCCACGAAGCCGGAAAGAAGATTGTGTTGGTGAACTGCAGCGGTAGCGCCGTGGCTCTCACTCCCGAAAATGAAATCTGCGATGCCATTCTTCAGGCATGGTATCCCGGTGAGCAGGGCGGTCATGCCATAGCCGACGTGCTTTTCGGCGATTACAACCCCTCGGGCAAGCTCCCCGTCACCTTCTACAAGGATGACTCGCAGCTCCCCGGTTTTGACGATTACCTGATGGCAGGACGCACATACCGCTACATGAAGCAGGAGCCCCTCTATCAGTTCGGCCACGGTCTGAGCTACACCACTTTCGACATCTCCAAGCCGACCTACAAGAACGACAAGGTGAAGGTCCGTGTGAAGAACACCGGCAAGCGTGAAGGAACTGAAATCGTGCAGGTCTACATGCGTCGTCCCGCCGATACAGCCGGTCCCAACAAGACCCTGCGCGGCTATGCCCGCGTCGATCTTGCTCCCGGCGAAAGCAAGGATGTGGAGATTGATTTCCCCCGCAATCTCTTCGAGAACTGGGATGAGGCCGCTCAGGAAATGCGTGTCGTTCCCGGTGAATATGAACTCATGGTAGGCTCATCGAGCGCCGCCAAAGACCTCAAGACCATCAAGGTTAAAATCTGAAAAAATTTTTTCAGCTTAGGTACATAAATTCATAAATAACAAAAATAACAGACTTTTCCATCTGATTAATGATGATAGGAAAGTCTGTTATTTTTGTTATTTATGAATTTATGTACCTACTATCTTTTGATTAGCAAAAAAAGTGGGTTATTTCAGGTAGAGTTCGACCGGGCAGTGGTCGGAGCCGAGGATGTCGGCACGGATATTGGCATCCGCAAGGCGCGGAGCGAGGCGCGAGCTGATGAGGAAGTAGTCGATACGCCACCCGACGTTCTTCTCCCTTGCTCTCGCACGGTAGCTCCACCATGTGTAAGCCTCCTCCAGATCGGGATGGATGGCACGGAAAGTATCGATGAAGCCCTGTTCGAGGAGCTTCGAGAACTCACCGCGCTCCTCGTCGGTGAAACCGGCGTTGCGCGTGTTGGTCTTTGGATTCTTCAGGTCTATTTCCTTGTGGGCCACATTCATGTCGCCGCAGATGATGACAGGTTTCACGGCATCGAGCTTCGCGATGTAGTCGCGGAAAGCCTCCTCCCACACCATGCGGTAGGGGAGACGGGCAAGCTCACCCTGCGAGTTGGGAGTGTAGACGGTCACGAGGAAATAGTCGTCCATCTCGAGGGTGATGACGCGCCCCTCGTGGTCATGTTCATCGACCCCGATGCCGTAGGTCACATTGAGGGGTTCATGGCGGGTATAGATGGCGGTGCCGGAATAACCTTTGCGGTCAGCGAGGTTCCAGTAGGACTTATAGCCCTCGAATTCGAGTTCAAGCGCTCCGGGGCTGAGTTTGGTTTCCTGCAGGCAGAAGAAATCTGCGTCGAGCGACGCGAATATGTCGTTGAAGCCTTTGCCGCATACCGCGCGCAGGCCATTGACATTCCAGGATATAAATTTCATGATGGTTGGATCAAATTTAACATTAGTTATGATATGAGCCGTTAAGTCATTGTCCGACAAAGTGTTCATGCCGACAATCAGGCTGATTTTCGTTACAAAGATAAGGATTTATAAGATTTTTTCCTGCAAATGTGTAACTATTTTAGACGGCTTGCGTCTAATTGAGTGTAAACCGTTTCCACCAATCCCCTTGACAAGGTATTGAAAATCAATCACGACATCAAGATTCAACTATGATAATAAGCCTGAAAGATATTAACAAATCCTACCCCGGCGCAGTGCCTCTGCATGTACTTAAGGACGTCAACCTCTCCATCGACAAAGGTGAGCTTGTCTCCATCATGGGAGCTTCCGGCTCCGGCAAATCCACCCTGCTCAACATCCTCGGCATCCTTGACAATTATGATTCGGGAGAATACTATCTCGACGGTGTACTCATCAAGGATCTCAGCGAGAACAAGGCTGCCGACCTGCGCAACTATATGATAGGTTTCGTGTTCCAGTCGTTCAATCTCATTAACTACAAGAACGCGCTTGAAAACGTCGCCCTGCCGCTGTTCTATCGCGGAGTGTCGCGCCGACAGCGCAACAAGCTTGCAATGGAGCAACTCGAACGCATGGGCATGGCTGACCGTGCCACCCATCTTCCGAGCGAACTTTCAGGCGGACAGAAGCAGCGTGTGGCCATTGCCCGCGCTCTTATCACCAACCCCTCGATTATCCTCGCCGACGAACCGACAGGTGCGCTCGACTCGAAGACGTCGAAGGAGGTTATGCAGGTGTTCCGCGACCTGAATGCGGATGGAATGACCATTGTTATTGTCACACACGATCCTGGTGTTGGCGAGCAGACCAACCGCATCATCCGCATCGTTGACGGAAGAATAGTGTAGTAAAAATGGCTTGAGGCCATTTTTACAAGGATTAAGTAGTAAGGATAAAGTATTAAGTGTGCTTAAGTATTAAGTTTAAGTATTAAGTACTAAGTAATAAGGATAAAGTATTAAGTAAAGTGGCAAGGAGATATGTTTGATCTTGCAAGTGAAATAATGGCTACTCTGCGCAACAATAAGTTGCGCACGGCGCTGACGGGCTTTGCTGTGTCGTGGGGAATATTCCTGCTCATAGTGCTCCTGAGCGTTTCGCGCGGGCTTGTCAACGGCATGGAATCCATGTTCGGACAGCGCGACACTGAAACGGTGTCGATCCGCGGTGGCTACGCGCAGAAAGCCTATAAGGGATTAAAGGAAAACCGCCGCGTGCAGCTTAGGGATGGCGACCTCGCGGTGCTTGAATCGCAGAATGCGAACGTCCTGTCGGAGGTAATCGCCCAGATTTCCAATGATACAGCCAAAGTGACAAGTTCCAAGGACTATCTGACCGACGGCTACCGTGGTGTCTATCCATCGGAGGTGAGAAACAGTGGCCTTGACATGACGAAGGGCCGTTTCATCAACCAGAACGACATCAATCAGCGCCGCCGCGTCGTGGTGGTCAACGAGGAATCAGCAAAGACGCTTTTCGGCGACAAAGAGCCGGTCGGGCAGTTGGTGAAGATAAGTGACCTGTCGTTTACAGTCGTGGGCACCTACAAGCAGGAGTGGCGCAGGGATGTATATATTCCATACTCCACCGCCCGCGCTATGAGCGGTGGGTCGGACAAGGTCAACAATATCACCGTCAAACTCAGCGGTGTCAAGACTCTTGAAGAGAGCGAGAACGCGGAAAAAGGATTCCGCTCGACACTCGGCCGCCAGCACACTTTCGCCGAGGACGACAACGGTTCGCTCTGGATATGGAACCGATTCTCGGACTATCTGACCACCTCGACGGCGATGGGAGCGATAGGAATGGCCGTGTGGATAATCGGTCTGCTGACCATGCTCTCGGGTATTGTCGGTGTGAGCAACATCATGTTTGTCTCTGTCCGCGAACGCACCCATGAAATCGGTGTCCGTCGCGCCATCGGAGCAAAACCACGCAGCATCCTGCGTCAGATTATACTTGAAAGCGTTGCCATCACCACTCTGTTCGGCTATGTCGGCATTGTCCTCGGTATGCTCGTTTCGGAAGGTATCGGAATGCTTGTTGCAGCCGGAGGTGAGCGCTCACCGCTGAAGGACCCGACGGTAGACATCGCAATAGCCATCCAGGTGACAGTCGTGCTCATAATCGCAGGAGCTTTCGCCGGACTCTTCCCTGCGATGAAATCACTGAAAATCAAACCTGTCGAAGCCCTCCGAGATGAATAACAGGCGAGGTTCCTCTCCACTCAATCACGTTTTATGAACAATGAAAAATCCTATATTTGACATAGAAAACTGGCGCGAGATAGGCACCACGCTTGCCCAGAACAAGACACGCACGTTCATGACGGCGTTCGGCATCTTCTGGGGTACGGCCATCCTCGCCATGCTCATGGGTGGTTCGAAAGGACTGAAAAGCTTCATGAGCCGAAACTTCGAGGGCTTCGCGACAAATGTGGCGATTGTCTTTCCCGGACGCACCACAAAGCCATACGCAGGTTTCAACAAGGGAATGTCGCTCGAACTCAACCTTCAGGACATCATCAATATCCGCCGTGCCGTGCCGGAAATAGAATCATCATCGGCTGTCAACAATCTCTGGGCCAATGCGCTCTACGGACAGAACAGCACCAATGCGATGCTGACGGGCGTCGAGAGCGACTATGACAAGATTTTCGTCCCCAAAATCTATGAGGGACGATTCATAAACGAGGCTGACAACACACGTTCGCGAAAAGTATGCGTCGTTGGCAAGAAGGCGGCGGATGAACTTTTCGGCAAGGAGTCGGGAATAGGTAAGGAAATATCGCTCAACGGCATATATTATAAAGTTGTCGGCATTGCCGGACAGACTTCGGAAATCCGTATGGGTGCGGAGCTCGACGAGTCGATTATCATCCCCTACAATTCCATGCGCGCCAACTACAACCTTGGCACGAAGGTCGGGATGTTCATGATGACGTTCAAGAGCGGTTATGCACCGGGTGATTATGAAAAGACCGTCCGACGGCTCATTGCGCGCAATCATCCCGTCGCGCCGGACGATGAAGGGGCGATGTATTACTTCGACGTGTCGGAACAGTTCAAGATGGTCGACAATGTGTTTCTCGGCATAACGCTGCTTGCCCTCGTGGTCGGTGCCGGAACGCTTCTGTCAGGTATCATCGGCGTTGGCAATATCATGTGGATCATAGTGCGTGAGCGCACACATGAGATTGGTATCCGCCGTGCGATCGGAGCGAAACCGCGCGACATCATCATTCAGATTCTCTCGGAGAGTATGGTGCTGACGACCATAGCCGGTGTTGCGGGAATCTGTTTCGCCATCATCCTGCTTGCGGGTGCCGAACATATCTTCGCGGACGACCGCGGAGTGATTGCCTTCCAGCTTTCGTTCATGCAAGCAGTCTATATACTCGTGACTTTCCTCGTACTCGGAACTGCGGCGGGACTTATCCCTGCCATAAAGGCTATGAGAATCAAGCCTATTGAGGCGTTAAGCCAGAAATAAAGTATAGAGGTTAAAGTATAGAGTATAGAGGTTATTAAAGTATAGAGGTTGAAGTATAGAGTATAGAGAGCTATTGCTTTGACGACTTTAATGACTCCGATGTCTCTGATGACTTTAATGACTTTGATGATTTTAATGACTGTTTAAGAGCTGATTAAAGGCTTTGGTTTTTGAAGGAAGAGAGTCAATTATATAAAAAGAACTATTAACAAGAACTATTCATAAAAAATAATAATCATAATCATATCAGAAAGCAATGAAGAAGTTTTTGCGGATTTTTATGTGGTGTTTGATCGCCGCAATATTTATCGGTACTTTCGTGTATCTTTTCGTGAAGTCGCAGCCTGACAAGGAGATGTTTGAATTTGTCAGTCCGACCACGGGGACTATTGAGCGCAATACCGTGCTGACAGGTAAAATCGAGCCGCGCGACGAGATTGAGATCAAGCCGCAGGTGTCGGGTATCATCTCCGAAATCAATGTAGAGGAGGGCGATATGGTGCAGACCGGCGACATCATTGCCAAAATCAAGGTTGTTCCCGATGAGGGTCAGCTTTCATCGGCTCTCTCGCGCGTCAATACCGCAAAAATCAGCCTTGAAGACGCACGGGTGAAGCATGAACGCAATCAACTGCTCTATGACAAGAAGGTGATAAGCCGCGAGGATTTTGAGAATACAGCCACCGCACTCGCTCAGGCCAAGGCAGAGCTGAACGCTGCCGAGGATGCCTATTCAATCGTGAAGGAAGGTGTATCGAAGACAAATGCCAAGGAGAGTAACACTCTCGTGCGCGCAACAATCACAGGTCTTGTGCTCGACGTGCCCGTGAAGGTCGGTAGCTCCGTAATCCAGGCCAATACGATGAACGACGGAACCACCATCGCCACCGTAGCCGACATGAACAACCTCATCTTCGAGGGTAAGGTTGACGAGACCGAAGTGGGTCTGCTCTCAGTCGGTCAGCCGATGGAAATTTCAATCGGAGCGCTTCCCGACCTAAAACTCGATGCTGTCATCGAGCTTATCGCACCGAAGGGTGTGGAGACCAACGGCGCCAACACCTTTGAAATCAAAGCTGCAATCAATGTGCCGGAAGGTCAGCATCTGCGCGCGGGCTACAGCGCGAACGCATCAGTGAGCCTCAGCAGGGCAGAGGATGTGTTGACCATCCCCGAAAGCGTCATCGAATGGGTGGGCGACAGCACCTTCGTCTATGTCATGACCGACAGTCTGCCCGAACAGAAATTCGAGCGCACAGTGATTACGACAGGTACATCAGACGGTATCAACATTCAGGTCAACAGCGGTATCGACAAGGAGGTCAAACTCCGTGGCGCAGCCGTCAAGAACAAATAGGCCGACTGACAGCCGACACCATTCACAAAACGACTACAGAAGATGAAACGCATCATATTTTCAATCATTGTCATGGCCGGAATGAGCCATGCAGCCGGTGCAGAGGCGTGGAGCCTCGACAGTTGCGTGAACTATGCTCTCGACCACAATCTCAACATCAAGGCTGCGGAAGTCAACCAATTGCAGAGCGAACTGTCGGTGACGGAGGCCAAGGATGCATTCCTCCCCAATCTCTCGGCAGGAGCCGGGCAGAACTGGGATTTCGGACGCGGTCTGACCTCGGCCAACACATACGCCAACCGCAACACTTCAATGTTCTCATGGAACGCGCAGATGTCGCTTCCGATTTTCCAGGGGCTGCGCAACATCCGTCAGCTCAAATACTCGAAATCCAATCTGAGCATGACCGAACTGCAGACGGAAGCCTCGCGCGATGAGGTGAGACTGAGCGTCATCACCTCCTATCTCCAGGTGCTTTTCAACAAGGAGATGCTTGAGGTGAGCCGCGAACAACTGCGCCTGTCCAATGTGCAGCTCGACCGTCAGCGCATCCTCCTCGAAGGTGGCAAGGTGCCGGAAGTGGATGTCATTCAAGCCGAATCGCAGGTTGCACAGAACGAGGTGCAGGTCGTAAACTCGGAAAACGACCTCCAGACTTCGCTCATCGAATTGGCCAAGGCGCTCGAACTCGATGACATCGATGGATTCGACGTGCAGCCCATCGACGACGAAGCAATGGCCCTGCTCAACGCCGAGGAGGTCTATAATAATGCACTTGCCAACTATCCCGCCATCCGTGCCGCCCGTCAGGGCGTCAAGGTTGCCGACGATGCCATGACCCTTGCGAAAAGCGGCTATCTTCCCCGACTCAGTTTCAGCGCAGGTCTCGGCAGCAGCTACTATACTGTTTCAGGGGATGAGGGAAAATCGTTCGGTTCCCAGATGCGCGACAACTTCTCGAAAAGTCTCGGGTTCTCGCTGCAAGTTCCAATCTTCGATGCGTTCTCAACGCGCAATCAGGTCCGTCAGGCCAAGGCAAGGAAGCTTTCCGCACAGATTCAGGTTGCCCAGCAGGAAAGCGAGCTTCACCGCTCCATCCGTCTGGCCTATCAGCAGGCTCTCGGGGCAGAGAAGAAGTATGAGGCAGGAAAGATTGCCGTTAATGCTTCGAAAGCTGCGCTCGATGCAATGACCGAGAAGTACACCTACGGCAAGGCCAACGCGACCGAATGGGAACAGACACGCTCGGACTATATCACCACTCTCGCCCAGCAGGTACAGGCCAAGTATGAACTCATCCTGCGCAACAGAGTCCTCCGCTTCTACAATCGAAAATAGCCTTTGCCGGAAAGTTTTTTCGGGAAGGGTACAAAAGGACATAAGGCCAGAAGGGACATAAGTTTTATTTAAGAGAGAAATTAAATCAAATATAATTCACTCTCCAAAAATAAAACTTATGTCCCTTCTGGCCTTATGTCCTTTTGTGCCTTTCTCTGCTATAGTTTATTCAGGAAAATTAGTCTTCGAGATAGTAGACGATTGTGGAGACGACACGGACTTTCTTGATGAAGGGGGTTGAGGAGTCGCTGTCCTCAATCGAGAACTGACCCTGTGATGCTGTCTTGATTTTTCCGACACGGCTCTCGCTGTCGGCGGCAAACTGGTCGGCTGCGGCACGGGCATTCTTTGTAGCCTCCGCTATCATCTCAGGTTTGATGGAGTTCAGACCTGTGAACTGATAGTTGATGTAGGAATTCGAGAATGCGATACCCTCTTTCAGCAGTTCGGACTGACGGTTGAGAAGCTCGCGCACCTTCTGAACTTTCTTGGTGGTCACTGTGACGGTGCAGTTGATTGAATAGTTATAGGCAAAGGAATCCGAGCGGTAGCGGTTCGATGTGGCATCGTAGGTGTCCGGCGGATTCACTGAGATTTCATCTGAGCTTATGCCGTTGGATGTCAGGAATTTTACAATGATGTCGTTGTTGGCGCTGACCTTATTGTAGATTGTCTGGAGGTCGTTGCCCGCAAGAGAGTAGGTGATGGGCCATGTGACGAGATCGGCGGGAACCTCACGTTCGGCCAGACCGCGTACGGTCACTTCACGGTCACGGAAAGCGATGTTGTCGATACCGGCCTTGAGTAGAAAGCCGAGAATCACAATGCCGACGGCTATCAGCCCGGCAGAAATGACGGTTGAAGATTTCATAATGGATGGTTTTGTAGGTTAGTTAACGGTGAAACGGTGGATGTATTTCTTATTCACTCCCGTCCGTCTGATGCAAAGAACAGGCAATGAATGGAGCGGCATATCATCATTGATAGAAAACAAAATTAGGTATAATTGTTTAATTATGTCTACGAACGGGTTATCTTTTTTCGATGAAAGTTTATAAATTTGTACTCCCAAAACAAAAATCACAGACACTCGCATGGCAAAAAAGATAGTTGAGACACCGCTGATGAAGCAGTATATGGCAATGAAGGAGAAACATCCCGACGCAGTTCTCCTTTTCCGGGTGGGCGACTTCTACGAAACTTTCTCTGAGGATGCGATCGCGGCATCCGAGATTCTCGGAATCACGCTGACACGCCGTGCCAACGGTTCGGCTCAGTTTGTCGAACTCGCAGGCTTCCCCCATCACGCCCTCGACACCTATCTGCCAAAGCTCGTGAGGGCCGGAAAACGTGTGGCCATCTGCGAACAACTCGAGGACCCAAAGACAACCAAAAAGCTCGTCAAGCGCGGAATCACCGAACTGGTGACTCCCGGTGTATCCATCAATGATACCCTCCTCAACAATCGCGAAAACAACTTCCTTGCCGCGCTGAATTTTACCAAACACAATGTCGGAGTGGCATTCCTCGACATCTCCACCGGCGAATTTCTCGCCGCCGAAGGTTCCACCGACTATATCGAGAAGCTCCTCGCAAACTTCGCCCCGAAGGAGGTGCTCGTCGAGCGCGGAAAAAAGAAACTCATAGAGGAGAGTTTTGCCGAGCACTATCTTGCTTTCGAACTTGACGACTGGGTGTTTACCGACGACGCAGCAATGGACCGTCTGCTCAAACAGTTCGAGACCAACTCGCTGAAAGGTTTCGGAATCCACGCCATGCCCGCTGCGGTTGTGGCTGCAGGTGCCATCCTCCACTATCTCGACATCACCCAGCACACACAGATTTCACATATCACCTCCATTGCCCGCGTCGAGGAGGAAAAGGCTGTCAGGCTCGACCGCTTCACTGTCCGCAACCTCGAACTGGTGAACACTATGAGCGAGGATGGCAAGAGCCTGCTCGATGTCATCGACCGCACGGTCAGCCCGATGGGTGCGCGTCTGCTGCGCCGGTGGGTGCTGTTCCCGCTCAAGGATGCGAGGGAAATCAACCGCCGCCTCGACATCGTTGAATATTTCTTCCGTCAACCCGAAGAGCGCGAGGCGCTTAAGGATGCGTTGAGCCAGATAGGTGACCTCGAACGCCTCATTGCCAAGGTGTCGGCCGGACGCGTCAATCCTCGCGAACTCGTCCAGCTCCGCCATGCGCTCTCGATGATTGAGCCCATTCGTAAAATCTGCGTCGACTCGGCCCAACCGGCCCTCGCAGCCATTGGCGAACAGCTCAACCCTTGCACCGGTATAGCCGAGCGCATCGGGCGTGAAATCCTCCCCGACCCTCCGACGGCGCTCAACCGTGGGCCGGTCATCAACGACGGTGTGGATGCCGAACTTGACGAACTGCGGGAGATTGCATATAAAGGAAAGGATTATCTGCTGAAACTTCAGCAGCGTGAGAGCGCACTGACGGGCATACCGTCGCTCAAAGTGGCCTATAACAATGTGTTTGGCTACTACATAGAGGTGACCAATACCCATCGCGACAAGGTCCCGGCGGAGTGGATACGCAAGCAGACCCTTGTCAACGCCGAGCGCTATATAACTCAGGAGCTTAAGGAATATGAGGAAAAAATCCTCGGCGCGCAGGACAGGATTGCCATCATAGAGCAGCGCATCTACTCGGCACTCGTCCATGACCTATGCGCCTATATCCCCGCCATACTCCTTGATGCCCAGATGATAGCACGGCTCGACGTGTTCAGTTCCTTCACCCGCGTGGCGCTTGAGAACCGCTACAACCGCCCTGTCGTGGACGATTCGCTCGAACTCTCCATCGTCGAGGGTCGCCATCCGGTCATAGAAAAGGAACTCCCTGCAGGCGAGCCATATATCACCAACACTGTGAATCTTGCCAACAACGGTACACAAATCATGATGATAACCGGTCCGAACATGTCGGGTAAGTCGGCACTCTTGCGCCAGACGGCTCTCAATGTGCTGCTTGCACAGATTGGCTCGTTTGTCGCCGCTGAGAGCGCACACATCGGTGTTGTCGACAAGATTTTCACCCGCGTAGGCGCAAGCGACAATATCTCGCTCGGCGAATCCACATTCATGGTTGAGATGAACGAAGCGGCTTCAATCCTCAACAATATGAGCGAACGTTCGCTCATCCTCTTCGACGAGCTTGGCCGTGGCACATCGACCTACGACGGTATCTCTATCGCATGGGCCATCGTCGAGCATATCCACGAGCATGGTTCAGCCCATCCGAAGACATTGTTTGCCACTCATTACCACGAGCTTAACGAGATGGAGAAGAGTTTCAGCCGCGTGGTGAATTTCAATGTATCCGTGCGTGAAATCGACGGTAAGGTTGTATTTCTCCGCAAACTCGCGCGCGGTGGAAGCGAACACAGTTTCGGTATCCATGTTGCGAAGCTCGCCGGTATGCCGCAGTCGATTGTGAAACGTGCCGATGAGGTTCTCGCACATCTTGAAAAAGTGAACCGCGACAGTGACGACAAGGTGGCCAAGAACCTCGCGGGAGTCGCCGACGGTGCAGAGGGGGTACAGCTCTCTTTCTTCCAGCTCGATGACCCTGTTCTCGCTCAGCTCCGCGATGAGATCCTCGACATCGACATCAACAACCTCACCCCCATGGCCGCCCTCAACAAACTCCACGATATCAAAACCATCCTGACGGGAAGGTAGGGGAAGCCAGCCGGAATCATAATTACTGTGCATTAAAGTATCAGAGAAAGGTACAAAAAGACAGAAGATCAGAAGCTACAAAAGATTAATTTCAAGTAAATTATGGCACAAGCTGTAATTACTGTGCATTAAATATCAGAGAAAGGTACAAAAAGACAGAAGGTCAGAAGATACAAAAGATTAATATCAAAAACATCATCATTAATCCATTCAAATCTTTAAGACAAGGAAGGCTGCCATTATGGCAGCCTTTTTTTATAACCGATTTTTACTGTAAATTTTTCCAAAAGCTTGTCGTCAGTTTGCAGTGCCAAAATTAACTTTTGTCTCTCCTTACCGATGTCTTACTTTTGTCTGATACTAAAAATTAAAAGCCTCATAATTGTCTGATTATGAGGCTTTTAATTTGGATTTTGCGGAAAGACAGGGAGATTTTTTCTAAATTTACGCTCTCCAAATCGTTATCCTGCAACCTCTTTCATTTGTTATTTTTATTGGGTTTGTCTGAAATTTGTCTAAATTTCTGGAGATCTATCAAAGTCCTGTTTTTGATTGGATATTTGATTTTTTAACATAATTATCAGATCATTTTGAAGTGCTATCCGCTCATCTTTTTCTTTTAACAGGGCTTCTAAATTTCTAATCTGCTTCTCTTTTTCTTTTATAAGCGCATCTTGATTATTGCCATCTTTTGACGGCTGACCAATATTCAGATGGCTCACCTTATTTCCGGATCCACCAACTATGACTCCATGATTTGACACCTCTCTTTCAAAGAATGTATCAATAGAAACGCCAAAAAAATCAGCTATCTTTTCAAGTTTTGATACTCTGATGTCGGCTTCAAGAACAGGTGCAAGTGCTCCGTTATGACTCTTTGTTATCTCATCAAGGAAATCTTTTTTCTTCGTTCCGGAAGCTTCTAATAACTCTATGACTTTCTGTGGATTAAACATAATATAACATTATTTAACTAAGGAATATCTTAGATATTTCCTAATTTTTATCTTAGATTTCTAAGTTATTCCTTACATTTGTAGTCTAAAATTAATCTATTTTTAGGTTTAGACCAAATTTATTAATGAGATTTTAGGCTTATGATTACTATTGACTATTACAATTCCCTCTCTAACGACGAGAGACGATATTTGAGAGATGAGATTTTGAAAGAAACTGGGATTTCGTACTCTGGTTTTTATGTAAAATGAAAAGCCAACAGGTTTAAAATTCTGGAACGAAGGAAAATTCAAGAAATCATCTCACGTTTTGAACATGCTCGAAAAGACGGAATTCTATAATTGTCCGGACGGGAGCATCAATGTGAAGCCATACGACAAACCAATGTTTGTCTATGATCAAAGCTGCCGTAAGGTCACGGAGGAGATGCTAATACTAATCCGTGACCTTTACCCGGGAGCTTTCACAGCTCTGTCCGAACTTTACTCCAGGAGTGAAAGGAATCGGGAGTTTTTCGAGTTCCGGATTGTGCATAGGTTCATCAGATGTAATTTCGGTGAATATGATGCATTGTCATACGACATCAATGGTGTCGGGGAATTCAACTTCGAGGATGTCAGATGTCCAATGCGTGGTGAATGCCTTTTTGAAGGGGAGATATGTAAACCGGTCCTTCAGACTCGTCTTTCGGCGAGGGAGCAGGAGGTGGCCGAGCTTCTATCCGAAGGCTTGTGTCCGGCTGAGATAGGGGAGGAGCTTCAGATCTCTATCATGACGGTCCGGAATCATATACAGCACATCAAGGCAAGACTGCATCTGAAGAACACTTCCCAGATTGTAGCACGGTTTAAAAAACAAGTATGACATGAGAAAAAGACATACCATTCGGGAATGGGAAGAGGCAATCGCCGGCCGTTCCGATATTAAGTTTGAAAATATACGTCTTGTCGAGGGCTTTGTATGGGATGTGAGTGGAACTATCATATTGCCGGATGGCCGTGAGAAAATTGCTTACTGGCTTGAATCCGGGAAATGCTTTTCGTCTCTTAGGGGATGTGTTGGTTTCGACATAAAATTCAAAGCCGATGATTAGCGAACGCGACAAGGAAAGGCTTCTTGATGCATGTAGCATCGAGGAAGTAGTCGGAAAATTCGTGGAGCTTCGCAAGGATGGTTCGCGCCTTAAGGGTTGTTGTCCTTTCCACAATGAAAGGACTCCATCCTTTGTCGTGACTCCTTCCCGGAACATGTTCTATTGCTTCGGCTGTCATGAGGGTGGGGATGCCATCACCTTTGTCCGCAAGCAACTCAACATGTCATATTCAGAGGCAGTCAGATGGCTTGCCAAGGAATATCACATCGAGATTGAGGACACCGACCGTAAGGAGAGTCCGGAGGAGCAGAAACTTGCAATGGAGAAAGAATCCATGTATGCTGCAAATCATGCTGCCATGGAGTTCTTCGCTTCGCGCATCATGGCCGATGACGACCGTGCGCGCTTCGCTCTCGACTATGCCCGTAAGCGGTGGGGTGCGCGTTTTGTAGAAATGGAACGTATCGGGTTTGCTCCCGGTAGCCGTGAGCTCGCCAAGTATCTTGATGAAAGAGGTTATTCCAAGGAGATACTTGTCAAAACCGGACTTCTGCGTGAAAAGGATGGCCGGTGCTATGATGGTTTCTATAACCGCGTCACCATTCCTATTCGGGACAGGTCCGGCAATGTCATCGGCTTTACTGCCCGTGTCCTTGATGACTCCAAACCTAAGTACATCAATTCATGCGAAAGCCCTGTATATGTCAAGAACAGTTCCATTTTTGGAATCCATAACGCTGCCCGGCAGGGTGCAAAGGAAGAATTGTTCTATCTTGTGGAGGGTGCACCGGATGTCATGCGCTTGCAGTCTCTTGAGGTCAACAATACTGTTGCTCCTCTCGGATCTGCTTGGACTGATAACCAGTTCAAGATACTGCACAGATACAATCCACGCCTGTGCTTCATTCCGGACATGGATCCGCCAAAAGGCGAACCATACGGAAGCGGTATCGCATCCGTCATCAAGAATGGACTTGCTGCCATCGAAGCCGGATTTGCTGTCACGGTGAAGGAGATTCCGGTTTCGGATCCTGATGAGAAATCTGACCCTGACAGTTATTTCCGCTCTCGCTCCATGCTCGATGAGATAACGGAGGAAGACTTCATTCTCTGGTATGCTTCAAAGCTTTCAATTGGTAAGGCTACTACAGCTGAGCGGGCGGAGGTCGTGAAAACTATTTCAGTCCTTCTTGCCCGCATCGACGATAAGCTGAGGATTGAGATGTATGTCAAGCAACTGAGCAAGACCCTGAATATTCCTGCCAACATTCTTAAGAATGTCATCAATGAAAAGGTGGCGGAGAATGTTACTGGTAAATCCAGGCAGCCGGGCTCAAAGATGCTTGACCGTGAGTTCTATCAACGTTACGGCTTTGAGGTCAGAGGCAATCAGTATTGGGCCATGTCAAAGGATGGTGATGACCGCGAATGGTCGAACTTCGTCATGGAACCGCTTTTCCATATTCAGGATCAGATGAACCCGAAGCGTCTCTATAAGCTGACAAATATCCGTGGCTATGAAAAGATCATGGAGTTCCGTATCGATGAGCTTGTGTCGATTCAGAGCTTCAGATGCAAGACGGAGGGTGCCGGCAACTTTATTTGGAAAGTTGGAGCTGCGGAGCTGAACCGTCTGAAGGAGTTCCTTTATGAGAATACGGAGACCGCCACGGAGATTACTCAGCTCGGATGGCAGAAAAAAGGCTTCTTCGCTTTTGGCAATGGTGTCCAGTTCGAGGGTCAGTGGTATCCCGTGGACGAATACGGAATCGTACGTCTTGGCGATGTCGGCAATTTCTACCTTCCGGCTGCTTCAAGAATCTTTCAGGATCAGAGAGACCTGTTTCAGTTCGAAAGACGTTTTGTCCACACCAACTTTTCAAGTGTCACTCTGCGAAAGTATTCTGATAAGCTCATCGAGGTGTTCGGTGACAACGGTAAGATTGGTATATGTTTCTTTTTGGCCACTCTCTTCAAGGATGTAGTGACTTCTATAACCAAGAATTTTCCTCTGCTGAATCTGTTCGGGCCTAAAGGATCCGGTAAATCGGAGCTTGGCCACTCGCTCATGTCGTTCTTCATCATCAAGAATGAGCCACCCAATATATCCACTTCGACGGAGGCTGCCTTGGGCGATGTTATAGCCCAGTGCTCGAATGCCCTTGTCCACCTTGATGAGTACAAGAACTCCATCGAGCTTCAGCGACGCGAGATCCTTAAGGGTCTCTATGACGGGGTTGGCCGTACTCGCATGAATATGGACCGCGACAAGAAGCGTCAGACCACGGCGGTTGACTGCGGAATCATTCTGTCGGGTCAGGAGATGCCGACAATCGACATCGCAATCTTCTCCCGTCTGCTGTTCTGTACGTTCAATAAATCGGAATTCTCTCCTGAGGCTAAACGCCGTTTCGACGAACTTAAGCAGATGCGTGATGCCGGTTGCTCCCATCTTGTATTGCAGTTGCTCAAACATCGCAAGAGGTTTGAGGCGGAGTTCCCATCCTACTATAAGATGGCACTGACAGATGTCCTCGACGGTCTTGCCGGAGCTCCCGTTGAAGACCGTATCCTTCGCAATTGGGTGATACCTTTGTCAGCTTTCAGGACTCTTCAGCCGGTCATAGATGTCAGCTTCGATTATGCCGACATGCTTTCAATCTGTATAGCTGCAATCAAGCGTCAGGATTCGGAATGCAAGTCGACGAACGAGATTTCGGCCTTCTGGCAGGCGGTCGACTTCCTCCATCAGAACGGGGAGATATTTTTCGGGTCCGACTACCGTATCAAGTATGAGAAATCTTTCTCCGGACGCGGTTTGGCCGACAAGATCGTGTGGCCTGTGGCGCGACCTGTGCTTTATCTGTCGACAAAGCGCGTGATGATGCTCTATAAGAAAAATGGTAAGGCGGTCGGCGACACCACCCTCCCGGTCGAATCTCTCAGATTCTATCTGGAGAACTCCAAGGAATACCTTGGGTTTAAAAATGCAGTCCGCTTTCAGAACTATTCAAACCCTCGAGAGGCTACCGTTCCTGTGCCATCAGGTCCGGGTGTTACCGGTGTCCGGCAGACATCGCGCGTCGACTGGGCGCTTGCCTTCGACTATCTTGCCTTGAAGGAGGCTTACAATATTAACCTCGAAGTCGATGTCACAGCCGAAGACGAGGCGGAAGAATAAGATACTAACTTACTAATTACAATAATTGGATCATGAACAAGGAATTATTTATCTCGACAGTGAACGGCATTGATATTTATGCCGTGAAAGATGACAAATCAAATTTTTATGTGCCTGTCAAACCGATTTGCACTGCTATTGGAGTGGATGCTGAAGGACAGCGTCAACGAATCGAACGCCATTACATTTTAAGTTCAACTGCCTTTACCTTAAAGGTAGTTGCTGCCGATGGAAAAGTCCGGGAAATGCTTTGCCTTCCTTTGGAATATATCTATGGATGGCTGTTCACGATAGATGCAAATATGGTGACTGAATCCAAAAGAGAACAGGTTGCCGATTTTCAACGTGAGTGTTATGATGCCCTCTATCAGCATTTCACCGGTTCCCTACGCGAACAGATTGAATCCAATGAGGAGGAGATTGTTGCTCTAAGAGCGGTTAACGAGGCTATCGTAAATGAGAAGGAGGCTAAAGCACGTCGACGCAGTGCCGAGGAGCATCTTGCACGGATAAGAGCGCAGAGGCTTGACAGTCACCCAAAATTGAAATTATAATATATGCTGAAAGATGAATAGACCATTTAAATTTAGAGGCAAAGACATCCATACCGGTGAGTGGCTATATGGTGATTTGGTACACTCTTCGGATGGCAGACGTACTGCCATATTGGTGAATGACCGTGACAGTTATGATGAATGTGAGGTGCAGCCCCGATCCGTTGGGCAGTTCACCGGCCATAAAGACTGCAATGGACATGAGATCTATGAGGATGATATTGTCTTCATCCTTGTCCGTTCGCACTTGGCTTGCATTCATTGGGACCATGTGTTTTCAAACTTCATTATTGATTGGGGCAGTGCTTGCACCTCACTCTCCATCGCTATGGCTGGTAATCTCACAATAGTGGGGAATGAACATGATATGCAGGAGGAGAAACCACGCGCTCGCTTATCGTTATCAGACTGGATTGAGTCATTATCGAGTATGGAGACGGCAAACCGGCTTGCAATTCTTAAAAATAGCAACCAATCCTGAATATCTCAAAGAAAAGATTCTCTCATTATTATATTCCCGAATGGATTGACTACGCATCCGCGCTCTCAGCCGGAATCGAGGCTGCATTAAAGCTAATTGAAACTAACAAAACAAAAGATAAGCAATGAAAAAGAAAATAACAATACGAGTTACATGCACCTATGATGTATGGCTTGAACGTGAAGTGCCTGAGGAAGTCTACAAACAACTTGACGACCTCTGCGAAAACCATAGTGGCGAAATCAGCGATGGCGAGTTGCATCATCCCGAGGCGTTGGATTGGCTCGGCAGCAACATCTCTGAAAGAGATGCCTTGAATTGCCAATACACAATAGACGAAATGGAAGAAATATGAACCCTATCATCAATCCCGCGACACTGAGCGAGGAGCAGAGAGAAGCTATCAGAACGAAATATGCCGAAGTCAAGGAAATATCCCTTGTGCTTGGCAATAGTGAAATATTTGCCGGAGATGAAGCCGTTTTTGAATGGCTTTTCGGCGAAGAGTTTTTCAAGAATATATGAAACAAGTCAACGAAATATTTGACAAACTTTTCGAAATCACAAGTAAATTATCTTTTTAAATTAGTATATATGATGAAATTTATCCAATGCGGTCCGACCGGTTCTGATGCGACCGCTCCTTACGATGTTATTCTCGATAGTCCCTATACTGTCAAAGACCTCGTCTGTGAAATTTTGGCTAAGCATGAATGGGGAGAAATACGCTTCCCTGGTTACACGTTTAAATACCGAGGTAGCTCCTGCGATGCCATGCCTCCGGATCTATTACAGCTGCAAATCCGTGAAGTAAAGGCCTCCGGAGGATATGGAAATATGAATTACTATATTAAGACAAGTGTAAAGGCCACTGTCCTTCCTATAATCGACCCCTCGACATTGAGCAACGAACAGAAGGAAAAAAGAACAGCTTTGAATCACATTACAACAATCAATGGCGTTGAAATTTTCGCCGAAGTCACATCTGACGGTAATATTTTCGTACCGATTAAACCTATTTGCTCTGCGCTCGGAATAGACTACAAGCGCCAACGAGACAAAATATATGAGGATGATATCCTATCTTCAGTTGGGGGCTTGAGGTCCGACGGCAAGCAGTATGAAATGTATTGCCTTCCCCTTGAATATATCTTTGTATGGTTGTCTACCGTCAATCTAAAAAACGTTGCCGAGAGTGCCAGAGAAATAGTGAAAAACTATCGTAGGGAATGTGACGAGGCCCTTTACAATTACTTCTCCCGTTCTCTCAACCGGCAAATCAAGGAGAATGAGGCTGAGCTTGAACTGCTGCAGAAAATCAACTCCGCCATCGCTGACGAGAAGGATGCCAGGATCCGGCGCAAGAAGGCCGAGGAGGCCCTTGACAAATTGCGGTCCGAACGCCTCAACCCGCAGCAACCCTAATTTAAAACTATTAAAATACGAATTTTCGTAATCTTTTTATCCTGTAAATTTGTTTAATACGAAAATTCGTAGTACATTTGTGATGTCAAATTAAACAAGCAACACAATGAGAAAACGAAAAGAAAAAATCAAACTTTCAGAGAAAGAGGAGGAGCTGATCAGAGCCATCCGCAACTATCGGAAGAGCTTCCCAAACGGTTATCCGCAGTTGCTCTACTACATTCAGCAAATCGTCGACGAACTCACCGACCTACCTTGAACCCCATTAACCTCCCTCTCCATGAGGGGGAGGGCTTCAAATAAAAACAACGATATGGAAACAGTCATTCAGCAGAAAACAATCATCTCGGACGTGAAACAGAAAATGTCCGACATACTCATTGCCATCTCATGGCGTGAGATCGCAAGAACCTATTTCGGCAAGTCGAGTTCGTGGCTGTATCACAAGCTCGACGGTATCGACGGCAACGGTGGCGCCGGAGGCTTTACTCCGGAAGAGGCCAAGCAGCTCAAAGGCGCGCTCTGTGATCTGTCTGACCGCATACGTCGCGCAGCCGATTCAATCTGACATTAGCCTTGTTTAATTTGACACTGTCCGTCAAGGCCGGACAACCCGCCCACGGCTCTCAGCTGTGGGCTTTTTTCATTCATTAGTGTTGCGAATGTGGAAGTTTGAAGGTATATTTGCAGTATTAATTTTAGTCTAAATTTTAAACTGGATATATGAAACCAACCTTTCTTCTTTTCCATGCTGAGAGTGTGAATGAAAATCGTGACTCAGTTTGTCATCTTATTTTAGTGCCGGTGGTTGAAGGCAATCGTCAGGAACCAATCGAATTTTTCTTTGATCCTAAAGCACCTTTCTTATTTGTAATGTCGGGCATTTCGGAAAATAAAGTCCTTTCTTTCCCGACATTTGATACTGAATGGCCGAAAGTTCAGGATATATTGAATAAGTACGATACTATCCTTTCATCGGCCGATGGTAATAGCGCACGAACGCTATGGAATACACTTAATAGACTCGACATTAAGTTTGATAAATTTGAATATTGTAATGCAAAATCAATCTTGAGACGTGCATGGGACGAAGTGTCTTACAGTTTTGATTTCCTTAATTTCAAACATTATAAAGACACTATCCTTGATTCAGAACCTGTCGAAATCGCAATACGATGGAGTGATTTGGTGGTAAAAGCCCTCTCAGAAAGTGACCAATCGGATATTAAGACCTATGCTGCGGAAAATAGGATTAAATTCGGTTCTCTTTCAAATGAAGAGTTCGTTGTATCAAAATGTATGAAAACACGGTATGACAAAACTTTTGACGCATCAAGTATTAATGTCATCGAGGATGTCAACAATCCTTTCTGTGGAAAGACCGTGGTATTTACCGGGAAGCTGCAACGTATGCCTCGCAATACTGCAAGGGGCATGGTTGTAGAGGTCGGTGGACTTGCTCCGGACAGATTGACTCAGGAAACGAATTATCTTGTAGTCGGTGATCAGGATCTGAGAGTCGTGGGTGAATCCGGATTGAGTGGCAAGATGAAGAAAGCTGCTCAGTACAAGGAAAAAGGATGCGATATTGAAATTATAAATGAACGTGATTTCTTTGAAATGTTTAATGACTAAATTATGATAAATTTTCTAATGAAAAAGTATTTTCTTCCTATCGTCATTTCATTTGTAGTTTTGCTGACAGGCTGTCGACCCATACAAATTGTCTCACTCCCTGAATACCAAGAAGACATCTTTTACATCGATCTGCATCAGATAGCACAAGAATCTGGATTAGAGTTATACACTAATGAGGTTGTAGCATTTGATTACATACTTTTGGGTGAGATTTATTCATCTGCTCGAAGTGGTTATTCTGTGATTTCCGACAAACAAACTGATGTGAAGCCTACTGGTGGTATTGATACAGATGACATATATTATTATCCCGGGGTTAAAATTAAATACGCCAAAACTTACGGAGAATATCATTCAACTTCTGCATACCAGACCGCAATAGCATTAACAAAAAAAGCTAAGGAAGTGGGAGCTAATTGTATTATCGGATTTTCTGTACAAGAGAAAAATGGGACTTATGTTGCCAGTGGTACAGCTGTGAAAAAATAAAAATTAGACTTCTTGCAAAAATTATTTGGTAATATCACCGCTTTGTATTAGTTTTGCAGTGCTAAACCACATGGTCGTTTGCCGACTCCTATGAGCCAAGGTTAGAGGCTCGAAGATATTCGGGCATTTTTTATGTCCATACTATAGCCATACGGCTGCCATATCCAAACATTTACTTAGCTCATTGGAGCAACGTTCATGTGGTTTAGCGACGGGATATGACAGCCGTTTTCTCTGTCTATAAGCTAAACCACATGAACGTATGAAAAAGAACAAACAAACTGGCCGAGTGGCCTCTGAAAAAGTACGCGGTATCCTCACGGAACTCGCCGACGCAATCTGCAATGCACAGGACAAGGTCATCCTCGGCCTTTCCGGCAACACCTTTGAAATCCACCTCGAGGGCGGAACAATCAATATCTCCGTCGACATGAAAGGAGGTCAGGCATGAACGAAACTATTAAAGCTTTTTGGGAGCAACATACAAACCATTTGTCCAAGACTCTCAAAATTGCAAGAAGGTCTCACAAATCTCCATACGTTTACCGTGTTTGGCTCAATTCAAAGCTGGAAATTATAGGTCAAGAGCCTGTATGGGGATATGGAACACAAATCTCAACCATCAAATCTGCAGACGCCATTATTGCAGAGAGGCTTGCCACTCAAAACCGGAAAGGAGGTGAGAAATGAAACCTTCAACCGCTGATGAGAACAAAGCCATGACCTACGAAGAGAAGATTCAGGCGGTCATCAATGACCCGGTAAATTGCGGTCTATCTCCGATGGCCCCGGTGCTGGCTATGTTCCTCATGGACTACCGTCCGATTATACCACCTGTGGATGTCGATACGAATATGACGTCTCAGGAGATCGCCATGGAACTTGAGGCAAACGTAATACTTGAACGGAACGAAATCACCAAGGTAATGCTCTTCCTTGGTTACAGACTGCATTTCAGTACTGTCCAGGTAAACGATTGGTCGATGCGCAGGATCCCTTATACTGAGTCATAGCGACAATCCACATATCTATTCCAAAAGAAGGAGGCAGCCATGTTTTTTCATCGGTTGTCTTCTTTTTTTTAAAAACAAAAAGCGAAAAAAGTCAAGCTATATTTCATTCTACATTGTCTACATTTTCTACATTGCAATATATCAGTATTTTAGCTTGTAGAACGCTGTTTACATCATTCTACATTTGTATACATTTGTGGATTTTCCCGGAATGCATTCTACAAATTATACATTTTCAGGGGTAAAAATAGGATTCTTTCTACATTTGTAGATTTTATATTTTATTGGTTAATAAATAGTTATCTTCTTTGTTGGATTTGTAGACAATGTAGAACGGAAAATATACATTCCTACTTTTTAAATATCTAATTTTTAAATTAGGTAAATCGAGGTAATTTCTTGGCTATTTTGCGGATTCTTTGTAATTTTACAGCCTCAATCAATTAACTATGAGCCGTTTTGTTATTTATATCAATCTACCGAAATATCTGTCGCAGTTCATCCGGCATCATCTCGGCTGTCCTGTGGCCTTTCCGCAGTCATCCAATGAAAATGCCATCATCCGTGCTTTCCTTCAGAAACTGCCGACCGGAGCTGTGCCTGATGTCATGGCCGATGGTGCTACGCCCATAGTTATTCCTGACTCTGTCTCGAAGCCTCCGGAACAGTTCAATTATATAGGTTCCCGTGGCAAGCGGGCAGTGCAGGAGGCAGTGAAGGATCTGTTTCTCCGTTCGCTTTGGTCCGACATCTCACCGCTCCGTGATTCTCCCGTCGGCCTCAACTCTCTCATCGCTGCCTGGTGTGAGGGGCACGGCATAGAGATCGACCAGATTGAAACGGTCCGGCAATGTTACTACCGTATGCGAAAGAATTACCGGGCAAAGGGGATAAATCTCAAAAAAAGTTCACGGAAAAGTTAGCTACAATCGCGTCACTTTTCAGGAAATGCGCACAACCTCGCACAACTCCGCACAACTTCACACAACTCTGCACAAACTCGCACAACTCCACACAAGATAGATGAAACAGCTCTTACGCAATATAGTCAAGGTGTCATACATTGATGCCAGGATTCTTCAGGACATTACCGTCATTCCCGGTATGGGCATTTTCCTTGGGGATGATTTCAATTTTATTCCCTTGAAGCTCGTAGGTCTTGGGGGGTGCGAGATCTCATCGGTCACCGAAGACCGTGTCCCGGTGTTCACTTCGGTACTCACATGCCTCCTGTCGGAGGACTTTGACCCTGCGAACCGTCCTCTTGCTTTCCTCATGACTACTTTGCAGGGTGAGCGCTTCCTGCTCGGCACATCCGAACCTCCCTTTCCGATCGTGACCTCCGTCAGCTCACTTCCGGCTAAGATGTCGGAGCCTTCCGGCTACCGTCTGACTGCCCAATGGTCATCAACCCTCGGACTGCTCAGGATCCTTGATTAGTTTCTGCCATAATTTTGTAATCCGTAGATTTTTCATGTTATCAAACCTATAATCGGTATAAGTTAAGGTTTAAAAATACCAGTTTGATTAGAGGAGGCCACTGTCCGGGAGGATGGTGGCTTTTTTTGCCTTTTATGCCCGGTTCTGATGTCCGGAGGTCATTTCCCGCGTCTTTTTATCCTCGGTAATGCCTCGGTAATTTCGCGGTAAATTATTGATTTTATGAATTATCAGCTTACCATTGATGACTATATAGGGCGCTGGTGTTACTCGAAACAGTATGTCCGCAACATCCTTTCCTCTTATAAGGGAAAGCATGTCGATGTAAAGATTACATCCCTTGGGGGAGACCTCGACCATGGACTGGACATCCGTCAGCAGTTTATCGACCATGGAGATGTCACCGTCTATCTTTCCGGTTTCGTCGCTTCGTCCGCAACAGTGGTCGCTATGGGAGCCAAGCGTGTGGTAATGAGCAAATATGCCATGTTCCTTGTGCATAAATGCTCGAATTTCATTGACGCATGGGGCTCTTACAATGCTGACCAGATGCAGAAGCTCATTGATGACCTTACGGCCAACAAGAAGGAAAACGACAAGATCGATGTGGTGCTTGCCAACATGTATGCAAACCGCTGTGGCAAGAAGGTTTCGGAAATCCTTGACATTCTGAAGGCCGGACGCTGGCTCTCTGCTCAGGAGGCCAAGGAACTCGGCTTCATTGATGAGATTTCTGAAACGGACGGGGGAACAAAGATCAATTTCACTCCGGAGCTGAAGACGAAGTTCAATGCCATCGGGCTTCCCACCCTTGGCCTCGAACCCGAAGCTGTGGATGACCACCATGCTCCTGAACCAGAAAAGGAGTCATCAGGACTTTTGTCCCGTATAGTCAATTCGATTTTCGGTGATACGGAAAAGTCACCGGCTGAAGACAACCAATCAGATTCCAAACAAATGAAGAAAACAAACCACTCTTTCAAAGCGCTCTGCTCTTTTCTTGCACTGGAGACAATCACTCCGGACAATGACGGGGATGTCACCCTTACCGCAGAGCAGATGGAGCGTGTCAGCAACCGCATCGCAGAGCTTGAATCCTCTGTTGGCGAGAAAGATGACACCATCAAGAAGCGTGACGAAAAGATCTCGGATCTTACAGCCCAGGTGGAAGCCCTCAAGAAGGCTCCCGGCGACGAGACAAATGACATCGAGGATGAGACCGGCGACAAAACCGACTTCTCTGCCTCGGCAGTGTTCAACGATTTAAAAGCTATTCTCTGATGCCTCAGGAAAACATCACCCCCGGAGCCAAGACAATTGTCACTCCCCAGGAGCTTGCCACCTCGGCTGCTAAGTTCCGCACGGAACTTCTCAAGATGCCCATGCTTGCCCTCGGTCCGGCATTGCGCTTCTTCTCCATCCGTACGGGTATTCGCTACGGTGAGACTGTCGGACAGCTTTCAGGAGATATGGAAATCGGCCCCCATGATCCTTACCGTGTCGACAATGAAGACATCGGCATCGCAGGCCGTACGCTTTACACCCATTTCGGTAGTGCCGTGAAGCGTTTTGACCCGAACACAGTCTATCAGACCATCTATGGATCCTCAATCACAAAGGGAGAGGGCCTGAAAAATGTCCCCATCGTATTGCAGATCCTTTCCTTTCTTGCTGCGAAGATTGGCAAATCCTTTGCCAAACACCTTTTCGATGCAAAGGTTAACGATAAGGGTAAAAGGACAGTCGACCTTTTCGACGGTATCGACACTATCACCGCCAAGGAGATCACTGATGGAAACATCTCCGTTGCAAATGGCAACCTCTTTGAGTTTACCGATGCCATCGATTCGACAAATGCCGTCGATCTGCTCGTGGCGTTCTGCCGTGCAGCTTCAGATGAACTCCTCGAATGTGAGGATGGCGGTGACTCTAAGGGTTCCGGTCTCAATCTCTTTGTTCCCCGCAGCATCGTCTATGCTTATCGCGATGACTACAAGGCTACAACAGGTCATTCACCCATCTATGACAAGTTCAATCAGACTGTCATCGAGGGCTTCGACAACATCCGCCTCGTTCCCTTTGCCGGTAAGGCGAAGTCGCCGTTCATCCAGCTCTCAACCAAACAGAACATGCTTATCGGTACCGACCAGATGGGCGGTGTCGAGAACATCACAGTCGAGAAGCATCATGAGTTCCTCCTTTCCTTCATTGCTACAATGTTCTTCGGTACCAACTATGAGAGCATCAGTCCCGAACGTCTCCTTGTCGGTAAGCTCGCCACCGCATAATGTCCAATCTCTTAAAATGATTAATCATGTTACCTAATTCAGATTGTACCGCTGCGGATCTCTATGAGAGCCTCAAGCATTGCAAAGGACAGAACTCCCTTCCGGGCATCCGCCCTAAGGTGCTGGGCATTCCCAAAACGCATATTGTGTCATTCCCGAAACTCCCTGATCTTGATGCGAAGGACGCGACGATGTCCTCTATAGCCACCTACGACGGTGACTTCGTGCTCGCGGCGGATAAGAAATTCCTTTTCATGGACATTCTTTCTTCATCCTCCAACGTCAAGTCGGATCCGCAGGGTGAGGGGGCTTCAAAGTCGTACCTTATCACGGCTGTCCTCTTCCATCCATCCACTGGTCCCGAAGTGACCGGCTTCTCCCGTATGGTCATCAATGACGACTTCATCTGGCTTGTGCAGCAGCGCGATGGCCGATGGCGTGTAGTGGGCAATGAGATGATGGAGACTGACACTCAGCCCGCACAGGATTCAGGTCAGGCCGTGACAGATTCATCTGGAACCACATTCACCGCGACTGTGTCGGATGTCTGTCCCGCTCCGTTCTATACCGGCAAGGTGCTGACAGAGAAAGGTGTCTACAACTGTGCCACAAATACTCTTGAAGCTGCTGAACCTTGATCTTTTCTGCTTTCATGATTTAATTCCCGGCGCAACCGCAATGCAGACTGCTTGCGCGTTGCGCCTTTTTTACTCGCATTATGAATAAATTAGACCCTGCTTTAACCCGAAAAATCCAGGAGTGGCTGAACACTCCCGCTCCGGAGCGTGACATCATGGCCGGTGCGACATTATATCTTCAGCTCTCACGGAACCGCGCCCTCTACAACTCTGTGATAAGCAAGCCTCAGAAGTACATGCCTAAACTGGAGTATGAGCTGCGTAAATTCCTCCGTATCCGTCTCGACAAGATGGCCGTTGCGGACATCGTGCGTCTTGAGTCCGAGGTCATGCCGAAGGCTGCAGAGACAGTCGAACAGTTGCATCCCATTTCAACAGACGATGAACTGCCTGAAGCGACAGTGGCCCGTGGTCGTCGTTTCGACCATGACTCCCTTCCGGATGGAATCAAGGAGCTGTGGGACTCCAATGCTGAACGTTATCGCCGTATTGTCCTCCTGTTCAATGAGCTTAAGGGCATGTCGGAAATGGCTCCCTGTGACCGTTATGAGAAATTACGTATTTTGGAGGAACTTGACCGGACCTATCGCTCCAATCTTGCCCGTTACGATGCTTATGTCGTTGCGCCGGCATCTGAACCGGAATCGTTGGAGCCGGCTTCCGTCCCTGATTCCGCTCTCCCGGTAGAAGACGTGGCCGACGATGTTCCTGCCGAAGAAGCTGACACCGATGCTCCCACTGGTGAAGCGACTGAATCCGCTCCGGCTGTCGACATCGCCCGGAAGATCGGAGCTGCACGGAAAACGGTATCAGCCACAAAAAAGACTCTTGTGGCCTTGGATCCGGCTGATGAGAAGTCTGCAGTGTTACGCTCCAAGATTCAGGATGCAGTTGATACGGTCCGTGCCCTCGGAGGTGGCTTCTCTCCGGCACAGGAGGCGGAGCTGTCGCAACTCGGTATCGTCATGAACTGATATGGCAAAATCCAATGCAACGGCCGGTCTGGTGGGTTTGGAAAAATGTCCGGTGCAGCCGTATTTCTCTAACAGCATTCAGCTTGCCGGAATCATTGAATGGATTCTCGGTCAGACCGGCCCCGCTGACGTGATGATCTCGACCTTTTCTACTTCTGAAGAGTTCCTCCGGCATCTGGTCCGGCTCCGGAAATCGGGGAAGGTCAGAAGCTGCTCACTTTTCTGCGATCTCCGCGCTGCGCGCAAGACTGCCTCACTGTATCATTTCATCAGGGGAGTATTCGACAGCGTGGCGCTCTGCCAGAATCATTCCAAGATCGTGCTTGTCTTCAACGACACCTTCAATGTCGCTGTCGTGACTTCTCAGAATCAGACCCGTGGCGACCGTTATGAGGCCGGAATCATCACGACAGATTCTTTTACGTTTTATAACCTCCGGCTCGGCTTTGACAGTCTCGCCGAAAACTCTTTGCCTGTAGATGTGCTTCTCAAAGGAAATGATTGATAAGATTGCCGAATATGCTGCGGATCTTACTCCGGTTTCGGAGATGGCTGCTCTCCTTGACATCGGGGAGGATGAGTTAAGGCTGGCTCTTTCGGACTCTTCTTCCGATGTCCGGCGCGCATATCTCAAGGCAAAGGCTCAGACGGCCCACATGCTGCGCCGTCAGGAGATAGAGTTTGCCCGGGTCGGTTCACCTTTGGCCGTTCAGCTCACTGGGACTTATCTCCGTGAAATGACTGCCGACGAAGATTTTTGACATTTATGCCATTACCTGCCATAATCGATATAGCTGAGACTCATCTTTTTTCAGATCGTAACAAGATGGAGGCTGCCGGACTTCCGGAAGCTTCCATCTCGCATCTTCTGAGGCTTAGGGACGTTTATAATTACTGGATCTCTTTCCCGAACAAGAAGGACAGGGACATCGTAGCCTTACTGCGTTCACGCTACAGTCTGGGTGATTCACAGGCACGCAATGACCTTAAGCTCGTCAAGGTTCTCCTTGGTAATCTTGAACGTACCACGAAAGATTACCACCGACACCGGTTCCTGACCGTCATCAACCGTGCCATTGAGCTTGCAGAGCTTCAGAATAATCCTGAAGCTATGATCAAGGCTGCTGACAAATATGCGAAATATATGCAGCTCGACAAGGAGGATGAACGTATCAATGTTCTTGATAAGCTTGTTCCGCTTAAGCTTGTGTTTACCGATAATCCTGAGGTCATCGGTATCAAGCGTGTTCCCAATGCCCGTGAGAAGGTAAGGGCGATGAAGGATAAGTATTGGACCGAAGAGACTGTCGATGTCGAATTCGAGGACATCGATGCAAATATGGATGAACTGTTCAGACCTTTGCCACACCATGGAGATGCAGGATAAGGAAGTCTATCTTAACGACGTGCAGTGGGACCTGATGACCGTGGTCCAGGCGCGTCTGACTATTCTCGTTGCCGGACGTGCCTTCGGCAAGGGTATGGTCCACGCACTCTGGAACCGGCGCAATTTTGAGCGTATGCCCGGATCTATCACGGGTATTGTTTCCGCGAATGGTAAGCGCGCCCTTACGAACACTCTGCCGTCAATGCTTGTCCACTGGGAGAACTGGGGACTTAAGCGCAATATCCATTGGAGTATCGGTATCAAACCTCCGAAGGCATGGGGATGGAAAGAACCCATCTTCCCGGTGCAGAACTATGAGAATGTCCTCGCTTTCTGCAATGGTTCCGTCGGATATATAATCTCTCAGGACCGTTCAGGTACATCGAACTCGCAATCCTACGATGCTCTCGATGTCGACGAGGCTAAATTTATCGACTTCGAGCAGTTCAAGGATGAGACCCTTCCTGCCCTCCGTGGCAATCGTCAGCATTTCGGTAAGCATTTCTTTCATCATTCCATGCTCATATCGTCCGATATGCCTGTCACAAAAAAAGGCTCCTGGTTCCTTGACTATGATAAGAAATGCGACCCTGAGGTCATCGAGCTTATACGCGGACTGGTCTATGAGATCAATGCAATCAATAAAAAGGTCAGGGAACTTCGAGCCAAAGGTATCAATCCTCCGCCATATCTGCGTGACCATTACAAGAGTCTTAACCGCGACCTGTGCCGTCTCCGTCATGTGGCCGTAGATTACCGTGAGGTATCCACGATTGACAATCTTGTCGTGCTCGGTGAGGCTTTCATCCGGCAGCTAAAGCGCGATCTTCCCCCTCTGACCTTTCAGACCTCGGTACTGTGCAAGCGCATAGGCATCGCCCGCGACGGTTTCTATTCCTCGATGACGGAGGCTCACAAGTATTCGGCTACAAACTTCTCTCACCTCGATAATTGTGAGTACGATTTCGATAAGCTGAAGGATCAGTCGTCGCTCATGGATGCTGACGTTGACCCGAAGAAGCCTATCTGTGTGGCCTTTGACTACAATGCAAATATCAACTGGCTTGTGGCCGGTCAGCCAAGAGGTCGGAAACTGTTTGTCCTTAAATCCTTCTTTGTGAAGTATGAGCGTAAGCTGAAGGAGCTCGTGGGTGATTTCTGCAAGTATTACCGTTATCATGCCAACAAACGTGTGGTGTTCTATTTCGACAATACCGCCAAACAGGGCGCGTATGCCGTAGACGATACAACATTCATGAATGTCATCCACAATGCTTTCCGCGCTAACGGTTGGATGGTGACTTTGGTTGACATCGGTCCTGCGATGAACCAGATGGTGAAGCATCTCCTTATCAACCGTATGTTCGCCGGTCAGGCAAAGCTCATGCCAATGATAAACCGTGAGAACAACGAGGATCTTCTGATTTCAATTCAGACCGCCGGGGTCTACAATGGTAAGAAGGACAAGCGAGGCGAGAAGCTTGGCGAGACTGAGGAGAACCTGCTTGAGAACAGAACTGACGGTTCCGATGCTTTTGATACACTCTGTATCGGCTGTGAGAATCATCCACGCTCGACATCTATTGTTTCGGTAACATCGTCATTCTGATGTTATGCCCCTGATTCGGCAGGGAGAGGTGTATGTTATTTAGTCTTATCTGAATTGCTGCTTTCGGTTGGGAGAACTGAGGAAAATGGATGTTGTCATCGTATGCCGTTGTCCGGCTTTTGAATCTTGTTCCCGCCTTCGTCCTTTTACGCCGCAAAGTTAATGCCATTCCCCCTTGCGCCAAGGATATACGCAGTCCGCCGCCAAAAACTCCAGCCCTTACGGGTAGTTTTTTGGCGGCGGATCCTTGTCTCCGGACGTGTGAATGGCACTTTCCGGGCAGTGTAAAAGGTAACTCAAACGCGAAAACAAGATTGAAAAGTCAAACAACTTTAACTTATACGATTATGACAACTTCTATTTTTTCATCCTCAGTTCTCCCAACCGAAAGCAGCAATTCAGAATTTGTAAAAGGTTCTCACCGCTCTTCCAATCTTGATAAGTCTTATATGTCGGATTTTGACGATGATTGCTCTCTGGTGAATGAAATTGACCATCGTTATTCTGTCGAGGGCTATGATATGCCTGATTATGACAATGACCGTGAGATTGAGGAGTATTTACACGAACTGGCCATCACCGATGAACTTAATGAATATTACGCTTACATTGACGCGATGGCTGCGCTTGAACCTAAGAAATGTGCTGAAGTGGATAAGGCCGAGGAAGTAATATTTCCTCGCATCCGCAAAAGAGATGCGCGTTTCTACACTAAGCCGATACAGAGCGGGAACGCATCTCATTGGCTCGTGATTGATTCCAAGGACTATTCTTTTGAGGCTCTTGAACTGACCGAACGCGATGCGCTGAACCTCGCGACATCTCTTAACAACCGTATGACATCCGTTTATTAATCTTAGTGTATCTCTTTATGAAATCTTATAATATTCCTATCGTTAAAATGATTTATGTTTCCGATAACTATGACATGCCACAACTTAAATGTTCCAAGGATGCTTTTAAGGCTTTCCGCAATAGTTATGATGATGGAGAAATAGGAATGCAGGAATTTTTTAAAGTCGCCTATCTCAATAGGGCTAATAAACTGATTGGCATTCATACGGTTTCAATAGGTGGCACGGCTTCGACCGTGGTCGACATTAAAATATTGTTAAGTGGCGCTCTGACCGCCAAGGCAGAATCCATCATGCTTTGCCACAACCATCCATCGGGTAATAGGAGACCAAGTTGCATGGATGATAATTTGACTAAGAAGATTGTCAGTGCAGCCGCTCTGTTTGAAATGAAAGTGTTGGACCACATAATAATTACTCCTGACCCAAAAGCCTATTATAGCTATGCGGATGAAGGTAAAATTTAATTGATACATGGTAATCTGACCGTGGGAGGTGGTAATTACTGCCTCCTTTTTGTGTTGGGAATTTTGGATATTTTGACCAAAAAAGTTTGTTTATTGGTCAAAATGTCCACTACATATTCCGCTGGTAATTACTTGCATCCGAGCGGTTTTGCGTAGGGCAGTGGGGGCTGAGCTTCGTCAGACCCGCTTGAAAAGCGGGATTTCGCGCGCCTAAAACCCTATTTGTTAAGGGTTTTAGGCGCGGATGAGTGGGATTTCTTTGGAAATCCCTGTCGGCACCTCAATCCCGGCCATGCGATGTGCCTGGCCGTGAGCCTTTTCGGTGCCGACAGGACAGGGGCTTTCGCCCACAGCGGTAATGTTTTTTTCTTGGACATGGCCTTTGGCCTTGTCTTTTTATTCAATGTCTGTTGACTCTACCTTTGCTGCATAATCACAACGTGCAATGGCAGTCACAGTACTCACTTCGATACACCCTCAAATGTTCACTTCGGAACTGTGCGAGTTTGCTTTCAGGGCAGACCGTACGGAAACCGGATTCCGTCTATTGGATTCCGCCGGAACTGTGCTGCTCGATACGCTGTATTATCCTGCTCTCGATGGCACTGTTACGGTCTATGGTCTGAACCGAATCCTTGACGATGTGATAGGAGATGACGGCCCGGTTGATTTCAGCATCGAGATAGATTCAGAACCGGTGGCCGGATTCAAGGCTTTCAGGTGCCGTGTCGCTGTGGAGTTTTCCGCTGATTCATTTCTTGCAAACCGGTTCATGACATCCGTGACTGGTGAACGTGATACTGCTGTCGGCCGTCATGAGTGCCTGTCTGTCTATAATCCTGAAGCCTTACCGTTGACAGTGACGGCTTCATATCTGTCTTACGACGGGGCGGTTGTCTCCAAGGAGTTTGATGGCCTGATTCCTGCCGATGGTTCCAAGGAAATTCATTATTACAATGTTTCTCCAATCAGGTTCAATGACTTCGCGGTGGGAGAGCTTATCGGGTTCGTCGTTCACTGCGGATCCCGATGTCAACGTTACCGTGTACTGATGGACCCTCCGCAGCATGACCCTGCTATAATATTCCGCAATGCTTTCAACTGCTGGGAGACAATCTTCCTTTGTGGTGAGAAGGAAACGGATGTAGCTTTCACTCGTTCGTCCGCCATGGTCAACGGCCGTTTCCTTAATTATGACCTTGACGAAGTAATCACCTACAAGGCTTCCACAGGCCCGATGCGCCATGGAAGTGACCGTCTCGCCCGCGACCTTGCCCGTTCATCGGCCGTGTTCCTGCTTCGTTCTGACGGTACTCCGGGGGAACGACTGACCATAACCGATTGTGATGTGAAAACTGATAATGCGGATGACACCATCCCGTCATTCTCTTTCACATACCGTAAGGCTTCACTTGTCTCGACAGATTTTGTATCGCCTGAGCCTTATAGAATTTTTGACAATACATTCGACCTGACCTATGAATAGACCTGCAAAATGTATCCATTGGCGTGATGCCATAGCCCTCCTTGAATCCGGAATACCGGTTGACCTTAAGGTCTGGAAACTCAGCACCGGTGACATCATCGTTTACAAAGGAGTCATCTGCACCGGCGGACACTGGCGTAAAGGAACCCACCGAATCTTCATTCCATCAAGCAGACTGCCGAGGGAATTTAGGGATATAACACTTTTTGAGATAAACGGACATGAAATCATCAGATGACAACCGGGGGGCACAGACCCCTTTCTATGCCGGCGGTGAAATCTTCACCGTCTCTGTTCCTGAGGCTAATGCTCTTGCGGAGGTCTCTGATTCATCCATCGTTTTTGACGAGGATGGATCGGCTATTGACTCAAAACCGGTTCCGGGTTACGAGGGATTGAAGTACATTCCGTTCGGTTCCTCTGATACACTCCCTTTCGATTTGATAAGGAACATCGGATCCGACGAGGTACTTTCTCAGAACCTCTTTTTCAATATCCTTACGGCGTATGGTTCCGGCTTACGTTATGTTGATCCGGCGACAAAGGAACCCTCCTCGGACCGTGACATCAGGAGCTTCATGCTGCATAATTCCATGAATGAGTTTTTCTTGGAGCAATGCACGGATATGAAGTTTTATTTCTTTGCCGTGGCAGTAATTATCCTCGATCGTGCCGGTAAAAAGATTGTACAGGTCCGTCATAAGGACGCATGTTACTGCCGTTTTGAAAAGGCAGACCGCAAGGGACGCATCAACCATGTTTTCTATGCCAACTGGCGAAAGGCCGGGTCGCTGTCCCGTAAGGAGGTAGAGGTTATCACGCTCCTTAATGAAAAGGATCCGCTCGGACATCTGGAGGTCCTGTTGGGTAAGGCACCCGGAGTCGACGGGGTGACACGAGAGCGTACCACTGACCGTAAGTTCGCCATAGTCATGCGCTTTCCTACCCCTGGGCAACGTTATTATCCAACCCCTTACTATACCTCACTGTTCCGTGGTGATTGGTTTGATATAAAGCGTCTCATCGGCAAAGGCAAAAAGGCCAAGATACGCAATCATGCTTCTGTCCGCTATCAGGTTGAGATTCATCGTGACTACTGGTCATCACTCGTTGAGGAGCGTGGGCTGGTGGATCCTGAGGACATCAAGGCTATGCAGGTCGAAGAAAAACGCAAGATACGTGATTTTGTAACCGGTGTCGAGAACAGCGGTAAGGTATGGATCACCGGCTATTATATCGACAGCTACGGAAAGGAGCAGCGCATGGTCCGTATCAATGTGGTTGATTCCGGAAAGGAGGGAGGTGATTGGTCTGAGGATATTCAGGAAGCTGCCAACACTGTCTGCTATGGTACCAACATCCATCCTAATCTTGTGGGGGCTACGCCGGGCAAGTCGCAGTCAAATAACAGCGGTTCCGACAAACGTGAGCTCTTCACTCTCAAGCAGAGCCTCGAGACCGCATTCCATGACATGCTGCTCAAAGTGCATGAGGTGATAATCCATTTTAACGGATGGCAGGACAAGGTTGTTCCTCAGGTGCCGATTGTCCTGCTAACAACTCTTGATAAGAACACTGACGCGAAGAAGGTTCTTCCCGATGGCTCTTCGTCTGATCCAAACTCCTGATTCAATTATGACAATTACTCAAGAAATTTTTGAACATTTCTGTCCGGTGGCCCTCAATCCGGGAAATGGAATATTTACTGCGGTCGCCAATGCCTTATCATTGCGCATGGAGTTTGTCAGAACTGTGCTTGGTCCGGAACTCCTTGACCGGGTCAATGAGTCCGGCTTCTCCCCTCTGCTCACCCCTCTTGATGATTTCGAAGAGCTTTGCCGTGCTGTCGCCCGCTATGTCTGTGTCTCGGCCTTCAATGATTCTGTTCCGCAGCTTGACCTCGTGCTTACCGATACCGGCTTCGGTATCGTGAGCAATGGTAATGTAGCTCCGGCAAGTTTTGACCGTGTTCAGCGTCTTCTTTCCTCCTTGAAACGTGAGATGGATGATGTTTTCGATGATATTCTTTCATCTGCCCGTACTGCCGGAGGATGGTCAGACTCCGAGTATGCACGGCCGTGGTTCAAGTCTATTTTCTGGCGTGGGCGTGATGCAAGGCTATTCGGTGATCCGATGGCCACAAGAAGCGCCCTCGATTCTCTGGCTCCTGTCATTTCTTCCGCAGAGGTACGGCTGAAGGAGCTTGTGTCTCCGGAATTCTTTCAGGAACTGTGTGCATATTGCCGTAATGGAGTCTTTTCACCGGTCATGCAACAGGTGCTTTCATTTGCCAGAAATTATGTCGTCTCTTTGGTCAAGGATGATGGCTCCGTCTCTGTCCACAAACGGATGTTGCTTGGTTTCCTTGAAAAATATCCGGAGGAATTCAACACTTATATAAGTTCATCCGCTTTCCGCGCCAATCATTTCAAACCGTATGAAAACAGAAAAGAAGACCCGTGTTTCTTTTTCGGATAAAATCCTTTCAATTGAGCTCCCGAAGTCTTGGCCGGAGCTTACACAGGAGGAACTGCGAGGAATATATGATCTGAAAGCGGAAGTCGAGCCGGATCATTTCATTTTCCGCTCGTTCTGCCTGTTGTCCGGCTGCCGGGTTATCCGTCATACCAGAGACGGATTCCTGTGTGCTTTTCCTGTCGATGGTTCCGGTGACGTGCCCTGTATGGTGAGGCCTATGGAGCTTGTCGAGCTTCTTGACCCCCTGAATTTTCTCTTGTCTCCGGGAGATGTGGCTGTCAGGCTCGATTCAATGCGTGGCTGTAGTGCCGTTGATGCTCAGCTCCATGGAGTGAGTTTCGGTGACTACATAACATTGGAGAACTTATATCAGGGGTTCATCGCGTCCCGGTCTGATGCTTCTCTCGTGGCTATGGCACGGAAGCTTTATCCCGGAATTCAGGTGGATGTCCTCTCTGTGGCCGAGCAGTTGAACATTCTCAACTGGTTTGTTCAGTTGAAGACTGTTTTCTCCTCTGCTTTCCCTCATTTCTTCCGTCCTGTCAAGGATGGTGACGGCAATGGTCCGATGTCGCCACTTGAAGTGATGAATAATGAAATCCGGATTTTGACCGGTGGGGATGTGACAAAGGAAAAGGTAGTTCTTGCCATAGACTGTTGGCGCGCTCTTACGGAACTTGATTTCAAGGCCAAGGAGGCAACCGAAATGAAGAAACGCATGAATAAGAAGTGACATGGATGCTAAGAATTATTTTGACTCGGAAGCCTATTTCTCCACTCTGTGCAATTCCAATAAATTTTCGGTGAAGCACGGTTTCCGTTTCTGTACATGCAGTGGTATCGAGCAGCTTCAGGGACCCTTGCAGAGTTTCAGGACCACAAACGCTTTCTTTTGTCTTGATGACACCAATGACGGTTCACTGTTTCAGGGAAAGAGCGGGGGATGGTTCAAGAAAAGGACTTTCACGGTTTTTCTCCTCCATCGTTACGACATGAAAAGGGAGCAGGACAGGATCATGGTCCTTCATCGGTGTCGTGAACTTTTCAGACAGCTCTGCACACGTCTGCTTATTGATTCAGATGACCTCGAAAATGAGATGGTCTATCTTCATACTGAAAACATTCTTTCCCGTGAGCTCGGACGGTATTTTCTCAACGGATGCACCGGACTTTACTTCATGATTGATGTGAGCGAACCGGTGGATCTTACTTATAATGAATCGGAATGGCAGAGCTGAGAGATGTCGACAGGTATGTCGATGAATGGACACGCACACAGTTGCTTATATGGAAAGAAAAGATTGAACGCCTGAAGGTGGTCCGTTCCGGACGTCTCCATCAGTCGTTCTCCGATAGCATTTCCGATTCAGCAGCCGGAAAGACCATCACTATGAAGTTTGCCAGATACGGCATATATCAGGCCCTCGGTGTAGGTCGCGGTTACTCTCATGACAATGGCGGGGATCTCCGGATTCTTGACAAGTCATATCGTGAGGCCCATGGCCTCGATAAGCCGAGATGGGCCGGTCCCATACCTCCTTTGTATGATTCCTACATGACTTCCGGTAAACCCCGTAAGAAACGCGATTGGTATTCCAAGAAACTTTATATGTCCACGATGGCCATGGTAGAGGATCTTGCGCGCATAACAGGTGATGAAGGCGTGAGGATTATCTGTGAAGCCCTGTCCGATACCCGCAATGCCCTGCGCTGATTGTCTTTTTTCACTGTCTCCGGCGATTCTATTTTTGCATTGCTTTAATTTCTTTCCATGCCAGATATTAAGAATCTATTACAACAGGCCACCGTTATCCGTGACGAGAAGAAGATAATGGCCAACACGGCTAACCGTGTGGGTTCTCTTCTTGTCGACATCGTGAAGGCCCTTGACCTTCCCGGTGAGTACCTCTCCCGCCTGAAAGACGACACCGCCGAGGGGTTGATTACCTTCCTTAAGGGCTTGGTTGCCGAGGGGCTTGCGAAGCTCGACGGGGGCGCGACTTTCGGTGAATTTATCAAGGGCTTTTCGGGGTCTTCCATCGATAGCGGAGGGAACGCCGAGGTTGAGAGCATGGTGTCGAGGTCGTACCTTAAGGTGATGGAGGTGATATATAACCGCCTCAATACCATCGAGGGGCGGACGGCATTCGCCGATTCTGGGACGATAGAGGTTGTGGAGCCCCTGTCGGAGACCCGCGCAGTGCTTTACATGAGGAAGCGTTGGGATGGTGATATGACTCCTTTCCAGCCCGGAGACATAGTATATGGTTATGTAAATAACCTTGATGCCACGGATGGACCTTCGGCATACGAGGTGTGGGCATGGATCGAACGCGTCGACCATGCGGCCAATACGCTCATCATCTCATATTATCCCGACAACGAGGTCCCTTCAGGTATCAATCACAGGATGGGTTCCGGTATGGTCATCGCACGTCGTGGCAACAATGTAGAGGCCTCCCGGGAGACGTATATCAATCCGGACTACAGTGCGGTGGTGATACGGGATGCCGACGGTTTCCGTAATGTGAGGCAGGATTCGTTCTACATATCCTGTGAGGATGGCAATATTGTCGGCCTTACAGGAGTCAACAGGCCTATCCTTGATCGCGGCAACTACGGTACAGTGCTGGGGCGCTTGCCGGACGGTCTTCTGGATCCGGTGACCTCGGAGCTTGTGAACCGTTACCAGCCGTATCTCTTTGCGCGGGGCATAGTGGTGCAGGACCTCATACGGATTGACTACCATGGTACCGTCAGGCGTGAGGCCAACTACAGGGGCGCATGGGTCAGGGAGGTCGCCATGAATCCTGATACCTGCTACCGCAGTACCAAGACTTCTTATGACACCGTGACATGGGACGGATCCTTGTGGCAGTGCCTGTATGACGGTACGTCCGACGAACCGGGAACAACAGGTGCATGGTTGAGGATGACCGGCGATGCGGGTACAGAGATATGGACGCTCATGCCTTCCGCCTCTACTGTGACGCTGCATGAGGACGGGACGGCCACTCCGGAAAGCCTCATGTGTGTTGCCGTCCGTCACGATGCGGGAGGGGATGCCGTCTTCACTGACAGCTACGGGCTTTGGGAAGAGGGGATGAAACTCTACTACTCTCCGGACGGGAAGGATTTCACGGACGGCAGCGGTCAGGGTGGAGACAGTACCGGAGGAAATTACGGGAGTCTTCCGGACTACGGAAACCTGCGTGAGTTCGTGACCGGGAGCGCGGAGCCAATCGAGACAGAGGATGGTGAGCCAATCGAGACGGAGGACGGAACCGTGGATACCGTGCTTACTGTGGGTGGGGATAATATCGACACCTCGACGCTCGGCAATAAGGTTGTGTTCTATCTGGTGCGCGACAGTGACAGGACGGTAGTCGCCCATGCTGTTGTCGGTGTGGTAAGGGACGGTCCGCGCGGTGAGGCCGGAATTGCAGGGCAGATGGTCTATCCAGCGGGGGTGTATGACAGGGAGTCGCTGTATATCTCGACTGACGGGACGACCCCTGTGGTGGAGTACGGCGGCAGCTACTATGTACTGCGCCGGGGGTGGACCTACCGTGGGACTGACATGCCTAAAGATCGCCAGACTCCGGCGGGGGACGTGGCCTATGCGACTGAGGATTATCCGCAGCGCTGGGAGCGGTTCGACAGCTTCAAGGCGGTCTTTGCTGATGTCCTCATGGCTAATTTCGGAAAGCTCGGGAGTGCCGTTTTCTTCGGGGACTGGATGTTCTCTCAGCAGGGTACCCTCATACTTGAGGACGGCAGCAGACAGGGTGGCAGTACTGAGTACAGGCATTTCGCGGACGGGAGCTTCGAACCGAACTTCTCTGTGAATCTCCGCACAGGAGAGATAAGGGCCATGTCGGGTATCTTCTCCGGCTATCTCAAGACCGAGTTCAAGCGTCTGGATCTTTCCGATGTTGAGACTGTAGAGCCGAAAGTGGCAGGCAGTAACCGCGCCTACAGGATCCGCAAGGATGTCACACTCATGTCCTACGGCTATGCCGGGACTACAGAAATAGTGCTGCCGAAGGATATATCCTATGCCGGAACGAGGGTCACGATATGTGACTATTCGAACTACTCGCGCAATTCCGGCAGTACCCTTGTACTGTCGGAGGGCCGTGGGATACAGGGTGTGGGCCGCGAGCTGCTGCCGGACCAGGATGTCCTGTACAGAGGGGCGCAGGGAATATCTTTTACAAACGGGGTTGCTGAATTTGTCGGCGTGAGCGAGGATTTCAGCGGTGACTGGTCCGGAGAAGGGGAGCCGGAGTGTGTATGGTTCCTTGTCAATGTGTCCGGTTCCTCAAAAAACGCCCATAATCCTATCAGTTAAAATTTTTCAAACATGAAAATATCAGAACTTGACCCGATTTCCCGGCTGCACAGCGCAATGCTCATTCCCGTGTCAATTGCCGGAAAGACCGTAAATATAAGCTTAGGTCAGGTAGAGGCTTATCTGCCACCTCCACTTGTAAGATTCCTCGGTATACGCGGGGCTACGGCAAATGTGACATACGCATCCGGAGCTTCGCCTCTTGCCACAGAGGCCATCTATGATAGTGTGACCGACCGGTTTTATGCCCTTGCCGAGACTTCTCCGGAAGGAGCATCAGTCTACTATGAAGACTGGGAAGGATATGCGGATTTCTATACTGAGGAAGGTGCAATCCGGGATGACCGTCTGTATCTTTGCGATGACGGGCTTTATGAGTGGAAGGACGGGGAGCTTTCAGCTGTTGGCCCCGGTATCTCTGTGCTCAGGCATCTTTCGCTCCTTACCCCGGTCCGCTGCGAGGACGAGGATGACCTGAAAGCGAAGGTCGCCTCGGGTGATTATGCCGTCGGGCAGCAGTTCTACATACCTGAGGAGGACTGATGCTATGGCCATATATTCCGGCAATACAAAACATTCGGTCCGGGCGGTGCTCGCTGCCTCCGGACTCATCCGCGTGGCCTCGCTCTGGATCATGACAGCTTCCGGCAAGGCTGTGCAGCTCTATTCGGCTGTCCGGGCCTGTTACGCGGCCATACGCTGGCGGTATGAGAAGCCGTGGACATATAAGGATAAATGGAAATATTAACCTCAAAAACATAATTCATGAATATTGGAACTGACAAATTCGCGCACACAGGCATCTCAGCGATGCTGGTGGCCATGTTATCGGTCATCCTCGTAATCCAGGATGCGGCCCCTTCGTGGGACTATCTCCTGTTCTCGTTCATCGTGGCGGTCGTGGTGTTCATCTTCGGGCTGTTCAAGGAGTACGTCATCGATGACAAGCCTGACAGGGGCGACATCATAGCCGATGCCATCGGTTGCCTCGCCATCCCGCTTGCCGTGCTCGCAGGCACCCTCTTCTCAATATTGTCACACTGAACACACGTTGACAGATGGCAGAGTTCGACAATTTCATACAGAGCGAAATCAAAGACTTCGGCGAAGACTGGCGCGAGCATAACGGCGCGGAGGTGCAGAAGTTCATAGAGCGGTTGCTCTCGGACTTCAAGGCGAAGATCGAGGCTCACGGGGGCAATAAGGTGGGGTGCATAGAGCAGTATCCGGGCGAGGACGGGCAGATATACATCCGCGTGTTCGCCGACGATGAATCCAAGGAAAAGTGGGAGGCGGACCCTACGGCCAACGCCAAGCTCCTGTTAGGACAGATCAGCTTCAAGGTGAGCGATGCCGGAGGCGACGAGTACACGCTTGCCACGCGCATAACCCGCCTTCCGGTATCTCCGGCGGTGAAGGGTTCGGCCAATGAGCTAACCTTCTCCTACAACTCCTACTATGGCGGAGACCCTACCAATCTCGATACCGAGAACGGCATGGCCACCGTTAGCGTCAACGGAACGGAGATCGCGGCTCTGGGCCTCACGCTCCGTCCCGGCAACGACTATACCCTTGACCTCGGCCCCTACCTCAATGCCGAGCAGAACAGCGTCACGCTTACCGTGGCCAACGCCCACGGCAAGCGAAGGACCTTCAGTATGACGGTACAGACTGTGGAACTGAGCATCGGTTTTGGCGGAAGCTTCGACGAGACAGTTCTAAGGGCTTCCGATTGGGAACTCCCTGTGCTCTGCAACGGCGTGGAGGCGCAGGTGCATCTGGCCATCGACGGCACGGAGCGGGCGACTGCATCGGTCCATAACTCCTCGGTGACGTTCCGCGTCGACAGCGACGGGGCGCTCAACGCCGGGGCGCACACCCTTGAGGTGTATGCTGAGAACGCGGCCTTCGGTCTGCGCACCCCCACTATCACCGCAGCCTTCATCAAAGGCGGTCTCTACGTTCCTACAATCTGCATAGGCAAGGACGCTGATACCGAGGCGAAGCTATACGCCACGGCTTCCGTCCCTTACTTCTTCCATTACCCCACGGCCACGACAGGCACGGAGGTTAGGATAACAGCCCGTATACTCGGTGCAGATGGAGGGGTGCTACGCAGCGGCATAAGCCAGACAGTGTTCATGCCGAAGGATGGCGAGAGCGGATTGCAGACGCTGCATATCGCACTCAGCGAGGCTTCCTATCTCCAAAGCGGCAACATACGCGTGGAGCTGACATGCGGCACCGCCACGGCCACGCACCCCATACGCATCACTGACCCCGGTGTCAACCTCTCTCCGGCTGCTGAATGTAAGATTCATCTTGCGGCTGCCGGACGCAGCAATGCGGATTCCGACGCTCAGAACTGGAGCAGCGAATACCAGGGACAGACGACTTGCACTGTGGAGCGGTCGGCGAACTTCCGTCTGTCCGGAGGCGCGGGCTTCACGGGAAGTTCCTTCCTGATACCCGCGGGACGTAAAATAACCCTACTTGGTTCACTGCCATTCTCACGTGACTTCGGGGCCAACGCCGCTGATGTTGGCAACCGCACAGGCAAGACAATCGAATTTGAATTTGCCACGCGCAACTGCACGGACTCCTCAGCCAAGGTTATCGAATGCCTCAACGGCGCGACAGGCTTCACCATCAACGCCGACGGCATGGAGCTGCACACCACTGCGGGAAGCGTCCGCACGATATGGGACGACGAGACCCGTCTGCGCGTGGGCATAGTGATCGAGGGTACTACCCGCCACTGCGTCAACAAGACAGTGAGCGGGCAGACCGAGCTGGACGCCAATATAGCGTACATATACGTCAACGGTGTGCCGGTGCGCATCATGGACTATCAGCGTGCCTCCTGGAAGCAGGGCGCACCGCAGGATATAGTGATAGGCTCGGACGAGTGCGATGTGGAGCTGTACTCGGTGCGCGTCTACGACAAGGCCCTCTCCACGGCGCAGATGATAGGCAACTACGCCTATGACACCCCGGACGCCGACGAGAAGATAGCCATCGCCCGGCGCAACGACATACTCAACTCCTATGGTGAGGTCGACTTCGCTAAGGTGCGTGAGGCCCTGCCGGACACTCCCTACAAGATTTGGGAAATTGCCACCATGCCCACCGGAAAGAAGGACTGGCAGAAGGCGTCGACGGAGTTCGTTAACCCGGGGTGGAACCCCTCGGAGGACAATCTGGCCAACGCATCGTTCGTATGCACGGACCATGACATAGCCCTCGACGGTACATCGTCCCTGAGTTATCCGGATCCATACAAGAACTGGGCTAACAAATACGGAAAGGGACGGTGGAGCGTCACCGTAGGCGACAAGCTTATTACCATAACCGGATATTCCATCACGGACGGCATCGACGGGGAGGAGACGGAGTTTGTCGACAAAGTTAACTTCGCATCCTCGGAAGGCATCTTCAACATCCTCGCGGCCAATGCCTATCAGCACATACTATTAGGCGTGGCCAATTCCTACCCTTCTATACTCACGCCCATGCAGGCCTCCCAACAGTCGGTAGGCGACATTACCTACCGCCAGAGCCTGTCGGGTTATCCGGAAGTAGGATGGCTACGCGAGTACACCAACGGCGTGCCGACGGTGCGCTTCCTCTCGGTCTACAACTTCGTCAACAACAAGTACAGCGGAAGCCCCTACGGGGCCACCGTGGCCAACGGCACGGAAATGTGGGAGGTGGAGGACAACATCAACTTCTTTATGGAGAACTGCCTCGAAGGTGAATGGAAGGACGGGGCGTGGTCGGACCTGCTATCCACGCTCTACTATGCCCGCTACCCGAAGGAAACGGATGGAGCAGACACCGGCAAAGCCTCCAATGCCGAGGGTGTGGCCGCCGCCAACTCACAGAGCCGCCACCTGCGCGCCTTCCATAACTTCATACAGGGGTGTAACCCCGCCGTGGCTGACCGCTACAGGGCGAAGAACGGCGAGTACCGTCCCCTTGACACCCCGGTAACATACGGCTCGGTGCGCTACACGCATGACACCCCGGACTACCGCGTGGCCCGCTTCCGCGCCGAGGGTGAACAGTGGCTCGACAAGGCAAGCGCGATGTTTTACTTCCTTTTCTTCGACGCCTTCATAGGCAAGGATTCATTTGACAAGAATATGACCATAACTCTGACTAAAGAAGTATGATTGAGTATAGAGGTTAAAGTATAGAGTATAGATAATGGTTTTGAGTTGTAAGTTTTCAGTTTTTAGAGGCTGACAACTATCAACTCAAAACTGACAACTTACAACTCAAAACTCACAACAGACAACTAAAAAACTGACCAATATGGCTTACAACAATACACTGCCGAATGACGGCTTTATAGCGAGGTTCTTTCAGCGCGACTCCGATACGCTTGCCGGATGGGACAATGTGGGCGTGCTGATGTACAAGATATTCCATGAATGGGGCGACTCCTACGATCCCGCCTCCGGACAGACCGGGCGCATACTCGGCGAGAAGTACGATGCGGCCACTGACTCCTTTGTTCCTGACTGCACCGTGGGTGAGCCTGTGTACAACGGGCGCCTCTCGGGCCTGTGGGAGTGCGTGAGCCGTGCCTGGGGCAGCGACCTCGGGGCCATGTGGCGCGCCATGCGTGCCGCCGGTCTCAACTTCGATTATGTGTGGGGGCTGTATCAGAAGTTCCGCACGCAGTGGTGCGAGGCCCTGTATGCGGCGGACGCGATGGGCTACGCCAACACCGGGCGCTTCGACATGGCCTACGGCGACAAGAGCGAGGCCATGCGCCACATACTCAAAGCTCGCTTCCGCTACCTCGATTCCAAGTACGGGGCCGACACGTCGACACCGTTTGTGATGTCGCTCTCCGGTGCTGGAAAGGGTGTGGCACTGCGCTACTACTGCCCGCTGTACGGTTCGCTCAACTGGGGATCGGCGGCGGCATCGGAGCCACAGCGAGCCATTACCCCGGGCGAGGCTGTATACTTCCCGAGTCCGGGCGTGACGTTCAACGACACCACATTCACCCTCTACAACGCCGACCTGATCACGGAGATAAGCACCTATGCCGAGCAGCCCGACGGCTCGAAGGTGGAGGGTGGATTGCAGGACGTGGCCACCACACTCTATATCCGTACAGGCGAGAACAATCTGCGCCGTCTCAAATCGCTCGTGTTGGACTATTCGGACCGTGCGGCAAACACGTCGCTCGGAAGCAATGTGCTGACTATAGCGAAGAACTCTGTAGCCATGCGCCGTTTCACGGTGCGCAACTGTCCCAACGTCACGGGCGATGCGGAATTCATATCGCAGGTGATTGCAGAGATTGATCTGCGCGGTACGGGGGTCGGCAAGGTTACGGTGCCGGATACGGACACACTCACGGCCATACGCATCAGCAAGCCCCGCGAGCTGCGTTACGAGAACCTCGGAGGACTTGCCGAGCTGACCGTGGAGGACACTTCGGTGTTAACAGCTATGGTGCTGAAAGGCTGCCCCAAGCTGAACTACCGCGGACTGCTGAAGACCGCTCTTGTCGGTGATACCCTTCAGTTGGTGGAACTCGACAATGTGAACTTCACTGACTTCACCGCACGGCAGGTGGAGAAGCTTGCCGACATGGGCGCGAAGCTCACGGGAGCGATAGCCCTTCCGGCATCGGAAAGGATGACGTTCGCCCTCAAGCAGAAATGCCTCAAAGCATGGGGCAACATCGACTCGCCCGATAACCCTCTGCATATAAGCTACAGCAAGGTCACGGTGGACTACGTGCGCATAGCCGGAGCCGGGTACTTGTCCGAGCCGGGCAAGACTTATCGGCTGACGGTTATCTCCGACAACCCCAACGCCAATGACTTCACCTCGATAGAATGGGAGATGGAGGCCAACCCCTACGCCACTATCGACACGGCCACGGGAGTGGTGACGCTCACGTCGGTAGGCACGGAGGAGGCCTCACCTACGGCACAGGTGACAGTGAGGGTGCATCGCACGGACGGCTCTGTACTCGAGAGAAGCACCACGGTAGGATTCTACGCCCGCACGCCGAGGATAGGTGACTACGTCTATGCCGACGGCACAATCAGCAATATCCGCGACGAGAGCAGGACTGTAGTGGCTATATTCTGGCGCGAGCAAACATACAATGGCCGCAAGTACCGCTTCGGTTTCGCCCCTAAAGCGATAAGCGGGAATGTGGCATGGGGCGCGGAAAGACAGTTGAGCGCTATTCCAACATCTGACGTGGACATGACCGACATTCAGGGCATTCCAAACTGTGCGTTTAATGCAGCAGCTCCCGCAGCTGACAAGCTCGTGGACGAGAATCAGTCTGACGGATGGATGGTGTATGCCGAGACTGCATTGCTGCGCAATGGCATGTGTGTGGCCGACACCGATGCGCAAAGCTACAACGAGGGTGACATCATCCCTCTTGGTATGCGCGAGACGTGGAAGATCATCAAGACCCGCAACGAGGTCCTGCGACACGACACCGTGCAGCTCCCACAACCGGTGTCCCACGACGGCACCAGCGAACTCGATGACCTCAAGGCCCTGATAACTGCTGCCGATACGACACCGGGCAATGCTTACCGCTACTACTATCCCGCAGCCTCATACGCATACGCCTACGAGCCTACGGGACTGAAGGAAGGTGAAGTGCTCGCCGACTGCTTCAAGGCGCACAGATGGTTCCTGCCTACTCCGGGAGATATGCAGATGATGCTCTATTCGTTGCTCGAGAAGGACGCTGACGCATACGTCTCGGCGGTGGCTAACGGTGACATCGCTTTGTCAGGATACGCACACACTACCGGAGAACATAGTGGCGCAGGCGCTTGCTATAAAGTCAACACAACTAATAGAAAAATCTATGATGCTCAGTACAATAATTATTTCAAATCAAATGTTAACACATCGTCTTATGTAATGGTGGTATTCTAAAATTCCACCATTACATACACATGGGTACTTCCTTGGCTTGTTACATTTTTGGTATGTTTGAATGTTTCATAAGAATAAGAGATATATCTCCCGGAAGTGGAGACTCGATAGCAAACGGACGCATTACTATGCTCTCCGGATATGGGTTAGAATACGACTAATGGCAAAACACTGATTACAGTTCCAAATCGGCTATAGAAAGCCTTCGTGTTTGCCTCATAAGAATTTGAAACAACGGCTCGATCTACCAAACCGACCTTATAACAGATAGCACCATATTCTCCGGACATACTCAAATTTAAGCCAATTATTAACTACCATAATCTGTTTAAAATCAATGAAAACAACAGCAAAGCAAACAGGCGTATACTACGGAATGTATGTCTACGCCATCGAGGCCGATAACGGTCAGCGTGTAGAGCTGCCCCCTTCGGTTGAACCGACCATCGAGGGACTTGCCGGACTGCTCGACAGCGACAAGGAATGGGGAACGGATGCTGACCGCGCAATCGTGGAAACCCACCTCACGGCACTCATGCGCGAGGCGAAGCTGAAGGAAATTGAAGCATACGACTCCAGTCTGGCTGTCAACTCGTTCAGCCTCGACGGCATGGACGTATGGCTCGACTTCGAGCTGAGGAGCAAGCTACGCTCCCGTTTGCCGGTGGAAGAGGCTGCTGGGCGCGACACCACTACGCTATGGCTCGGTACTCATTCCTTCACTCTGCCCGTGAAGCTCGCCTCTGCATTGCTCGCAAGGATTGAACTTTATGCGGCGGACTGCTTCGACGTTACCTCCGCCCATAAAGCCGCGGTGGAGGCTCTTGACACCCGCGAGGCCATCGAGGCATACGATCACACTACCGGTTATCCCGAACGGCTCACCGTAAGCACGCAGCAATGAGCCGGGGTTGCGGATGTGAGCGCGGTGTGCTGAGATACATAAAGCCTCCATACGCGCGATTGTTCTATCCGGCATGTTGCATCCACGATGATGATTATGACCGTGGAGGCGACAATGAAACAAGGAAAACTGCTGACCGCCGTCTATTCCGCAACTGCATGAAGATAGCCACCGGCTTGCAGTTCTCACCATGGAAATCCACATGGCTGACGCTCATCGCACTGCTATACTACGTCTCGGTAAGGATCTTTGGCCGGTTCTATTTCCATGCCGTCTGACGGACAACATGGAAAGCCCCCGCGCATCGCTGCACGAGGGTCCTGAATCTAAGCTTTGAATTTGCAACGCAAAATTAGTAATAACCAATCAGAACAGCAAAAGAAATGAAACATTTGAAAGAGGAATTCGACAAGCTGACCATTAAGGATGTGCTTGTCTATTCGCTGGCCATCGTCAGCATCGTGGCGGCGTTCGTGCTTCTGTTCCTCGGACTGTTCATCCCTCCCGAAGGTGAAATCCATGATTCAGTCCTCACGGCCTACGGACTCACATTGCTGTTTGTCGGGTCGTTGCTCGGCATATCAATGCGCATCGAGAGCGAACTCAACAAATTCAAATCATCCATCACAGAGCGTGTCGACGCTCTCACAAGAAAGGAGGCAACCGCATGAAGTATTTCACCATCACTGAGCTTTGCAAGAGCGCAAGGGCTCAGGAACTGAAGATTGACAACACCCCGACACCGGGCATCCGGCAGAACCTTGAACGTCTCGTGGCCAACATCCTCGACCCTCTGAGGGAGGCGTGGGGCGGACCGATTGACACGTCGTCGGGCTACCGCTGTCCCAAGCTCAATGCTGTCACCCCGAACGCCTCGAAGACATCGCAGCATGTCACCGGTCAGGCAGCGGACATCCGTATCTTCAAACGTGACGCCAACGGACATTATATCCTCGACAAGAAAGGCAACGGCATCGTCGACGTGGCAGCCAACCGCAGACTCTTCCAGAAGATTCAGGAAATGGGCCTTCCCTTCGACCAGCTCATCGACGAAAGTAACTTCTCGTGGGTGCATGTGAGCTATGACCCGAACCGCATGAGACGGCAGATTCTGAAATTATGACGACACGGAACAACACTCCAATCATCGGCGCAGTCGGGTGGCTGCTCAGCTGCGCCCTCCTGATGCTCATGGCGCTTGTGGCGGTTTCCTGCTCCGCGCAGAAGGACCTCCACGAGACGGCCACCTCGCAGACGCAGGAGGTCGACACCTCGCTCATCGACGAGCGCTCCGACAGGCAGATGGACCGTTGGTGGTGGATGACAGCCACTGGCGACTCACTGCGTGTGAGCTTCCGTGCCGACAGCATCGTGAAGCCCGACGGCACTGTCATCCACAATCCGTCAGCCGGAACCACTGTCTCATCCCCGCAGCTCACCGCCTCCGGAGGCGAACAGTCCACCGCGACCGACAGTCTCCACGCCGAGACATCCCGCTTCATGCAGGCCTCCGACTCCACAGCCATGACCGACAAGCGCGAGTCCGTAGCCGTCACCAAACCACCCGATTATTGGGGATGGCTGACAGTCGGTCTTGTCCTCGCATCAGCAATACTCCTTTGGCTGAAATACCGGAAGGGATAAGCATAGTTAATTATATTAGTTAGAAAAGAAGCAGCCCGATCCGCGACGGACCGGGCTGTCTTTTTTGGGGTGGTGCCGGAGGGGTAATTTCGCAACTTAAAGAGTTTTACCTATGACAAAGGAAGAAGCAGAAGTTACCCTAAAGGTCAATTCGGAACAAGCAAGAAAGGAATTTGAGGCGCTTGAAAATAAAGCGACTCAATTGCGTGCAAAATTTGCTGATGCCTACCGTAAAGGAGACACCAGAGGTATCAAGGAGATTAACGATGAACTCAACAAGGTCAATCGTGAGATGAACCGTATGCGCCTGAATGCTGCAAACATCCGGGCAGCCATGAAACGGCTTGATGAAGCTACTCCAAAAGAGATTCAGAGTACCATTAAGCTCATTAATCAGGAGTTGGGTTCCGGACGCATCAAACGAGGGAGTAAGGAGTGGCAGTACTACACCAATCAGCTTAAATTGGCTCATGCGGAGTTGAAGAAGGTTCAAGCGGAAATGCGTGAGACGGAAGGATTTTTCTCTCGAGCTAACCGCAGGGTCAACGACTGGGCCACTTCTATCGCTGCCGGAGCTGCAGCCTTCGCCGGAGTGACGTTGGCCGGAAAGGCTGCTGTCCAGACTTATGCCGACATGGAGGCCGAAGAGGCCAACGTCAGGAAATACACCGGCATGACTCAGGAAGAGGTCGCAAGTCTGAATGAGGAATTCAAGAAGATGGATACCCGAACCGCCCGAGCGGAACTAAACCGGTTGGCGCAGGAAGCTGGCCGTCTCGGCAAGACTTCAAAGGAAGATGTCCTCGGTTTTGTCAAGGCTTCCAATCAGATAAACGTTGCCCTTGATGAACTCGGTGATGGTGCGACCCTCGAACTCTCAAAGCTTACAAGTATTTTTGGCGATGAGAAGCGATTGGGAACGGAAAAGGCTCTCCTTTCGGTTGGTTCTGTAATCAATGAGCTTTCACAGAACTGCACTGCCGGAGCTTCATATCTCGTGGATTACTCGCAGCGCATGGCCGGTGTAGGCGCTCAGGCCCATCTGACCATACCGCAGATCATGAGCTATGCTGCCGTCCTCGATTCGCAGGGTCAGAATGTGGAGGCTGCAGCAACCGCCATGTCGCAGCTTATAATGAAAATGTATCAGGATCCGGCTAAGATTGCCAAAGCTGCCGGAATGGATGTTAAAGAGTTCTCGGAAATTCTGAAAAAGGATGCCAACGAGGCCCTTCTCACATTACTCAAGACTCTCGGATCGTATGGTGGTATTGAGAAACTCGCTTCAATTTTTGATGAGATGGGAACAGATGGGGCGCGGGCTTCCGCTGCCATCGCTGCGCTTGCCGGTAATGTAGACATGCTCGTGTGGGAACAGGGCGAGGCAAACAAAGCATTCCGGGAAGCTACTTCCGTCACCAAGGAATATGAAGTCCAGAATACTACCGTACAGGCAAAGCTCGATAAGTCTCGTAAGAAGTTTACAGAAATGGCCGTGACTCTCGGTGAAAAGCTGTTGCCGGCAATGACCTACAGCATCTCCGGAACATCAATGCTCATGCAGGTGATGAATGTGCTGGTCAGCTTCTTTGCTTCACATGCCAAGACCATCGGTATTCTCACCGTTGCAATGGGATCATATTGGGTTGCTCTCAAAGCTGCTGCCGCATGGCAGACCATATATAATACCGCTGTGGCTGCAGGTCTTTCAGTTGAAAAAGGATTTTATGCCTCACAATGTCTGTTGAGTGCCGGAATGGCGCTTCTGACCGGAAATACCACTAAAGCGGCCACCGCATGGAAATTGTTCAATACCGCAATAAAGGCAAGTCCCATAGGGCTTGCTGTCAGCGCTATTGCGACAGGCATTACAGTTCTGTCCTCCTGGATCTATAAGAATAGGGAAGCTGCTGAAGAGGAACGCCGCATTGCCTCCGAACGTAAGAAGCGGATGGAGGATTTCAAAAAGGGGCTTACTTCTGTCGGTGCTGCAGCTGCTGAAAATGCCACCAAACAGACTCAGAAGTTAAAGGCCCTCTATGATGCAGCCACCAATGAATATAAGGCCACGAAGAAACGAGAGGAGGCTGCCAAAGCCCTACAGGCCACATTCCCTAACACATTCAGTAATCTCTCCTTGGAGAAAATCATGACCGGAGAGGCTGCCGATGAATACCTCCGTCTTGCCAAAAATATCAAGGAAGTGGCCAAGGCGGAAGCTGCCCGTGACAAGATCCAGTCTAATTATAAGACACAGCTTGATCTGGAGATGGAAAATGAGGACCTCGCTGACTCCCTGCAGGAAAAAGAACGGCAGATGGACGTTCTTGAAAAAAGGATTTCCGGACTCAGATCTGCGGCTAAGGGAAGCTATGGAAAATCTGCTGAACTTAAAGCAGCTAAGGCGACCCATGCTGAATTACTTTCTGAAATATCGGAAATTGATGAGCGTATGGCCGAGAATAAGGATAAGATGAAACTGGTCGACAAGGCTAATGACAAACTTCAGAAGATAGTCGACAAGGCCGTCAAGCCTATCGAAGCCCCCGAAAAGCCTCAGGAATTCGCTGACTTTAAAGGTGAATCCGAACGTGAGCGCAAAGCCCGCGAGAAGGCTGAACGTGAACGGAAGAAGCGTGAACGTGAGGAGACTGCCGAGGAAAAGCGTCTGCTTAAGGAGCATCTGGAGACCGTGAGTACTGCCAGGCATAAGGAAGATGCTCTCAATCTCGCATCCTATACCTCAGGACAAAAGAATTATCTTGAATATACCGAGGCAAAGGCTGTCATCGAGGAGAAATACATTGCCGATTCCCTGAAGGTCCTTGAAGAGCATGGCAAGAAGGATTCTGAAAAGTATGCCAAATTGCTCGAGCAACGCGAGAAGCTTCAGAAGGAGTCATCTGACCGTGTGCGCAAGGCTTCGCTTTTCGATGTCGAGCAGGATCATAAGGGTAATGAGGATAAGATTGTCTCCGATTTCTATGACCCGAACGGCACACTGTTTCAGAATCAGAAGGCCCTCAATCAGCGCCTTCTCGATGAAGATGTCCGTTATCTGACAGCCAAACGCGACCTCTATTCCGAGGGTTCCGACGAATGGATAAAGCTCAATGCCCATATCGAGGATCGCGTTGCCCGGGACAAGCTCGATAAGCAGCGCGAGATGGCGGAAGGTCTTCTCCGATATTCGAAAGAATATCAGGAAATGGATAGGAAATCTCGTGAGGAGGCTGAAATAAAACTTCTGGATAAACTGAAAGAAATGGGGCTAATTTCGGAAATGGCCTATCAGATTGCATTAAGATCTATACGCGAAAAATTCCGTAGTGAAGAAATAGATGCTCGACAGAAGGAGATTGATGATCGTCATGATGTTATCGAGAATGAATTCAATGAGGTCAGAGAAATCATGGCCGGAAGTATGGATCCGTTTGGTAATGCATTGGTCGAGATGGCCATCAGTTGGGCGAAACTTATGGACGATATGAAAAATGAAGGTGAGGGAATGTGGAATTCATTTGGGGATTTTGCAGCTCATACGCTTTCCCTTACCGGAGCCTTGATTTCACAGTACTCGAGCTATGTCGATGCTGAAAGAGATGTTGAGCTTGCTAAGATAGAAAAACGCTATGACAAAGAGATTGAGGCTGCTGGAAACAATACCAAAAAGAAGGAACAACTTGAGAAAGAGAAGGAGCAGAAGATTGCCAAAACAAAAAAGCAATACGCATCCAGGGCTATGAAGTTGGAAATTTCTCAAGCCTTGGCTCAGACTGCAGTCAATGCAATCCTCGGTTATCAAGCTGGCTTAGAGTTCCCATTTCCGGCCAATACTGTTATGCCTCATGTTCTTGCCGGACTCGCTGTGGCGCAGGGTATGATTCAGGTAGCCACCATCCGAAAGCAGCATCAGGCCGAAGCTGCGGGTTATTATTCCGGCGGTTTTACCAAACGTGACCCCGACAACCGTAAGGAGGTGGGTGTGGTCCATGCCAATGAGTTTGTGGCCAACCATAAGGCCGTGGCCAATCCTGCTCTCTCTCCAATCCTCGGTCTCATCGATCATGCGCAGCGCACCAACACCGTCGGTTCCATCACGGCCGACGATGTCAGCAATGCCCTCGGCAAAACCACGGGGGTGAGCGCGAGGGGGGGGAACCGGCCCCGGCTGTCCGCGACAAGGCCATTGCCGAATCCATCGCGGCTCTCTCGGTCGTGTCGGCCGAAAACCGTGCTGTCATCGAGAAGCTTTCCCGTCAGATCGAGGATGGAATCTATACCTCTATGATAATGGACGGTGAGCAAGGCTTCCACCGCAAGTATGTCAAATATCAGAAACTCCTTAACAACCCCAAACGATGATTCAGATTTTTCTCGACGGCCTTCAGGCTGCGGTTCCGGATAAGACCTCAATCAAGTTCACCACGGAGAATCCGTATTTCACCAAGACTTCGTCCTATACCTACGAGATTGAACTGCCGTTGTCAATCAGTGCCAACCGGATGATTTTCGGATGGATCGACCGTCTCGATGTCGACATCTCCACACGCACCATGAGCGCCCGGCTTGTCGTCGACAACCGCACCATCCTTGTCGGTACGGCTCACGTCACTTCGGTTTCGAATACCTCCGTCAAGGTTCAGTTGCTCGGTAGTGAGGCGTCCTACAATTACGGCAACAAAATGGCCGAGACATACATCGACGAGCTTGATCTCGGCGACTGGTTGACCACGACCTTCCCGGATCTGTATCCTGAAGGGACTCGGTTTTCCGGTACGACCGCGCCTATCCTTGCCATCGAGCGGTTCGGACTCGGGAACCGTCCCGGTATTTCCGGAACCGGCTCTTCTTCACCGGATCTTTCGTTGTCTTATCCAATGGGTGCGCAGCCTTGGGTTGCTTTCCCGGTTGTGAATTCCACTGCCGACATCAAGTGTAACGACTTCGCTTTCTATGAGCAGACCGAAGGACGGAGGGATTTCATTATGAAGCTCCGTTCATATTCCGGCACCCGTGAGGCCTCAGGCCGACCCAATGATGACAGTCCTGTAGATTCCTTCGCCGTACAGCCTTATATATGGTTCATGGCCGAGAAGATTGCAGAGGCCACAGGTTTTACTCTCAGCCATGATGACAATTATCTTTTCAAGAACCCTTTTTTCAAAAGAATTTTCATTGCCAATGCCAACAATTGCATCGAGTGCAACAAGTGTCTGCCTCACTGGTCTGTCAATGAATGGTGGACGGAGATAGAGAACACTTTCGGTGTTGTCATGACCGTGGACTATGCCGACATGTCGATGAAGCTGATGAGCCGTAAGGAATATTATATCGACATGGACAGGGAGCGCCGTTTCACATTTGTCAACCGTGTCCTCGATGAATATTCCGTGGAGGTTGACGATGATACGCAAAGCGACATATCAGTTTCCAATGTCGGGTTCTCTGATTTTGAGTATGGTCGGGAGGATCTTTTGTCGGAATTTATCATTAATAATGCCAAATTTTCGGACGGTCATCCTGATGTTTCTTCTTTGCTTGATGCCATAAATGTTGAGTCAAGTGACAGGAAAGAACGCTACCGGGCCACAGTGTTCAGGTGTGATGACGGGAGACAGTTCATTTACTCTCTCGATTGTGGGGCCGATTCGGCCGATCGTCTGGAGAAAGCAGACTCCGGCAGCGGGCTTCCTGATACCAATGGCGGGCGTTTTGAATTCTCGACCGCTTCCGGAAAGGGTGAGGGACTGGCCGAAGTCAACATGTTCCGGCCACGCATTGCTCGTGATGAAAGCGAGGATCTTGATGTGCAGCTCCGTTTTGTCCCGGCGCGCACGGTGTTTGTCGATGCAGACCTTTATCTCAAGTATTCCCGTCATCCCGGAGCTGTAGAGAAGGACACCCCGGTAGCATCCTTTCAGGTCACGGCTATAGAGAGGCCTGATCGTGGAGATATGGAATGGTATAAGGACAAGGCCGGAGATGAAATTGACATCGAGGCTGTCATTGCCGGAAACGAGGACGAACAGTCGGACAGCGAGTCATCAACGGATCTGATCTATATTGCCATTGACAATCCTGAGTTTGATTCGCATGATGTAAATGTCAAGATAGGTGAATCTGAGACCCTGCAACAGAAATTCACCTATCCGCGCGCTATCATCCGTGAAAGGACAATGGGGCTGATAGGTGATGGTGTCAAGGTGACCGACCCCGGTGTCAGCCTCTCGCTTATTCCCATCGAGGGGCAGACGAATCTCGCAAGTGAGACATTGACCGGATCCGTGAGCATCGACACTCTCAACCGCTACTGCATAAAGTTCATAGCCGATGCAATCCCGGATGTCGGCTCGGTGTTCAATATCCGCAACCGTCTCTTCGTCTGCGAAAAAATCGAGGCCGACATCACTGTTGCCGGCCTCGGTAGAATGTTGACAGGGTATTTCTATAAAATCACGTTGTAAAAGCGGATGTGATGATGTATCTTTGCATGAAACTATAACATCTATGTATTATTTTTTTGCACAATCCAAAAACTTGTCGTAAGTTTGCAGTGCTAAAATCTACGAACGACTTAAGTTCCCGTGAGCCTCGGATAAGGCTCGGACATTCTATTCGGGCATTTTTTATGCCCATACATACACACAGCCATACGGCTGTCATATCCAGTACATACTTGGCTCATCGGAGCGTTGTTTGTAGGTTTTAGCGAACGGGATATGACAGCCGTTTTTCTGTCTAAACGCTAAAACCTACAAACGATGAAAAAGAACAGACAGACAGGCCGAGTGGCCTCTGAGAAAGTACGCGGTATCCTCGCGGAACTCGCCGATGCAATCTGCAATGCACAGGACAAGGTCGTCCTCGGCCTTTCCGGCAACACCTTCGAAATCCATCTCGAGGGCGGAACAATCAATATCTCCATCGACATGAAAGGAGGTGCAGCATGACTTACGAAGAAAAGCTCCAAGCCGTGATCGAAGACCCCGTAAAATGTGGCCTTTCACCAATGGCCCCTGTACTGGCCATGTTCCTCATGGACTACCGTCCGATTGTGCCACCTGTCGATGTCGATACGAATATGACATCTCAGGAGATCGCCATGGAACTTGAGGCAAACGTAATACTTGAACGTAACGAAATCACCAAAGTAATGCTCTTCCTTGGTTACAAACTGCATTTCAGTACTGTTCAGGTAAACGATTGGTCGATGCGCCGAATCTAAAGATAACTACCAAAATAGATCACATTTTTTTTACATTTTTATATTGGCAGCTCCGTCGTGATGACGGAGCTGCTTCCGTTTTATAGCTCTCCCTTGAAGTGCTTTGTCTCATCATGGACCGGGAGGTCTCGTCCCTGAAGATATTTGTTGGTAGTGGAAATGTCGGTGTGTCGGGCCTGGTCTCTCGCGATGACAATGCCCATTGCGTTCGCGAGGTCACGGATTCCGGAATCCTTCAGGGAGTAGAACTGGTATTCATCTCCCCAACGGAGCGCCTTGCGCACCTTCAGCCATTGCCTTCGGAATATCTCTCCGCTTGCCTTTGTCCGGCAAGTCCTCATTTTGTCTCCGAAAATGTAACAGTCGCCGTCATGGCTGAAAAGGTCGAGGTCGATCATCATGCGCGCGAGCTCGTCGTTAAGTCCTACCTTGCCGTCGCGCTTGTTCTTGCTGACGGCTGCCGGGATGAAGACACTCTGTTCCTTCAGGTTCACATCGCGGATGCGCACGTTGCTCAGTTCCTCCGGACGTATCATAGTGTAATACTCCATCATGCAGGCGAGGAAGAACAGTGGATTCTTCTCACGCAGATAGCGGGACAACTGGCGGAGCATCTGAGGGGTGAGGGGCTGACGCTTCTTGGCATCCTCCGGAACTTTTTTAATTTTTTCTATTGGATTAGTAGACAGGTAGTCCCTCTCCATAAAAAAAGCGACTAATGCTGAACACCATCCGCGGTAGTTGTTTCTGGTACGACCACCGACTTCTCGGTCTAAATACAACCAATCGAGAAAATCCGAAAAGAAAGAACTGTTAAACTGATACACATAACGTGGTGGTAATATCTGCAAGGCAATATACTCCCGCAGGACATTCAATTTTGAACGATAGTTTTGTCGAGTTTTTAACTTAGGGAATTTATCGATTGATACTTCATATTTATTTAAAGCTTCTTCAACTGAAGTATATCCTCTGTTGTCATCGACATTGACCCATGGCGACCATCCACAACGGAGCTGCTTTGTCAGAGCTTCGATGAGTTCTGCAGCCCGTTTGCGCCGGTCTGTAACCTTTTTGATTGAATCGAGATGATATTTCTTCCGTCTCATTGTCCCCGTCGCGGGGTCAAAGGATGTGAAATCTACATACCATGTTTTTGTGGTGTGGAGTTTTGGATAGGTGAAGCTCAATACTTCACTCTTTGGTGAAAAGTTTTTTCGTGCCGGGCACATTTTTTTTAACATTCTTTGGCAGTTGAAAGAATGTTGCGGTGAATAAATTAACTTTTGTCTCTCCTTACCGATGTCTTACTTTTGTCTGACACCAAAAATTAAAAACCTCCTAATCATTTGATTATGAGGTTTTTAATTTGGATTTTGCGGAAAGACAGGGATTCGAACCCTGGGTTCCCGTAAGGGAACAACGGTTTTCGAGACCGCCCCGATCGACCACTCCGGCATCTTTCCTTTTAGTCGTTATTTTGTTGATTTTTGTTTTCAACGGTGCAAAGGTAGGAAAAATTTTTGAATCATGGCCTACAATCTTCCAAAAAATCTTTACCTCCCGCGCTGAAAACGACTGAAAACCGAAAGCTATAAATGATTCAATCCTCAAAACGGCAATTTTTTTCTTGGAAAAGCATCTATGAAGGACCCCGGTGTGGCATTGTAGATGCTGCATCCACGCGCCTTGGCGTATGCCGCAAGCTGATGGTAGGATTTGAATGCAAGATGGAAACTGAGAAGAATGTCGTGGAGGCGCACGTCGCGATACACCGAGGCAACCCTCTTCTTCTCCTCGGCATTGTCCTTGTAGAAATGTGGCTGGATGCTCACCACCTCATTGTCCTCTGTGACGCTGAGTGTCGTCAGCCAGCCGTGGTCCGCTCCTGTGAGATAGATTTCCTTGAATCCGGCCCTCATGGCGGTCATGATTGCAGGGACAAGCACATTGCGGGGGCGGGGCATTGCAAGTCCGTGGTCATAGAGCATTTTTTCAAGTCCCTCGAAGCCCTCGGCCCCGACGAAATTAAATGTCTCGACCTTGATGTCAGGATTGCTTATGCCAAGACTCGCCGCGCTGTGGCCAACGGGGACATAGAGCGTCATCGGCCACGCGGTTTCCGAGTTCAGGCGTGAGAACAAGCGCTCCACATTTGGGTCGGATTTCCTCCCCTCGAAAAAATGCGGATCGGCCATGAGATAGAAATCCGGCCGAAGTCGGGTGAATTCCTCGGCATTGGCTGCGAAATTCAGAGCCATGGTGACGCTTCCGGCCAATTCATGCAGGTCGGACTTTATCACCTCGCCAAGCGAAGGACCATTGCCCATGATGATCAGCGGTTTCCCTTCAGCGGCAGCCTTTGCTTTACCGATGGAGCAGGGGCGCGATTGGAGGGCGACTTTTATGAGGCTTTTGGCCGATGCTCCGAGCCGCGAGCCGAAATCCGATAGACGGTCTGATGCTTTCATGTCGCAAATTTACGCTTTTCCCACCCATTGCGCAAATTTCCTGCCTGATGATGCTTCCGCTTAAAACAAACGACGACAAAAAAACGAGACCCTCGGCTTCCCGCAGATGGGGATGCCGACGGCCTCGTCGCTAAATGTGTGTCGAGGATTCCTTGCCATGTCCTCACGAGGACTGTATAAAGGAGACTTCCTCAATGTGTGTGATTCAATGCATTAGCGGATAATGTATCGTTGAGCCGGTTGGAAAAGACCGGACGTAGTGTCAAAATTCCTTTCTGTTATTTTTCAAGTTCGATTCTTGCGCTACCGAAAGCATTCAGGTCGAGCTTGTCAGCGATTTCCTTGATGGCACGCGCGGCCTTCATAGGAACACCGGCTTCGTTAAGCTCGGGAGAGAATGCGGCGATTGAGCCGAATCCCGGAATGACGGTGATGAAGCCACCTCCGAAGCCCGACATGGCAGGCACACCGGTGATGATCATCCATGCCTTACCGACATGTTTCGGGCCCTTGGCAGCCATCATGGCACAGATGGTTGCCGAAAGTGAACCGTCAAACGCTACGGCGTTTGTTGCAGGGTTAACACCGTCGGCTGCGATTGTCGCACCCATCTCGGCAAGCTGTTCTGTGGTCACGAGCATCGAGCGCAAACGGTTGTAAAGATTGATTGACAAGGCTGCATCGTCGTAAAGTTCATAGCCTGTCTCGGCAAATGAATTCACAAGATTCTTCTCCTCAACCTTCTTCTGGGTTGCTTCATAGAGGCTGTCGTCAAGCACGGGCGACGAACCCATAAGTTCTATCATGAGGTTGGAGAGGATTTCCATCTTGCCGTCGAAGTCACCGACAGGTTCAACAAGACTTGCTGCGCGGACACCCTTGGCGTGCATACCTTTGACGCGCTGCTGGGGCTCTTCGGGTTTTGTGCCGCAACCGCAGCCACAACCCTTGTGGCCGAGACCCATCTTGCTGACGAGATCCTGGGCCTTCATCTGGGTAAGCAACTGTATGGCTATAGGCAGACGGGAGATTGCACCCATCGCAAACTGAGCCTGGGTATGGCCGACGTCAAACTTCGTTCCGTCTGTCAGGCGGACCGATATGCCGAACATACCTTGGTTCATATCAGCGACTTTCTTGCTGGGTGCGCCTCCGGTATCATTCTTGTGGTTATCGTAAGCTTCTTGAACGGTTGATTTTAAATCTGTAAGTTTGATTTTTCTATCCATAATACTTATTATTTTTTATGGAGCCTGTGTCATTCAATCTTGACATAAACCCATGTTGTTTATTATTAGATTCAGTGTTATAACCCATTTCCGTTCGTTCATGTTGGCTGATTTATGAAAGCTTAGCCTTATTTATCACTTATTAGTGGCGCATATCTCCGGGACGGTCAGAAATGTTATTCCGGCTGCAAATCAACTTTTTCGGGCTAAAAAATGTTTTTAATTCTAAACGAACACAAATTCCAAACCTTTTTCACTTTCTATTTTTATGAAGCGTCACGAAAAACTCATCCTGATTCCTCTCCTGTTCTTTCTAATGATTGTCGGAGCGTGTTCCAACAGCGTATGGGACGAAGTCCCCTCGGCGATTACTTCGTTTATCGAGCAGTATTATCCCGGCAGTGGTGTGAAGTCATATTCACAGAATTCCGACGGCTATAAAGTGAAAATAACCAATGGCGCTTCCCTCGCATTTGACACCGAATATTCATGGACATTCATTGACGGTAACGGTGTCCGCCTCCCGGAAGTCCTTGTCTACAATCAGCTTCCTCCTGCGCTCTACAACTATCTTCAAGGCATCGAGCAGCAGGCCGATGTCTATGCGATGAACCGCGACGCCACATACTATAAACTCACCATGCACGATACCATCATCGTCTACGAAATCGCCACCGGCAAAATCTCTTATCCCGATGGCAAAACCGTCTCTGAGTGACCCAGCCAGCACAGCTATTCCTTAAAATAAATTCCCCTCCAAGAATTGATAAATAAAGTCAGAGTCCCATTTTGCTGTTGTTTGCAAAATGGGACTCTGACTTTATTAGATTAGATTTATTAGCCCTATTGGGCCTATTTGTCTTATCAGCCCTTTAAATAAACTGCCCGACCAGCACCAATGCTATCAGCCCGGGAGCAACCCACTTCACAATAAAGGCAATCACCCCGAAAGTATGCGAGGTCAGCGTTCCGTGATTGGTCAGCTCATTGCGGAAAAATTTCCTCGGAGCCACCCAGCCCATATAGATACAGAGCAGGATACCACCGACCGGCAGCATGATGTTGGTAGCCACAGTGTCGAGGAAATCGAAAATCGTCAAACCGAATATCTTGAAATCGCTCCATGCCCCGACTGAAAGCGAACAGATGGAACTCAGGATGAAAAGCGGAGCTACGACAGTGCAGACAGCCCGCTTTCTCGACATCTTGAAATGGCACTCCATGAATGCCACTGAAACCTCAGCAAGCGAGATGGTCGAAGTGAATGCCGCGACTGAAAGCAGCAGGAAGAAGAGCGACGACCAGAAAAGCGTTCCGCCCATCTGCGCGAAAATCTCGGGCAGGGTGATGAACACGAGCGCCGAACCGGCCAGATTGTGGTCGGCAAGTCCGAAGGTCATCACGGCGGGGAAGATGATAAGGCCCATCAATATCGCTGTCCCAAGGTCGAGGAGGGAGACGGTGACCGCCGTGCGTGTGAGCTTTGTGTCGGCGGGATAGTAACTTGAATATGTCACAAGGATACCCATCGCGAGGCTGAGCGAGAAAAATGCCTGTCCGAGAGCGTTGACGACAGTCTTGGGTGTGAGCGCCGAGAAATCCGGATTGAGGAAGAAAGCCACACCCTCGGCTGCCTTCGGTAGAGTCAGCGACACTCCGCAGAATATCAGCAGAAGCACGAAAAGTATGGGCATCATTATGTTTGACATCTTCTCGATTCCTTTCTGCACGCCCTTCAACAATACGAACAGGTTGGCGGCTATCATGATGAAAGTCATGATGAGAGGGCGGTAGGTTCCTGCGACGTAGGAATTCATCTTTGCGCTGAACAGTTGCTCCTCTCCCTCTATAGTCCCGAGGGTCGCACCACCCTCCGGTGCGTAAAGGTTTCCGGTGATTGACTGCACGAGGTATTCGAGAGTCCAACCGGAGACGACCATATAGAACGACAGAATCAGATATGAGGCAAGTATGGCAAGAGCGCCGACCATCCACCATCCTTTTTTGTCGGGGGTGACATTGCGGAAGGCTCCTGTGGCATCCGAATTGCCTCCGCGTCCAAGCGAGAACTCAGCCGTCATTACGGGAATGCCGAGGAGAAACACGCAGGCTATGTAGATAAGGAGGAAGACAGCGCCGCCGTTGGCCTGCGTCTCCGCAGGAAAGCGCCAGATATTGCCAAGTCCGACAGCCGACCCTACAGTGGCTGCGATAAGACCGATTTTAGAACCGAATTTTACTTTTTGTGACATTTATAATCTCGTTTTTATCTATTGCAATTGTTTGTATTTTATCTTTCTATAATCTCTTGTTGCAGGGCTCTAATCAACGAAACCGCAGCAGCCCGAAAGCCCTGCAGTTTCATCGTATTTAATTAACATTACCAACATTTTTCCTTGTAGGGACGCGCTGTAGCGCGTATGCCGGATGAACCTTGATTGAAATGTCATTATGACATGGCTATACAAAATCTCATTGCAGACATGCCAAATGACCCCATACTATCAGCCGAACTTTGAAATCTTCCTCAACATCGGTTCGTTGAGAATCTTGATCTTTCGTCCGTCGACAACCAGTATCTTCTCGCTGCCGAAATTCGAAAGTGTGCGGATGGCGTTGGAGGTAGTCATGTTGGACAGATTGGCAAGATCCTCGCGCGCCATGTAGATTTTGAGTGTCATGTTGTCGTCCTCCTCATATCCATAGTTGTCGCGGAGCACCAAGAGCGCCTCTGCCAGACGGGCGCGGATATGCTTCTGAGTGAGGTTGACAATCTTAGTGTCGGAGTTGCCGAGGTTATGCGAAAGCTCGTGGATGAAGAACATTGCAAGGCGGTTGTTCTTGCTTATCATCTCTTCAACAAGGCTCATAGGAAGAGTTCCGAGTACGGATTCTTCAAGAGTAGCCGCGCTCGAAACATAACGTTCGCCTGCAAAATATGCTCTATAGCCGAAATACTGTCCAGGATTGACAAGACGGAGAATCTGGACGCGACCGCCCACACCGTCCTTATACTTTTTTACCTTGCCGTCGATGAGCGCCCAGAGATACTCAGGCTCGTCACCTTCAGCGTAGATTATCTTGTTTTTCTTATAGTGGTGTATGGTAAAATTATCAATCAACTGGCGCTTCTCCTCGTTGGTGAGAAGCTTCCAGATTTCCGTGAGTTCTTCGGTAAGGATTTTATCTATTGTACTTTTTATCATAACCTGTGCCGTGCAACTATGTTATATAGCACGCAAATTTACCAACTTAAATTGACAACAGCCTCATAATCGGGTTAAAAAATCTTAATGTCTGTTTTTTGTTTCTTTTTTATGGCAAACTGCTTAATCCAACCTCCAAAAACTGGCAATTTGCTTCACGCTTGATTGAAGGGTACAGGAGGTCATATTGCGGGGAAGGGCACAGGGTACAGGAGGTCATATTGCGGGGAAGGGCACAGTTCCTATGTTTGCAATGAAAACGCAAACGTAGGAACTTTTTTAATGATCCATATGGATAAAAGAAAAAGCATAAGCCTATAGTTTGTATATTTGAAAACATGTAAGTAAAAACTATAAGAACTTATGCCGATGCAAAGTAACAAAATTTCTTTTAAAGGCGAAAATGTCTATGTTGGTATTGACGTGCACCTGAAGCAATGGCACGTCTGCGTACGCAGTAGTTTCCTTAGCCCGAAGCCATTTTCACAGCCACCGTCCGCACGTTTACTTCATGCGTATCTGACCCGTATGTTCCCTGATGCCGTCTACCACTCTGCCTACGAGGTTGGATTCAGCGGTTTCTCGGCCCATTTCGAATTGCTCGACTGCGGAATCAATAACATTGTGTTCAATCCAGCAGACATCTGTGACAGCCAGAAGGAACGGGCCCGCAAGAGTGACGCTGTCGACTGCACGAAAATCTGTCGTAATCTCCAGCAGGGAACGTTGCGTGCAATCCATATCCCTGCGCGGGATGCGCTTGATGACCGCGCACTCTTACGTGGACGTAAGATGCTCGTAAAGGAACGGGCCAGGACGAAACAACGCATCAAGTCCCTGCTCTATCTGCAAGGTGTGGCCTATCCCGAGGATTTCGCGGACAACCGCTCGCATTGGAGCCGCAGGTTCATCATGTGGCTCGAGGGTGTATTTGAAGAGCCGGACAGCGGTTGCGCCACCCAAATGGCAATTTTACTCCGCAATCTACGTTTCATAAATGTAGAGCTGCTCAGTCTTGACCGTCAGATTGCCGGATTGATAAGACGGAAGCATTCAAGGACTGACACCCTTCTCCGCTCCATCCCTGGCATCGGGGCACTCACCTCGGCCAAACTCGCGTTGATAATAGGAGACATCAACAGATTTGACACCACCGATTCCCTTGCCGGATATGTCGGACTTGTCCCCGACATACGCTCATCGGCAGACAAGGAGACTGTCCTTGGCATCACTTTCAGGGGACACCGCGTCCTCCGGTCGGCTCTTATTGAGTCATCATGGCGCGCCATCGCACTGGATCCGGCACTTGGAAAGGCCTTTTCCGATTACCGCCAACGCGGAATGCACCCCAACAAGGCCATTGTCCGAATCGCGCGCAAGCTCGTCAACAGAATATATCACGTCCTTAAAAAAGGAGTCCAATATGAACCCGGAGTGGTCAGATAAAACCACTTGTCCGACATACTTGAAAATTTTCACCGCCTTGTCCTTATTGCAGCCATAGGTCTGCTTCCTCACAGAATGCGGTAAACAACTCTGTCTGCTGAACCAGCAATTTGCGGCACGACCGCTTATAGAAGTATGTCGGACAAGTTTTTTCTTCCTGATCGCTGCCTGTCTGAAGGCAGACAAGTCAGGATAACGGACGCGGAAACACCGCGTCTGTATGGTCTTGTGCGCAAAAAAAGTTACCGATGGCTGAAAACTTGGGAGCTGCGCGCCCCCAAACCCCGCGATGTGTTTTTCATATTTCTTCTATCCAGCATGATACGCTGGAAAGCATCTGCTTGTCTGCAAGTGTTAAATTTGTTAATTCTCTTGCATTGCAACATAGAAGAAGGACATAGGGTCAGAAGAAACAAAAGGTTTTTATAAGTGTGATTTTTTATATCGAACTCACGTTAAATATTAACTATCATGTCTACGGCACTAAGATAGAAAAATCTTTTGTTTCTTCTGACCCTATGTCCTTCTGAGCCCTTCCATCAATGCTCTTTCCGGAATTATAATTCAGTTTGACTCTTTGTCGCGGTCGTAGTGGGGCATGTCGGCGGGGATGACCATCGAGATTTCCACCAGACCGGCTATCTCGCCATCGCTGTTGCGCCACGGGGTCTGATAAATCATCTTTCGCTGACCGTTTTTTGTTATTGTGTAGACATTCGGTTCGCCTGTCGCAAGCATCCGGTGCATGATTGACTGTGACCGCTCGTTGTGACACGGAAACAGGTTGCGACCGCGCATGTCGCCGTGTTTGGCAAAGGTTGCGAGAGCCTTTTCGTTCATATAAAGCACCGTGCCCTCCTTGTCGCAGACGGTCACCGCGCAATTCATTCCAAAAGCCCAGTCGGGCACTGCATTCATGATATTTTCCATCGTAATAAAACTTTATTGGCAAAATTACATCAAAATGGCCATCCCTGCAAAAAAGCATGTTAAAGCAAATATCCTAATTTTATCAGTCAGAATAGAGGCTAATTTACAGATCAGGGTTCATTGGTGCATTTGGATTTATCATCCCTCTTGCGACTCCGACACCTATAATGCCAATAGCTTGCCATAAATTAAGACTTTTCTCTTTTGAAAACTTAAAATCAGGGATATTGTATTTAGTCGGGAACACTAATGATGAATTAATGGCAGATTTCGTAGTTAAAACAAAGTCTACAAGGTTAAATCTTACTTTTTGATAAAGCATTAACGTCTTGATGCCTATATTGCATTCATAGTCCCCAATCATCACATCTGTGCCTAATTTTACGGTTAGTTCGGGAGGAAAAACCATGTGTCCACCGATGCAAACAGGCATACCCGGCACTTTATAACACTCTGTGACAATCACCCCGGCAATGCCGGCTTCTCTAATAGAATCCAAGGTCGCATGTGATTTGATATAGTCTGCATTTGCGCTATAAAAGTCATTATTTAGTGAGCCATAGGAAGCATCCCCACTATCAATGCACATTAGTAAGTCCGTATTCAACACTGTACCTTTTGTAAGTAAATTCATGGTGGGAGAGAAGCACAGATTTGATGGACGGTCAGTTCGTTTTGGCGCGGCAGTAGGAACGGTGATATGGCGCTTGAAAAAATCTATAGTAAGGTCTTTTAAATGAAGCATCAGTTCGCTGCCGACAACGATATTGAAGCATTCAATGTATTGATCTGCCTCTTTATTGTCGGACGAAAGCGAAATAACAGTGAACGGGACATCCCTGACGATGATATTTCCGATTTTCAGTTCTTTTGCTATTGCGATATATCCCTCACGTCTGTCCACACCTATGACAGTTATGGTCGCACTATCCAATGGAATAAGATTTAATCTTTTGGCCATTTCAATTGAAATCATATTTGATCCGGCTCCTGTGTCAAAAGTTATATCCGCTTCCTCTCCATTGATATAACTTTGTGTCAAATGCATTAATACAGAGCCTTTCTCTGTAGGGCCGACCGGAACGATCGTGAATGGAATTATAGCTTCCTTGCCATCCGGGAATTCGATTTGATATGGTTTATAGGCTGACAAGGCGGAATAACGATTTGCGGTTGTTGTCAGTCTGTTAATTGTCACAGAATCTAAATATTGTCTGGTCTGAGAAACTATGTCATTAATCATGGATGCTGCTTCGGCATTGCGTCCTTCTCTGCTTAAATCCATTCCATACATGTAAATTGAGGAAGCCAAATTGCTTATATCAAGAGAATATGTACTAAGCAATTCCTGAAATGCAGGAATTGAAATATCAGTGCGATTTAGGCGGTTTCCAAGTAAACATCTGGAAAAAACTTCAAGGAAAGGATCTATGGAGTCTTTGGGTGTAGTCCTATACATTGAATCAAGAGCGAACCAATCAGATTCGTTCATTGCTTTGCCAATCTTTTCATCAATTGTTTGGGCCGAAAATTTTAATCCTGCCACAAACATGATACATATTATAACGTATTTTTTCATTTCAAACGCTCTATTTTATCTTTTGCATGGTTAAATTGTACAAGGTTGAATAAGCAGTCTGTTGCATCAATACCCATCCATATTAAAAGCATTTCTATTTTAGAGTAAATCCATTGGATATAATCAGTTGTAATTTCAGATTTACCTGTTGGGAAACAGACTGGTTCATGATGCGCTATCCGGTTTCTGAGAGAATTGATATGGTCCAATTCGTTGAAAATTGTGGTGTTGTTATATTGGATTAGCCTTGTTGAAGTTGGTTTGTTTGGAAAAACACGCAGGAGTATACGACCGGATGCGCGGTACTGTGGACTTGAAAACATGTATTTCCAGATTCCAAATTCCATTTTGGCAAGGAGATGTCCGTGGGTATAGATGCGTTTGTTTATCAATTTATTATAGGCATAACGGATGATTTGGGCGTGGTCACGACATTGTGGAACATCAAAGAACCCGTTGGGTGATACTGCATCCCTTAACCAATCAGAACCATAGGATGAAATCATTATTTTGTCGATAGCATTACGGAGGGCAATCTCAAAAGCTCCCACAATAGCGAACATTTCCACTGACACGCGGATGTTGGCACGATAGAGATTAAGAGCCTTTACTTGATCTCCATCACACGCATCGAGGTAACGTTGTAGCCTCTCGGGTGATACTATATTTTGAAAATTAATGAAATTCAAGATTTTAAATAACTTTGTTATCCTAAGATTTGTTTTATTATGAAAATAGCACTACCTTTGTAGTGTTGATCCCCGGTAGCCCCTGTATATCAAGCTATCGGGTTTTGTTTTTATATGGCAAAAATAATGTATTTTTCTGATATATTGACTCATAGTGTTCGGATTTTTACGGGATATTAATGCTGATTTCTGAAAAATGGCCATATAGGTTTGATGCCGGGTAATTATGTTGTCGGATAGCTTGGTGTGTTGGATGATATGGGAATATGTCATTGGCGGATTAATATTTTTTCAAAATTTGATTATTGCCTCACTGTCGTGTGATTTCGGGTGATTTTGGAAACGTTTTGTCCGTAAAAATGACTATCTTTGCAAATTATTTTACGAAACGTCAAATCAGTAACTGATCAATCGTCAAATCAACAACTGACCAATCATCAAGTCAACAATTAAAAGTACTACATAAATTATGCTGACAGCCAAGGAAATACGCGAATCTTTCAAAGAGTTTTTCCGCACCAAGGGACACCATATCGTCCCCTCAGCCCCCATGGTAATCAAGGATGACCCCACACTGATGTTTACCAACGCGGGCATGAACCAGTTTAAAGACATCATCTTAGGTAACAAAGCCGCGAAGTATCAGCGCGTGGCCGACTCGCAGAAGTGTCTGCGCGTGTCGGGCAAGCACAACGACCTTGAGGAAGTGGGTATGGACACATACCACCACACCATGTTCGAGATGCTCGGCAACTGGTCGTTTGGCGACTATTTCAAGCAGGAAGCCATCGACTGGGCATGGGAATATCTCGTGGATGTGCTCAAACTCGATCCCAAGCGCCTCTATGCCACAGTGTTTGAGGGCGCTCCCGACGAAGGTCTGAGCCGCGACGACGAGGCTGCATCATACTGGGAAAAGCATCTTCCCGCCTCACATATCATCAACGGCAACAAGCACGACAATTTCTGGGAAATGGGCGATACAGGTCCCTGCGGTCCCTGCTCGGAAATCCACATCGACCTCCGCAGCGATGAGGAGCGTGAGAAGATCGACGGCGCAAGCCTCGTCAACAAGGACAATCCCCTTGTGATTGAAATCTGGAACCTTGTGTTCATGCAGTTCAACCGCAAGGCCGACGGTTCACTCGAACCCCTGCCCGCAAAGGTTATTGACACCGGCATGGGCTTCGAACGTCTCTGCATGGCTCTTCAGGGCAAGAAGTCGAACTATGACACAGACGTGTTCACTCCGCTTATCGGCCGCATTTCCGAACTTTCCGGTAAGGAATACGGCAAGGATGGCAAGGTTGACATTGCAATGCGAGTTATCGCCGACCATGTCCGCACAATCTCGTTCTCGATTGCCGACAGCCAGCTTCCCGGCAATGCCAAGGCCGGCTACGTCATCCGCCGAATCCTCCGTCGTGCCGTCCGCTACGCCTACACCTTCCTCGACCAGAAGCAGGCGTTCATGTATAAGCTCGTCAACACTCTCATAGACTCGATGGGTGAGGCCTATCCCGAAATCGCAGCTCAGCGCGAGCTGATTATGAAGGTTATCAAGGAAGAGGAAGATTCATTCCTCCGTACTCTCGACAAGGGTATCGCTATTCTCGACGAGGCCATCAAGAATGCGCGCAAGCAGGGCAAGAATGAGATTTCGGGTAAGGAAGCATTCGTGCTTTACGACACCTACGGTTTCCCCCTCGACCTCACCGAGCTTATCCTCAAGGAAAACGGCATGACTCTCGACAAGAAGGAATTTGATGTCGAGATGGAAGCCCAGAAGACCCGTGCGCGCAATGCTGCCGCTGTTGAGGCTACCGACTGGGTGACTGTTGGCGAGGGTGAGACAGAGTTTGTCGGCTACGACAAGACCTCTTGCCCCACACGCATCCTCCGCTACCGCAAGGTGACACAGAAAAACAAGGAATTCTATCAGATTGTACTCTCCGCTACTCCTTTCTATGCAGAGATGGGTGGTCAGGTCGGCGACAGCGGCTGGCTGATTGACGGCGAGGAGAAAATCGAAATCTATGATACCAAGCGTGAGAACGGTCAGGCCGTCCATCTGAGCAAGAAGCTCCCCTCGAATGTAGAGGCAGAGTTCATCGCCGGCATCAATGAGGCCAACCGTCGTGCGACAGAGTGTAACCACACCGCAACCCACCTTCTCCATGCCGCGCTCCGCGAAGTGCTCGGCACACACGTTGAGCAGAAGGGTTCGTATGTTTCTCCCGGAATGCTCCGTTTCGACTTCTCTCACTTCCAGAAGGTGACGCCCGAGGAGCTTCGCAAGGTTGAGCATATCGCCAACGCAAATGTCCGCAAGGCTATTCCTCTCGACGAGCATCGTGCAATGCCCATAGCCGAGGCTATGGAGATGGGTGCTATGGCACTCTTCGGCGAGAAGTATGGCGAGGAAGTGCGTGTTGTGAAATACGGTGATTCTGTCGAGCTTTGCGGTGGTACGCATGTTCCCAACACAGGTAATATCGGAACCATCCGCATCATCTCCGAGTCGAGCATCGCTGCAGGTATCCGCCGTATTGAGGCTGTGACAGCCGGTGTGGCCGAAAATATGGTCGATCAGCTCACGGACGACATGCGCAGTGTTGCCGAACTTCTTCACAATGCTCCCGATGTGCTCCAGGCCCTCCGCAAATCAGTCGAGGAGAATGCCGAGCTTCGCAAGCAGGCCGAGGAATATATGCAGGAACGCATCCGCAACATCGCCAAGGAGTGTGTCGAGAAGGGTGACACCACCAACGGCATCAAGTTCACATCGCTAACCGGTGTGCGTGTTCCCGATGTTGTGAAGGGTGTGGCTTTCGCCATCCGTCAGCTCTCGCCTGAGAAGACTGCATTTGTCGCTGCAACAGTCGACATGTCGGGCAAGCCCCTCCTCACTGTCGCATTGACTGACGACCTTGTCAAAGAAGGTTTCAACGCTTCCACAATCGTCCGCGAGGCAGCCAAGGCCATCAAGGGTGGCGGTGGTGGTCAGCCCGGTTTCGCCCAGGCAGGCGGTAAGGACAAGGACGGCATAGCAACCGCATTCCAGTCACTCCGCGACGCAATCAGAAAGTAAAAATACCTTCCATCTTTTCTAAATAGGATTATACCGTTGAATATCAGTGGTATAATCCTATTTTTTGTGCTAAACTTGTACTTAATGGGTAAATCGGCACAAACGAAAAGAGGTGATTTAGCGATATTTCACATCAGTTTGTAATATTTATTTCGATTCGTTTTCTCCTAAATGCAGCCATATTCAATGGCTGAAATTAAAGAAAAATTTGGCAATGCCGGATGATACCATCATGTAGTTCTTGCATTTCTGCACTTTTTATTCTTTGACAGAATTAGAATTATCCATTTCCATTATTGGTACTTTGGCACAATCAACGCCAACCATCTGCCTAGGTCGCTCTTTGTTTAACATCAAGCCGTAATGATGACAATATTAACGGCAACAATGATTGTCGTCATTGTTGCCGTTAATATTGTTTTTCTTGTTGGATGAAGTTGATAGTAGTGCAGTTTCATCCGTGCGGTGGCAGAACATAAATTACGCCATTCGGAAATTACTTAGTTTAGCTCAGTAGGGAATTTCTGAGTTGCATTGACAAGTCCTGAAAATATCTTGAATGAGCCAAATGCTAACTTTTGGAAATACGATTATCAATTCACGATTATTCAACTGATTCAGAATCTTCAATTATGGCATTTCTATGATAGCCGTGGCGAATATAGGGATCAACAAAGATTAATTCTTTGTACCATTCACCTTCAGTGTTTTTCTTGTTCTGCATTCGAAAGAACCCTCTCACAGGAATGTCATTGTCGTTGATTATTTTCTTAAACCATTTCGAATCCATTACTATGACTTCTTGCCCAGTTTGATTTACAACTTTCTTCTTCTCAACATATTCAAGAGGCGTTCCGTCAATAGCGGTGGATGTTCCTTGCGGAATAATCATGGTTTCAACCTTCACATATTTCTTAACCGCTAAATAAACGGCAATGAAACGAAGACGAACACCAATCTCGTCTATACGATTTTGAATTGTGCCAGCTAATAAATTGTCATCATAGAGAACCGAGTCAGTCATCAATAGTTTTGGCTGACCATCCACAAATTCATATCCGGCTGAGAAATGAAACATACTATGCCCATTTTGCTCATTGAAGAACCAAATGTTTAGCTGATTATCTCCAAATCCATATACTAAGGTTTCGTTATTGTTAATTATTAGAATCCCGCATTCATCAGTTTCACTGAACTCCTTAAACAGACTTGGCATAATTTTTTCGAAAGCAGGCGCACTTTTCTCCATCACTCTTTTGAATGATGGCATTACCAACTCAGGCAATCCCCAATTCTGTCTTAATGTCCGTATATCTTTCAGATGTTTCAGTTCATCATTTAAGATTTCGTAATTCATTGGATTTCGAGGAGCCGCAAATGTTAACCCATCTTGAAACCCAGGCGTATCAGGATTTAGCAACCAAGTAATTATTGGACGCTTTTTGATTATCATGATTTTAGTGAGTCTTAATAGATTTCATCTTGAACTTTCTCAATCATATCTGAAATATCATTAGATGATGATATGGCTGTCATAACCTTTTTTATTGCCTCATAGTCATCTTTTGAAAATGCAGACCTCTCATTAAAGTCAGTATCACAAAAGAAAACATATTCGCCAAAAAGGTTAACTGTCCCCGCTCCATTAAGGCTTTTGAATTTGTGATAAACTTTCCATCCATCAAAATCACCTATCCTTAATAAAGCCTCGGCCTCCAGATAAGACTGCCTACTCTTTATCTTTGAAAATTGATTTTGGATTCGTTCTTTAGTCTTATCCAAAAGCCGTTGATTGTTATCTCGTTCTTCCTTAGCCCTGCGATATTCGCCTTTGCTATACGCTGACGAGTACCCACTTGGAGACCATATCTCCATTGAACTTTCTGCTCTATCAATCTTATCCGCATACTCCTGAGCCGATTGAAAGAGTTTAAGCATATCCAATGTGAGGTCAATGGCTTCCTTGTCTGATGCCAATGAAACAAATGAGCTATCTACTTTCGTCTGTAATGGTTCATAGCTATCAAAATGATACAGTACGCCTTTCAGATAATTTGCAGCCATTTCTTGAGCTTTTTCTTCTTTAGTAGGACTACATGCTGACAGCGTTAGCAACGATAGTGCAACGGTAATTAGTGATCTAAGATTTGTTTTTGATATTAGCATGGCGTTGGTTATTCTGTATGCAATTCCAAGTTACAGATACTTATAAACCACGAAGCGTGGAACTGCAATGCCACGTCTAAGAATGGAGGCCCTGAGAAAGCCTGTGAGCAGATGTAACAATAGCAGCCCACGCCGTAGCGTGAGAACCACTATGCCACTCTTGCTCTATGAAAGTTTCTCAGGTTTCCATTCTCAAGAGATAAGCATAACGCTTCTTATTTTCAAAATTGTCATGGACAGAGTTGCCTCTATCCGATCGCAAAGTTAGATAAAATCCTTGATACCAACAAATAGAAATCGCACTACTGGTTGCTGGATTGGATATAGTCGGGCAAAAAAAGAAAGTCCATGCCAAGCGACATGGACTTTTCTCTTTTCCTAAGCGTTTTATTACATTGTGAAGCTAATAGAGCTGAGGCTGTCAACCGCTACTTCCTTTTGGCGGTCAAGCACATGGAAAATGCTGATATCTCTATGTCCCTTCTGGGCTTATGTCCTTATGTACCCTTCTCAGGACTGGGCTATGGCTTTCCCTGAAAAGAGGTAGGGTTTATTCGTAGCGGATTGCTTCGATGGGGTCGAGGTTGGATGCTTTCATCGCGGGTACCCATCCGAAGAAGATGCCGGTGACGGTGCAGACAGCAAAACTGAGGATGATGGAGGTTGCGAGGATGGATGTTGGCCAACCGGCAAGGACGGTGACAAGCCATGTGGCTCCGCAGCCTACAATCACTCCAATCAATCCTCCGGTCACTGAAATAATGATGGCCTCGATGAGGAACTGGAGGAGGATGTCGATGCCGCGTGCGCCGATACTCATGCGCAGACCGATTTCACGGGTGCGTTCGGTGACGGAGACATACATCATGTTCATGATGCCGATACCACCGACAAGAAGCGAGATGAAGGCGATGCAGGTGAGGAGGACTGTCATCATGTCGGATGTAGAGTTCATCATCTCGCTCAGTTCCTGCTGCGAACGGATGCTGAAATTGTCTTCCTCGTCTCCGGTCAGGCGGTGGTTGGAGCGGAGCAGGTCGGTGATTTCCTCCGTGGCTTCAGGTGTCAGTTCCTCGGAGAGAGCCGAGGCGTAGATCTGACCGAGGTAGTCAACCGCGAGGATGCGTTTCATCACAGTTGTGTAGGGAGCTATGACGACATCGTCCTGGTCCATGCCCATAGAGTTGGTGCCTTTGCTTTTCAGAACACCTATTATTGTAAAGGGTATCTTGCCGAAACGGACCACCTTGCCTATCGGGTTCTCACCGTTTGGAAAGAGGTTGTCGACAACAGTCTTGCCAACAACGCAGACTTTCGCGGCCGATTTGATGTCGGCTTCGGTGAACATCTCGCCATCCTCGACGGAGAGTTTGCGTATGTCGAGATATTCGGGCGTCACACCGTAGATGCTCGACGGCCAGTTGTTGTTGCCGACCACGAGCTGTCCGGAACTTGAAACGACCGGGCTGACAGCCGAGAGATAGGCGGTGCGGTCGCGCAGGGCTTCATAGTCGGCCACTTTGAGGGTCTGCATGTCGTCGGAACTCTGGCGGACACCTCCACGCTGCATGTTGCCGGGATGAATCATTATCATGTTGGAACCCATCTCTGAAATCTGGGCCTTGATGCTGTCTTTGGAGCCTTGGCCGATGGCGAGCATACAGATGACGGCAGCGATACCGATGATGATACCGAGCATTGTCAGCACGGCCCTCAGTTTGTTGCGGTTGAGGGCGCGAAGGGCTATTTTGAGCAGGTTGAAGAAATTCATTGTCAATCGTCGTTTACTGGGAGTGAGTCGAGCATCTCCTGGGCGGAAGCGGGCGCTTCATTGTAGGTGTCGGAGATGATTTTGCCGTCGCGGAGCACGATGTTGCGCGACGAGTAGGCCGACAGTTCGGGGTTGTGGGTTACGAATATGATTGTGCGTCCGCGTGCGTAGAGTTCCTGAAAGAGGACAAGCACGCTGAATGATGTGCGCGTGTCGAGGTTACCTGTTGCTTCGTCGGCAAGGATGATGACGGGATCGTTGACGAGCGCGCGGGCTATTGCCACACGTTGCTGCTGTCCGCCGCTCATCTGGTTGCTCTTATGGTTGAGGCGGTCGCCGAGGCCGACGGCAATGAGAGCCTTGACCGCACGTTCGTGGCGCTCCTTGGCCGAGACGCTTGAATTGTAGAGCAGTGGAAGTTCAACGTTCTCGATGGCCGAGGTCTTGGGCAGAAGATTGTAGTTCTGGAACACGAATCCAATCTTGCGGTTGCGCAGACGCGCACGGTCGTTCTTGCTCATGTCGCGGACACTCACTCCGTCGAGGATATAGTCGCCGGAAGTCGGGGTGTCGAGACAGCCGAGTGTGTTGAGGAGGGTGGATTTGCCGGAACCGGATGTGCCCATGATGGTGACGAATTCCCCTTCACGGATTGTGAAGGAGACACCGCGCAGAGCATGGACGACCTCACCGCCGACCTTGAAGTTGCGCCGGAGGTCGCGAACCTGAATGATTTCACGTTTTTCCATGGCGCTTTACTTTTTACCCGGACGTTTGGGTTGGAATGGACTTTGTCCGGCCTGTGAAGAATTGTCCTCTTCCGGAGTTTCTACAGAATATTCGACTGCCACTTTCGTTCCGGCATTGATTCCGGAGACAACGCTGTAGTTCACGCCGTCTGATGCGCCGACAGTGATGAAGACCGGGGTAAGGGTATTGTCCTTGACAACCCACACGCGCTTCTTGTCGGGGTCGGAGGGGTCGTTGTAAGCCTGAGTGGACGCTCCTCCCTGAATGGCCGGGAGATTTTTGGCGTCGGGATAGTCGTGGGGGATGAAGCGTGTAGCCTTGGCGGGGACAAGTGTCACGTCGGTCTCGTTGAGCATGTAGATGGTGAGGTTGGCTGTCAGACCGGGTATGAGTTTGTGTTCCTCGTTGTCGGCTGAGACAAGAACCTCGTAAGTGACGACGTTGCTCTCGGTAGTCGGGCTGATGCGCTTCTGGGTGACGGTTCCGTGGAAGACTTCATCTGGATAGGCATCAACTGTGAAGGTGACATTCTGACCCTCTTTCACACGGCCTATGTCTGCTTCGTCAACGTTGGCTACCACGCGCATGTGGTCAAGGTCGGCAATGGTGAAGAGATTGGCTACCGTCATGTTGGAAACGACTGTCTGACCGACTTCTATATCGCGCGATACGACTACGCCGTCAATCGGCGAGTAGATTTCGGCATAGTTGAGGTTTTTGGCTGCTTTCACGCGGTCGGCCACAGATTTTTCGTAGGTAGTTTTCGCGACTTCGTAGTCACGGCGTGTAGTGTCAAACTCATAGTCGGAGATGAGTTTCTTTTCATGAAGGGCTTTGTCGCGCTCGTAGTTTGTGCGGGCGTAGTCGTAGCTCGCCTTTGCGCTGTTGACGTTTGCTTCGGCTGAGGTGAGTTCGCTCTGGAGGAGAACCTTGTCGATTTCAGCAATCAGTTCGCCTTTCTTGACTTCGGAATTGAAGTCTACGAGGATTTTGTCGATGATACCGGTGACCTGTGTACCGACATCAACGGATGTTACGGATTCGAGAGTGCCGGTTGCGGTCACTGTCTCACTGATTGAGCCTTTTGTGACTTCTTCTGTCACGAGGTGGATGGAGTCCGGTTTGCTGCATGAGGCGGCTGCGAGAAGCATGACCGCTGCCGGAAGAAGGAAGAATTTATGCATTTGGGTTGGGGATTTTTTTATCAGAGTTATCAGAGGGAATCAGAGTAATCAAAGTTATCAGAGTAATCAGAATGAATCAGGGCAATCAGAGTTGTCGCAATTTTTGCATTTGCAATAGCTATTGCTGTCGCTGTCAGAGTGTGACTGTGCCGGTGCGTAGGAATTCGACCATTTTGCGGGCGAGGACAGCCATGTATTTGGCTTGGATGAGTTCGCGCTGGGCTTCGACGAGGGCAGAGTGGCTCTGGAGAAGTTCGGTGGGTTCGACATAGCCGACTTTGAACTTTTCATTTGCAAGCTCGTCGCTGAGCTGTGCGGATTTGAGGCTCTGGAGTCCTGCTGTGTAGCGCATACGGGATGACTCCATGTCGATATACCAGCTTTCGAGTGTCTGTGCCACTTCGATGCGCCTCGATTCAAGGTCGAGCTGGCTTGAAAGCTTGTTGACTTTCGCCTGGGCCACGGCGGTCTTTGTTGTCTTGCGGTCAAAAATAGGGACAGAGACGGTGAGGCCTATGTTTTCGTTGAATCCCTGTTTCATCTGGGTTCCCCAATTGCCGGAGGAGTTGGTGTAGTAGCCTGTCCCGACTCCTGCACCGAGACTGAGCTGCGGATAGCCTGATGAACGGGCTGCCTTGATGTCTTCGTCGGCCATTTGGGTTGAAAGCTCGTTGTAGCGCATGAGTGCGTCGGTATTGAGTGCAAGCTGATAGCTCTCGTCTTTCGGCGGAAGATCGGCGAGGACATCATTTTCTGTAAAATTGTATGGCAGGATGTCGATGTCGCTGTCGATACCGAGTTCGAGAAGGTTTTTGAGCTGCAGACGGGCTGAGTTGAGCTGCGCGGTTGCCGAGACCACATTGTAGCGGTCCTGTTCGGCCTGGGTTTCGAGCTGCTGGTAGTCTACAAGCGAGATTTTGCCGGATTCCATCATCTGCTTTGCGCGTTCGGCCTGAGCACGGCTCACCTCGGCAAGTTGCGAGTTGATTGAGATGGTTTCCTTGCAGTAGAGGATGTTGATGTAGGTTGAGAGAAGCTCGGTGCGGATGTTGCGCATGACATTGTCGGTAGCGTAGCGCGAACGCTCCACGTCAGTCTTGTTGCGGCGGATGTCACTCTCGCGTTTGCCTCCGTCCCAGACGGTCCATGAGGCGTTGAGATTGTAGGAACTTGTGTAGGCATTGCTGCTTCCGTTTGACCACGGAGCGTTTGAATATCCCTGGTTTGTTCCGAAATCAAGTGATGGTTGCCATTGGCCTTTGGCTTTTTCAAGGGAGATGGCGGCAGTCTCCTCTGAGAGGAGCGACTGACGGAGGGTGATGTTGTTGGCGCGGGCATATTCCACGCAGTCCGAATAGCTCCAGAGACGGTCGGTCTCTTCAGCTTGGGCTGTTAGCCCTAACAGCGGAATGGCGATGAGGGTAGCCCTGAGGCCGGAAGTGATGGACATAGAAAAAACGTATGTAGGATTATATTTAAATTTAATGTATGTAGGATTATATTTAAATTATTGTGGCGTGTTTCCGCTTCGTAATGGTGTAAGGAGGGCCGGGATGTCCGGTTCGGACACCCTTTTGGGTGGTGCAATATGTGTAATCGGGAGTCTCTTGCCGGTGGGCGGAGAGGGGGGGCGGTTCAGATAGTGGTGCTGGTCAGAAAAGGAGCGTAAGCATGTGACGGAGAGTGGAAGATAGGGGAGAGAAAGGGAGAGAATGGAGGAGAGAGGAGAAAAAAGGGAGAGAGGAATCAGGGATGTTTATCTCGGGCCACGGCCTCCGCCGGGACCGCCGGGGCCATGACCGGGACCGCCGGGGCGTCCGCCTCTCATGAAGTCGCCGCCACCGTTAGGCTCGTTGCCTTTGCCGAAGGAGTTGAAGCGATAGCTGAGGGTGACCATGAAGTAGCGGTTGAGAGAGTTGTACTCCACGTCGTCGATATAGTTTGCGGTGACATTACGGCGGATGTTGTTGCGCTGGTTGAGGAGGTCGTAGACCTTGACTGCAAGCGTGAGAGCCTTGCTGCGGAGGAACTGCTGGGAGATGGTGGCGTTCCACATCCAAGTGCGGGTGTCATATCCGGCAGCGTAGCCTGAGGTTGCCGAGTAGTTGATGTCGGTCTGGATGGTCAGACCCCAGGGAGTGTAATATGACCCGTCGAAACGGCCGCCGTAGGTATGTACGGTCTGGTTGCCGTTCTTCTGCACACTGTTGTGGGTGGTCTGCAGTGAGTAGAGAGGGCGAAGTTCAATCTCGAAGTGATCGGGACGGTAGGTGATGCCCGGGCTTTCGCGGACGGTGAAAGATAGCGAACTGTTGCGGGTACCGTTGTTGAAGCCGACGTTGTGCTGGGCGTTGGCGAAGATGTGGTTCGAAATGCTCCAGAGTTTGTTGCGGAGGGGCATTGAGAACATATTCATGAGTCGACCGTTCCAGACACCGTTGACGTTGAGGTATTCGGTGAGGCGTGAACCGTATTGGTCGTATGTTGTCTTGGAGATGATTGAATTCTGGACCACCTGTGCATTGAACATGAACATGATGGAACGCTGCGACTCCATGTTGAAATCCTGAAAACGGATGTTGATGTTGTGGGTGAACGAGGGGTCAAGGTTCGGGTTACCCTGGACTTTATTTGTCGGGTTGGAGATGTCGAGGACAGGTTGCAACTGAGCCATTGAAGGCTGTGAGGATTGTCCACGGTAGTTTGCCTGAATTGATGAGCGCTTGGAGAACTTGTAGCGGTAGCGGAGGAAGGGAGCGTAGTTCCAGACCCAACGGCTGATGTTTTTGTCGGCGTTGTCAAGATAGATTGACTTTGACATCTGGGGGACGAGGGCGAGACCTACCTCAAAATTTGATTTCTCACCGACTTTCTTATAGCCAAGACGGATGTTCTGGTTGAAGTAGTTGTTGCGGTAGCGGTTGGAGTAGTCGGGATCAGGCTCTTCACCGACCGGGGGGAAGATGTCGAGGTCGTAGTCCTCGGGGATGTTATAGACGAGCTTGTCGGCATTGTTCCAGCGGTAGTTCGCGCGGTATGCGAAGGTCAGGAAGTGGCCGTTGGCGACATTGCCGAGGGGTTCGGTCCATGTGAACTGGCCCATGACCTGATTGCTCCAAGTGTGGTTGTCGGTGTACTGGTTGAGGAGTTCGGAGTCATCTCCGGTGTTGTCGGGGTCCTCCTCCATGATGTAGCGGATGAAGTCGTTGATGGATGTCTCTTTTTCCTTGACATTTGAGAAGCGGTACTGGCCGGAGATTGAGAATGAACGTCCGCGGTGCTGTTTGAAGCTGTGGGAGTAGATCAGTCGCGCACCTGCCTCGTAGGAATCACCTTTGCTGTGAGAGACGGCGGTGTTGTCGCTGACCTTTTCCATGGCGGAGTTGTAGTATGAGGTTAGCTCGCTGTTATTCGACTTGTTGAAGTTCATCGAGAAGTTCGGACGGAATTCGAGGGTGTTGAACGAGTCGGGTTTCCAGAGGACGCGGAAGTCGCCACGAAAGTTGTTGCCACGGTCGCGTGTGGCCTGACGGATTTTAGAGTAAGTCGAGTTGTCCTCGAAGAGATATTGGCGGTCCTGACGTGTGGTAGAGTTGGCATCCGTGTTGCTCCACATGATGTCGCCGCCGACGCGGATTATGTCCTCTTTGCCAACGTTGAAGTTGAGGCCGAGAGCGCGGGATTCGGTGATGCCACGGTTGCCGCCGAAACGACGGAAGCGGTTGCCGTTGCTGTCGGTGAAGCCGAGCTGGTTGGTGTTGTTGAAATTTCCGAGGAGTGTGACCTGGTTGCCGTCCCAGAAGCGGTTGACGTTGAACGAGCCCATGTAGCGGTCATCTGTACCATAACCGGCTTCGGCTGTGCCGAACCATCCCTGGTTCATGCCTTTCTTGAAGGTGAGGTTGATGACGGTTTCGTCTTCGCCGTCGTCCACGCCTGTCAGACGTGCCATGTCGCTCTTGCGGTCAACAACCTGCAGTTTGTCGACCATGTTGGCGGGAAGATTTTTGGAGGCCACCTGAGGGTCATCGCTGAAGAATTCCTTACCGTCGATGAGGATTTTGGAGACAGTCTTGCCGTTGGCGGTGATGGCGCCGTCGGTTCCGACTTCAACACCGGGGAGGCGTTTTAGAAGGTCCTCGACCACGGCGTTTGGCTGAGTGTGGTAGGAGTCGGCATTGTATTCAACGGTGTCCTCCATGACCTTGATGGGGGTCTTGACAGCGACTACGCTTACTTCACCGAGGACGTGGGAGGCTTCTTTGAGGCGGAGCTCACCGAGGCGCACGTTGGAGTTGGCGACGGTGACCGGCTTTTCGAGGTCGGCATAGCCGATGTAGCTTACGGTCAGCACATACTTTCCTGCCTTGATGTTGGAGAGGGTGAATTTGCCGTCGATGTCGGTTGTCACACCGGCGACGAAGGTACTGTCCTTGGCGGTGACGAGCTTGACGGCTGCCTCCATCAGAGGTTCGCCTGAATCCATGTCCTTGACAATGCCGGTGATGTTGGCGGCACTGAGGGCAGCGGAGCAGAATGTGAGAATTAGAAGTGTGAAAATGGAAACGGAACGGATGAAACGTGTCATGCTTTTTTCAATCTTGAGCGTGAGTGTTATTAACAGATTACTCGTTTGTGACCGTAAAGGTAGGCAAAAGTTTAATGGGGTCAGGGCAGATTTCTACTTATGGGTAGCTTTCGCCGATAAACGGGAGCAAAAAGCTCATTTGTTAAAATGTGTTTGCCGAAAGGTCGATAAAAACAAACAGACGACCCGAAAATACAGGTCGTCTGCCGAATATTGTGAATCGGATATAAAATTATTCCGAAACGACTTCGAAGGGGATTTCCACCTTGACGTCGCGGTGGAGGTTGATGGTTGCAGTGTAGTTGCCCACTTCCTTGACGGGGTCGAGGGTGATGAGCTTGCGGTCCACGTTGTGGCCGAGCTTTTCGAGGGCTTCTGCAATCTGGATTGCGTTAACAGAACCGAAGATAGTGCCGGTAGAGGAAGTCTTTGCTCCGATAGTGAGCTTAACATCCTTGAGTGCTTCAGCAGCAGCTTCGGCATCAGCCTTGATGCGGGCGAGCTTGTGGGCACGCTGACGCTGGTTTTCAGCGAGAACTTTAAGAGCTGACTCGGTGGCAATCACTGCTTTGCCAGTGGGGATAAGGTAGTTGCGACCATATCCGTTCTTCACTTCGACTACATCGTCTTTGTAGCCGAGTTTGGCGATGTCTTCTTTGAGAATGATCTTCATAATTGCGGATAGCTTTTAAAGTTATTTCATCAAGTCGGTAACGTAGGGGAGGAGTGCGAGGTGACGGGCACGCTTAACGGCCTGAGCGACACGACGCTGGAACTTGAGAGAAGTTCCGGTGATGCGACGGGGAAGGATCTTGCCCTGTTCGTTGAGGAACTTCTTGAGGAATTCGGGATCCTTGTAGTCGATGTATTTGATACCGCTTCTCTTGAAACGGCAATATTTTTTCTTCTTAACGTCTACCGACAGGGGAGTGAGGTAGCGGATTTCAGATGCTTGTGCCATGATTTAGTTCTCCTTTACTTCTTCAGTGACTGTGGTTGTTACTTTAGCGCGGTTGCTGCGACGCTTTTCTGCATATTCTGCAGCATACTTGTCGAGACGGAATACGAGGAAGCGGAGTACGCGTTCGTCGCGGCGGAATGCAGTCTCGAGTTTCTTCACGATGGTGGGGTCACCATCAAACTCCACGAGTGAGTAGAAGCCGGTAGATTTCTTCTGAATGGGATAAGCGAGCTTGCGAAGGCCCCAGACCTCTTCGTTTACGATTGATGCGCCGTTGTCGGTGAGCACCTTCTCGAATTTTTCTACCGCTTCCTTCATCTGCTGGTCAGACAAAACGGGAGTTAAAATGAAAACGGTTTCGTAGTGATTCATTTTACTTTAAATGATTATTTGATTGGTGTTTGATTAGTCCCGGATGAATCCGGGCACACTTTTTCGGCTGCAAAGGTAGTGATTTTATTTTAGATAGCAAAGATTTTTTGGTTTTTTGAGGTGGGAGTTGTGAGTTTTTTAGTTTTTAGTTTTGAGTTGTGGGTTTTGAGTTTTTGGTTGTGGGTTTTGAGTTGTGAGTGAAAAAAAGATTTTCTTCCGGTTTGATAGGTGTTGTATCTTTGCGGAAGAAAATCTTGAATTAAAGTCAACTGTAAGCTATGAGGAGTTAAAGTCAACTGTAAGAGGTGGGGAAGTTGGAGAGAGGTGTTGTGGAGTGTGTCAAGAGTGATTAAGATAAGATGGTTGTAAAAAGGAAGGAGTCAGGAAGTGTGGAGAGTATATATTTAATGTCAGATTAATTATATATTTAAGATTAATTATATATTATATTATTAATTATATATTATATTAAGGTATAGGTGTATCTTACTTAATAAGTAGGGGGCTTAATAAGGGGTGTTTTTTAAGACGGGGGTATACTTATAAGGATATATGAAGATTAGAGTATATCGAGGTATATCCTATATTAAAGTATATCTTAATTAAAGGGGCAGTTCGTGGTGGTGTGGTGGTAGGGATGGGTGGAGCGGTCAGAAGCGGGAGGTGGGAAGGAGGCCGTAGTTAACGGCGTTGAGGACCAGTTCGGCTGAGTTGCGGGCGTGGAGTTTGCTGAGGAGGTGACGGCGGTGGGTCTCGATGGTGTTGGTAGTGAGTCCCATGAGGGCTGCGATGTCGTCGGTCCGTTTGCCGGATGCTATGAGTCGGAGGACTTCGAGCTCTTTGGGTGTCGGCATCTCGCAGGTTTCGAGCACACGGCGCAACTGTTCGGCACGTTTGCAGAAGTATGTCTCACCGTCGGCCACACGCGTGATTGCAGTGGCTATCTCGGAAGAGAGCACATCTTTAAAGAGGATTCCCTCAACGGCTGCGTCGAAGAAATCTTTCATGATCCACAGTTCTTCGTGGATTGTATTGACGATGATTTTAATACCGGGGGATTTCTGCCTTATTTTGTGGAGGAGGGTTATGCCACGGGTGTCGGGGAGTTCCACATCGAGAAGGCAGAGGTCGTATTGGCGTGTGGTGACGAGCGTCATGGCATCTTTTGCGGTCATGGCCGTGTCAACACGACAGTCAGATCCAAAAACATCCTCGATGAGATGGCGCATTCCACGAAGCACAATCTCATGGTCATCAATAAGGAGTATTTTAAGATCAGGTATAGCCATCGTTAGCTGTGAAAATATTTTGTCTGACAAAGTTAGGTAAATGCAATGATATATAAATCACGGAAATCCGTGAGGAGGGGCGTTTTTTAGTCAAAAATTTTCACACGCATTACGTTGAAATTGGCTTCGCGCTGACAGGTCCATGAGCCTCGGAGGGCTTTCACGCGGCGGTTGAGATTGTCGAGACCGAGGCCTTGGCTTTCGGTTGCGGAGGGGTCGAAGGGGGAGCCGTTGTCGGTTATTTCAAGGGTTGTTTCTCCACGAGAGGCGGTCAGGGAGATGGTGATGGCGGTTGCATCGCTGTGGCGGCGGAGGTTGCCTGTCCATTCCTGGACGATGCGGTAGAGGTGGATCGAGTCTGACGGGGAGAGGTCAATGGGAGTTGATGGAGGGAGGAATGTGACGGTGCCGTCGCTTTTCTGGGCGTAGGCTGTAAGGAGCTGGACGATAGTGAGTCCGTTGAATTTCGGCGGGAGGAGCTCGTGGGAAATAGCGCGGACTTCATCGCGGACATTGTGGAGCATTGAGGTGAGTTCGTCACGGTCGGTGCGCGGGGAGGCGAAGAGGAGTTCGATACCAAGGAGGTCGTTGCACACGCCGTCGTGCAGCTCATGGGCAAGGCGTCCGCGTTCCTGCTCAATGCCGTCGAGCTGCGCACGGATGTTGGCGAGTTCGATCTTGCGTCGGCGTGAGCGGAGCCAGAGTGCTAAAAGAAGACCGGCAATGACAATAAGAGCCGCAATGACTGCAATGATGGTCTGCTGACGGGCTTTTTCGGTCTGGAGCCGTGAGATTTCGAGCTCTTTTTCAGCCGTGTGGTAGCGGACGTTGAATTCTGATAGCTGGCTGTCGATGTCGGAACCGTGGATACTGTCGGCGATAGCTATGGCTCGGTTGTAGGCATCGTCCATCTTTTCGATGTCGCCGAGACCTTTGTAGTTCAACGCAATGCGCTGCCACAGGAGGTCTTCTGGCATGAACGGGCGCGAATCCTTCATGCCTAATATGCGGAATTGCATGTCGAGGCTTTCGCGGTAGCGGCCCATGTCGGTGAGGATTACGGAGCTTTGCTCCATGAATCCGACAGATTCGACGGAGGCTTCGGGGACTTTCGGCAGGAGGGCTTCGCCACGATGGATGTAGAAACGGACGGAGTCGGGGTTTTCAAGGCGGTTGTGCATCGCTATGAGGGAGGCGTATGTTTTGAGTATGTAGCGAGGGATGCCTCTCTTCTCTGCCACATCCATTATGGCCCGCTGCGTGGCGAGACCTTCGGAATGGTTTCCGTTCAGAAAGAGGATGGAACCGAGGGTTGAAGCGGCATAGATTTGCGTCTCGATGTCGTCGGTCAGCATGGCCTTCTCGACGGCTTTGCGGCCGAAGGGGATGGCGTCGTCGAGACGTCGGGTGTTGCCGAAGAGTATGGCGATGGATGTGAGGATGCTTGCCTCAAGGTCGGGAGAATCGTGGCCTTCGAGCAGGGCGAGTGCATTGTTGTAGCAGACGATGGCTGAATCGGGTTGCTGGTTGAGGCGATAGGCCACACCGAGGTCGGAGAGGGAGTTGACTATTGCAATTGTGTCGGCGGTTTCACGGGCCTGGCTGACGGCAGCGGAGAAGTCGGTTATGGCGGTTGAGTAGTTGCCGAGGGTGAAGTAAGCGTTGCCACGGATGGTCAGCAGGGCGGTGCGGATTGATTTGTCGTCGGCGCGCGGTGTGGCGAGGGCTTCGTTGCAGAGGATGATGGCGCTGTCGGGGTTGGAGTTGACGTAGGAATCGATGTGTTCGATCCATGCCTCGGTTTCGTCAGTTGAGGCGAAAAGGTTAGTGTTGAGAAGGAGGATGGTTGTGATGGCTATGAGCAGGCGGGGTAGTGAGGTCATGGAGGGGGCTTTGGGGGGAGATAAGGCAAATAGGACAAATAGGCCAAATAGGCCAAATAAGCCAAATAAGGCAAATAGGGCGAATAAGGCTAATAGGCCTAATAGGGGGACAGGGGATGAGGATGGCTGTTTTTAGAAGTCGATGGTCAGGCGGAGGTTGAGTTGGCGGCGGGTGAGGTAGTTGGGGACGGCGTATTGGATGTCGTTGACATCGGTGACCCAATAGTAGGAGGCTACGTTGGCAATGTCGAGGAGGTTGAACACGTCGACACCGAGCCATACGCTCTTGAAGTGACGGGCAAAGCCGTAGCGGCTCTCACTCTCTTTGAGCGGGGAGAGGAGGGCGTAGGAGAGACCTATGTCCACACGCTTGTAGGGGGGCATACGGAAGTAGCTTTTGTCGCGCGACGAGCGTGGGGCAGTCGAGGGGAGACCGTCCATGAAGATGCCGCGGAGGGCGAATTTGAGTTTCGGGAATTTCGGGAAGTAGTCGGTGAAGAAGAGGCCGAGGCTATAGCTGCGGTCGGTGGGGCGCGGGACCTTAACTCCGTGGAGGGTCTCGCTGGTCTTCATCAGTGAGAAGCTTATCCATGAATCGCTTCCGGGGACGAATTGACCGAAGAGTTTAAGGTCGAGACCGGTTGCGTAGCCGGAGCTTTCGTTGAGACCGGAGTAGACGATTTTAAGGTTGTCGATTTCGTAGGGGACAAGGTCAGAGAGGGCTTTGTAGTACAGCTCGCCGGATAGTTTGAATGGGCGGTTGAGGGCGCGGAAGGTGTAGTCGGTTCCGGCGATGATGTGGAAACTGCGCTGCGATTTGATATCGGTGTTCAGCTCGATGGTCTGATTGCCTTTGTCGTCGCTCACCGGCACACGGTATTCTTTATAGAATGGGCTTTGATAGTAGAGGCCGGTGGCGAAGCGGAAGGCCCACGAGGGTGATTTCTCGGGGATGAAGCCGACTGTGACGCGCGGACTGAGGAGGAGCTCCTTGTTGAAGCTCCAGTAGCTCAGACGAAGACCCGCGTTGAGGGTTAGGAATCCCGCAGCGGTGTTGATTTTCCATGCGTCCTGCGCGAAAGCCGAGAAGCGGGTCGAAGAGAGGTCGTGGTGCGAGGCGAGATTGTAGACCATGCGCAGGTTTACGCCGTCGGAGGGGAGGGAGAAGCCTGCGGAGTCACGCAGTTCCCATTCGCGGCTGCGGTCCATGATGTTTTCGCCTTGGATATTGAGCCCGTAGGTCAGAGTATGGCGTGGATTGATTGCGGTCTCCCCTTTGAGTGCAAGGGAAAGTACCGAAGCTTTGAGGCGGTTGCGCGCATGTTCGTGGTAGCGGCCTACGCCGAGCTCGCCTCCGATGTTGGAAGTGCCGGCCTGGTCGAGCCAGTATTCACCTGAGATGTCGTAGGCCACCAGCTCGTCGGTCAGATATGCGGAGCCGAGGAACTGAAGATTGGTGGAACGGCTGAGGCGGTAGTCGAGAGAGATGGCTCCGAAATAGGTCTCGAAGCGGTCTTTCTCATGACCGTCGAAGTAGACGGTGAATTGCTTGGCATCGGCTGTTGTGCCGAAGGTTGTCGTGCGGTTCTGTGGTGTGAATTTGTAGTGGTTGACGGAGATGTTGCCGAGGAGTGAGAGCTTGAATTTAGGTGTCAGTTGCCAGTTGATGTTGGTCTGGTAGTCAAAAAATGTCGGGTCATACTCGCCCTTGGTATCCATCGAGCTGAGGAGTGAGGAATTGCGCTTGTAGCGAATTCCGTGGAGTTGGGAGAACTTTTTCGAGCCTTGTCCGATGGACAGGGAGGCGCCCATGAGGCTCGCGGAGAGTGAGCCTTCGAATGATTCGGGTTGGCGGTAGGTGATGTCGAGGACCGACGACATCTTGTCGCCATACTCTGCGGGGAAACCTCCTGTCGAGAAGCCTATGGCTCCGACGAGGTCGGGATTGATGACGCTAAGTCCCTCCTGCTGTCCGGAGGTGATGAGAAGAGGACGGTAGACCTCGATACCGTTGATGTAGACTGAATTTTCATCGTAGGAACCACCGCGCACGGAGTATTGCGACGACATTTCGTTGGAACCGGTCACACCGGCCATTGTCGTGATGAGTGATTCGACACTGCCTCCCGATGCGTCGGGATTCTTGCGGAGTTCGGATGCGTCGATGGTGGCGATGGAGCCTGTCTGTTTCTTGAGTTCGGTCACTTCGACCTGCTGGAGCATCTCGGTGGTGAGTTGCAGACGCATGTTGAGGGTCACATCGCCTGATGCATCGATCAGACGGCGTGTCTCCTCGCGGTAGCCTATACATGAAAAGTGGACGGTGATTGTGTCAGCGGCAGGACATGAGAGGGTGTAGTCGCCTTCAAGTCCGGATGTGGTGCCGATGGCTGTCCCGCCGATGCGGACGGTTGCAAACTCGACCGGTTCGCCGTTGGCGTCGGTGATTTTGCCGTGGATTTTTACCTGCGCGTATCCGAGTAGCGCAAGCAGTGGTGAAAGAAAGAGCAGGATGAGGGTATGACGGTGGCTTAAGCCTTGCATGGTTATTATCTATATAATTCTGTGTGGTCTATATAGTAGTAATAACGCCGTCACGGGGTGAAAAATTGTGCGTAAGGTTCAGAGTGGAAGGAGAATGATTGAATGACGGCCCGAACCGCAGGGTGGAGTGGCGATGGCAAGCTTGTTGAGGAAGTCTGTGAAGCCTCCGGGTGCGGCTGTCGCGTGGGGCATGTCGAGCTCGGGGGGAAGTGTGAATCCGGCAGGAGCGAAGATTATTATGCCGTTGTAGGAGGTGGTTGAGTGGAGTTCGGTGGAGAAAGGGACGATTCGGGGTGGAACCGAGGCGTCGTCAGGTGAGTAGCTGACGATGCAGTTGCGGTGTACCTGCCCGTCGAAGATGGCGGCGTGTGTGCGAACAGAGAGCATTCTTTAGATAAGTATAGAGGGGATAGTATAGAGTATAGAGGGGATAGTATAGAGTATAGAGGGGAAAGTATAGAGTAGAGAGATTAGCGTGATGTTTTTTTGGGAGGGTTAGCGGGTTCTGACTGTTTGCTGGCCTTTGCGGGCGGCTACGTTGTCGTTGCGTCCACGGGTGCGGACAACTGAGATGGAGTCGAGATAGGAGATTTCGTTTTTGGAGGGGGAATAGTAGATAGAGCCGTAGACAGAGGTTGCGACCTTTGCGGAGTCGAGTACGAGCGTGAGGGATTTTTTGCCTTCTGAGCCCTCGGTGAGTGTGACGTATTCAGCAGTGCCGTCGTTATAGGCGACAGCGATGGTCATGAACAGGGCTGAACGTGGATTGATGGGGCGCGCTGAGATGGTGTAGCGGTCGCCACGTTCCCAGTGCCTGTCGGTGTTGAACGTGAAGGTCAGGAAGTCTGAAGGATTGTTGGCGGTGTTGCGTATGGTTGCAGGACCTTGCCAGAGATTGACAGAGTCGCCGTCGAGGCTGATTGATTGAATGCGTTCGGTGCTCTTTCCTCCGGCTTTCTCGGCTTCGGCAATGCGGCCTTCGAGGATGGAGACAGTCTTGTCGTAGACCTTGATGTATTCCTGCAGATTGTTGCCGTACCAGTAGAGCGATGTGTCGAGCTCCTGTGTGGTCACTCCGTGACGCAAACAGATTGACTGGATGAAGGCCTGTTTGGTGGAATCGTTGCGGAACGACGAGCTGTTGGCTTCGACCACCGCCTCGCCGGTGTGGATGTCAGCCATAATCTCTGCCATTTTTCCTTCGGAAATGACATAGCCTGGAGTCTTGCTGCAAGCGGCAAGGATGAGAAGAATGGCGAGAATCGGCAACAGACGGCGCATAGGGAGTGGGGTCAGGATGTGGGGATGGTGAAAACGTGTTGGTGAAGAGCGGGAGGACGCTGAATCAGCGTTCAGGCAGCTCTGCGAGGGCCTTGGGAGTGAGGATGTAGCGGTGATAGAAGAGTATCAAGACGATTATGCCACAGGAGATGGCAGCATCGGCAAGATTGAATATCGGCTGGAAGAAGAGGAACTGCTGTCCGCCGACAAAGGGCATCCATGATGGCCAGATGAAGCTGAAAAGGGGAAAGTAGAGCATGTCGACCACGCGTCCGAGGAACACGGGGGCATAACCGCCATCGGGAGGGAAGAGGGTTGCGACCTGCGGCGGGATGGGGTTGTTGAACATCAGCCCGTAGAACACACAGTCGAAGATATTGCCCGCGGCGCCGGCCGTGACGAACGCGAGACAGACGAGATAGCCGCGCGGGACGGTGCGGAGGGCGTAGATCTTGGCCATGTACCATATCAGGAAGCCGACGGCAACGATACGGAAGAGTGTCAGGACGAGTTTGCTGCCAAGTTCCATACCAAAGGCCATGCCGTTGTTCTCTATGAAGTAGAGATGGAACCAGGAGAAGATTCTGAGATCTTCGCCAAGATAGAAGTGAGTCTTGATCCAGATTTTGAAAGCCTGGTCAAGAATCACAACTATTAGGGCGATAAACAGGATGAGTGTAGCTCTGCTACGCATTTTCAGTCAGTGGGATTGATGTAGGATTTGGGTGGGTGAGGCAGATCCTTGAATGTGGAAGGATGACTACTTCTTGTTCTGGGAATTTTTGGCTTCGACGCTGCGGGTTGCATGGGGGACGGCGCGCAGGCGCTCCTTCGGAATCAGTTCACCGGTCTCGCAGCAGATGCCGTAGGTCTTGTTCTCGATACGGATGAGAGCATTCTGCAGATGCTGGATGAACTTCTTCTGGCGCTGTGCGAGCTGGCCGGCCTCCTCTTTCGAGAGGGTGCTCGCCCCCTCTTCAAGAATCTTGAAGGTGGGCGATGTGTCGGCAGTGTCGTTGCCATCAGTATTGTTGATGAGTGAGCGGAGGGAGTCATACTCCTTCTGCGCCTTGTCGAGTTTCTGGAGGATAAGCTCCTTGAATTCCTGGAGTTCCTCGTCGGAATAACGGGTCTTGTCGCTCATGGCAATTGTAGATGAAATATGTGTTTGAATATAGGTTGTCCGGTTCAGGCAAGGGTTATTTTGACTTTCGCGTTGATGTCGTCCATGCTGAGTTCCTCGACACCCTCCTCGCCGTCGGCAAGGGGCGCGATCTCAAGTGAGGTCGCGAGAACCTGACGGGAGATATAGTCGGCGAAGTCACGGATAGCGTCGTCGGTTGCTTCGCCGGGAGCGAAGGTGAGGGCGATGCGGTCGGTGATGTCGTAGTCGCGCGATTTGCGGATGTTCTGGATGCGGTTGACGATGTCACGGGCGATACCCTCGCGGCGGAGTTCGGGAGTGACGGTGACGTCGAGGGCGATGGTGAGATTGCCTTCGTTGGCCACGAGCCAGCCGGGGATGTCCTCGGAGATGATTTCCACGTCGGTCAATTCGACCTCGGCGGGAGTGCCGTTGAGATCAAAGGTGAGTTTGCCGTCGCGCTCGAGGGTGGCGATTGATTTCGCGTCGAGGTTCTTGATGATTTCGGCGGCTGCCTTCATCTGCTTTCCGAATTTCGGACCGAGTTTCTTGAAGTCGGGCTTGACGCTCTTGACGAGTATGCCTTCATCGTTGCCGACAATCTTAAGGTCTTTGACGTTGATTTCGTTCTTCACCAGTTCCTGAATTGCTTCGAGGGCTGCACGACGGGCATCATCGGCCACGGGCACCATGATGGTCTGGAGCGGCTGACGCACCTTGAGGTTGACTTTGCGACGGAGAGCGAGAGTCATGGAGGTGATGTCCTGCGCGAGTTTCTGACGTTCTTCGAGTTCGGGGTCGATGAGGGCCGGGTCGCTCTCGGGGAAGCGGTCGAGGTGGACTGACTCTGTCGAACCGGTGAGGTCGCGGTAGAGACGGTCGGCATAGAAGGGCGCGAAGGGAGCCATGAGACGGCTGACGGTCTCAAGGCAGGTATAGAGTGTCTGATAGGCGGCGAGTTTGTCGGTTGTCATTTCGCCACCCCAGAAACGTTTACGGTTGAGGCGTACATACCAGTTCGAGAGGTTGTCGCCGACGAAGTCACCGATTGCACGGGCTGCGCGGGTGGGCTCGTAGTCGTCGAGGGCTGCGGTCACCTCTTTGATGAGGGTGTTGAGGAGCGAGAGAATCCAGCGGTCGATCTCGGGACGCTCGCTGACGGGCACCTGCGGAGCTGTCGGGTCGAAATTGTCGACGTTGGCGTAGAGAGCGAAGAAGCTGTATGTATTATATAAGGTGGAGAAGAGCTTGCGCGATGTTTCGAGCACGCCTTTCTCGTCGTATTTCAGATTGTCCCAGGGTGCGGAGTTGGAAATCATGTACCAACGCACGGGGTCGGCGCCATACTGGCTTATCTGACCGAATGGATCGACGGCGTTGCCGAGGCGCTTGGACATCTTGTTGCCATACTTGTCGAGCACAAGTCCGTTGGAGATGACAGTCTTGTAGGAGATGGAGTCGAAGACCATGCCGGCGATTGCGTGGAGGGTGAAGAACCATCCGCGGGTCTGGTCGACACCTTCGGCGATGAAGTCGGCGGGATATACCTCGCGGTTGTCAAATGCCTCCTTGTTCTCGAAGGGATAGTGAATCTGGGCGTATGGCATGGAGCCGGAATCGAACCAAACGTCGATGAGGTCTTTCTCGCGGCGCATGGGTTTGCCGGAGGGTGAGACGAGGACGATGTCGTCGACGTAGGGACGGTGGAGGTCAATCTTCTCATAGTTGGCCTTGTCGAAGTTGCCCGGTTCGAAACCTGCCTTGCGGTAGGGGTTCTCGGTCATGAATCCTGCTTCGACGGCGCGTTCGATTTCATTGAAAAGCTGCTCTACGGATGAGATGCAGAGTTCTTCCTTGGCATCCTCTGTGCGCCAGATGGGGAGGGGGGTACCCCAGTAGCGGCTGCGTGAGAGATTCCAGTCCTGAAGGTTTTCAAGCCACTTGCCGAAACGGCCGCTGCCGGTCGATGCGGGTTTCCACTTGATGCCTTCGTTGAGCTGCATGAGGCGTTCGCGCACGGCTGTGGTCTTGATGAACCATGAGTCGAGCGGGTAGTAGAGGACGGGTTTGTCCGTACGCCAGCAGTGGGGATAGTTGTGGGTGTGCTTCTCGATTTTGAACACCTTGTCGGTAGCCTTGAGTTCCATGCAGATTTTCACGTCGAGAGTCTCGGTCTGCTCGGTTGCTTCGGGGTCGTAGGCGTTCTTGACATACTGACCTTCCCAGGGTTTGTAGGCTTCGACATCGACCATCTCCTCGACGAATTTTGGGTCGAGGTCGGAGAGGAGGTAGAAGCGGCCTGTGAGGTCGACCATCGGACGGATGTTGCCGTCGCGGTCAGTAAGGTGAAGCGGAGGAATGCCGTTCTGACGCGACACACGGAGGTCGTCAGCGCCGAAGGTTCCGGCGATGTGGACGATACCTGTACCGTCCTCGGTTGTGACATAGTCGCCGGGGATTACGCGGAATGCACCTTCGCCGGGATTGACCCAGGGGAGAAGCTGCTCGTAGTCGATGCCGACGAGGTCAAGACCCTTGACCTGAGCGACGACTTCGTAGGGGATGAGCTTGTCGCCCTTCGAGTAGCTGTCGAGGGGGAGTTCCTTGGCTTTGGCATTGAAGAGCGAACCCATGAGAGCGTCGGCTGCGACAACTGTGATGGGTTTGCCGGAATATGGATTGTAGGTGCGGACGATGTTGTAGGTGATGTCCGGGCCTACGGCAAGTGCGGTGTTGGAGGGAAGGGTCCACGGAGTAGTGGTCCATGCGAGGAAGTAGGGAGTTCCCCACTTGAAGAGGAGTTCGCGGTAGGGAGCGAGCGAGGGATTCTCATTGTCGAGGATGCGGAACTGGGCGACGCAAGTGGTGTCCTTCACGTCGCGGTAACATCCGGGCTGGTTTAGCTCGTGGGAGCTGAGGCCTGTTCCGGCTGCGGGGGAGTAGGGCTGGATGGTGTAGCCCTTGTAGAGATAGCCTTTCTCGTAGAGCTGACCGAGGAGCCACCATACGGTCTCGATGTAGCGGTTGTCGTATGTGATATAGGCGTTGGGCATGTCGACCCAGTAGCCCATGCGGCGGGTGAGGTCTTCCCATTCGCCGGTATACTTCATCACCTCGCGGCGGCAGGCGGCGTTGTAGTCATCGACAGAGATTTTCTTGCCGATGTCCTCCTTGGTGATGCCGAGATTCTTTTCAACGCCAAGTTCGACGGGGAGACCGTGGGTGTCCCAACCGGCCTTGCGTTTCACCTGATAGCCCTGCATGGTCTTGTAGCGGCAGAAAATGTCCTTGATGGTGCGGGCCAGGACGTGGTGAATGCCGGGTTTGCCATTGGCGGAGGGAGGACCTTCGAAAAATACGAACGAGGGGCAACCTTCGCGTTCAGACATTGTGCGGGCAAACACATCTTCATTTCCCCACTTTTCAAGGATGGAATCATTGATTTCCGGCAGCTTAAGGCCGTTGTATTCAGGGAATCTCTTTGACATTTCGAGACGGTATTTTATAAGTTGTAGGTATGTTGGCTAAAATTTTTGCAAAAGTAGTAAATATTTCCCGAAAAACCTAAGGGGTTGTGCCATATTTGCTTAATTGATACAGAAGTGTATATGGTCTTGCGGGCCATTCTACGTTTGTATCAAAGAGCTTTAACGACACACCCCTTCAGGGCTTTTTCGTATGTGTTATGGTCAGGCTGACGGGTGGGGAAGCCTTACCACTTGTTGATGTGGATGTTGTCTGCCTTATACTTGTCCTTCGGTTGCTGCGGGCCGTTGGGGTAACCGAGCATGACGATGCTCATCGGGACGATGGAATCGGGGATTTCGAAGAGGTTCTTGACGAGGTCGACGCGTTCGCTGATGGGGTAGCATCCACACCATACGGCTCCGAGCCCTACGGCATGGGCGGCGAGAAGGATGTTTTCGGTCGCTGCCGAGCAATCCTGCACCCAATAGTCCTTGCCTTCACCGGGGAAGGTGTTGGTCGTGTCGCCGCAGACCACGATGGCTGCCTGGGCCTTTGCGGCCGGACGCCAGTTGCCTTGCGCGAGGCTGTCAAGGAGGTTGCGCTGGTTGATGACAATGAATTTCCACGGTTGCTTGTTGCCGGCGGTCGGTGCGGCCATGCCTGCGCGCAGTAGGGTGTCGATAGTGGCTTCCGATACGGGTGCGTCGGTGTAGTCGCGGACACTTGAGCGGGTCATGATATTTTCGATTACGGCATCGGTGTTGGATGCGCTTGCGGCAGCGTTGCCGCACTCTGAGTTTGAGCAGGAGGCCGAAAGGAGCATTGTGGCTGCGGCGGCTGCGGAGAGAATGAATGATTTTTTCATATTGGGTTTTGAAGTTGAAAGTTTGCGTATGTAAGAGTGGGGGGGTGAAAAGTTGCCGGGTCAGAGCAGGTCGATGCGGACAATCACCGGGCGTGTTCCGTCGGGGCAGGAGATGATTGAGGTGGTCTCGGAGAGGGCTTTCGCGCATGAAGATTGGGATGCGGTGGCGACAATGAGGTCCCACAGGCGCGGACAGAACCCGTCGGGACGTCCGGCATCGGCGGCGAAGGTGAACACGTCGCCTGATTTGAACGCCGTGCATGGTCCGGTGTCGGGATCGTCAAGATAGAGCGACTGGAGGTCGAGGTGACACTCGCGCCTTAGGACACTGACGCGGCAAGGCCGGGATATGCGCCCCGGGGCCGTGGCGGACGGCGAGGATGTCGCGGCACGTTGTGTGCTCAAAGCTGCGGCAGGAAAAGCGTTAAGCCCGATTGCCCCTGCGGCGAGGGATGCTATTTTGCAGAAATGTCTTCGGTTCATTATAGGAGCAAAGGTAGCCATTTCGCGGAAATCGCGGATTAAAGTTGGTGAAAAAAGTGTGAAATAATTTTCAAGTGACAGAAAAAACATCTAAATTTGCATCCACAAAAGTTATTGGGATTTATGCGGCAGTAGCTCAGTTGGTAGAGCATCAGCTTCCCAAGCTGAGGGTCGCGAGTTCGAGCCTCGTTTGCCGCTCAAAGCCGGCCTCATCATCAACCCCCCCGCGGTTGATGGCGAGGCCGGCTTTTGTGTGAACGGATGAACTGAATTTTGCATTAGAGGGCGGACAATGGAAATTCTTATTCATCGCATATCAACCGGATTTTCAGATTTAGTTGAAATTCGTTGGAATAAAATTTGCAAAGCTTGAAATTTTGTCATGTTATTAGCCCCACTAATAACAAATATTTTTATTACCTTTGCGATGAATCAGTCAACCGCAGCGTAGAGACGCACAGACGGTTGCGTTCATCACATTTTAATAAAAAGGTGTTATTGAAATTTTATCTTCAAATCTCGAACTTGGCGGTTTGAATTGTAGCGAAGATAAGATTGGCAGTAGCACCTGCACTGATTGCATATACTCTATCGTGACTGGTAGGCTATATCGTCATATCGGTGTGGGGCTATTGCTTTATCTGCTACAAAGGTTTCGCCAAGACCTGAGATTTGGATAAAGCAAGATACATTCCTCACACCTTTTTTATGTCTATTCGTAAAGTCTCAAAGGAGGATGAGAGTTTTATTCAATAATGGATGCAATTTTAAAATCTCAGTTTTTGAGTTTGTATTGTATGGTGCTTGCCGATGGCGTTATTGATGCGCGGGAATTGGAGACACTGTATAAAATTGGTATTGAACAATATGGTTTAACTCAATCTGAAATCATTGATACCATTAAAAATGCGGGTTCTTCGTTTTTGGTTCCATCAACACTTGAGGGGAAAATAAGATTCCTTTTCAATATGGTGCAGATTGCTTATGCGGATGGTGAGGTTGATGCTTCGGAGGAGGCTCTATTAAAGAAGTATATTGCTAAAATGGAATTTGCAGATGAAAACATAGATGGAATTGCAGACTTTTTACTTGATGCAGTTAAAAATGGAATTACTGAGAAAGATATAATCAGTCGTGTAATACAATAACAAAAACAATAGTCATTATGGCAATTTACGATAGTGTGGCGAGTCTGTTTCAGACAAAGACAGATCGTTCGGATACAACAGTATATATAAATGAAGATGCTAAAATGCAGGATGAGACCTACGTTTACTATGGTACACGTATCTGTGGAAAAGTGACCGCAAGTTTGCCTGCCTTAAGTGCGTTTTTACCACGCGTGTATAATACAGAGAAACAGAGACAGATTGATGATGAGGAACTGCAAAGGAAGCATAAACAGGAATTATCGCATCAGATAGATGATACTACGTCTCAAATAACACAGTTGAATGCCGAACGTGAAAAATCCGAACATAAGATATCGGATTTAGCTGAGGCTGTCTCTCAGTTGAAAGAAAAATTGATTGAGGCTAAAAGTGTACATGGAGAGGTAAATAAGATGGCAAAGGTAAAACTGATTTTAGGTCTGGTTATCTTGTCGGTGCTTACATTGTATCTTGTCGTTTTCTATAGTTCGACATTCTATTCCGCATTCTTTAAACAATTTGATGGAGATATATCAATTGGAGCTGCCATGTTTGACCCACAGGCGATTCCTCATGCGTTAGCGGATGGTTTTGGAGAGGTAATCTTTATACTGTGTGCTCCAATTATCTTTATGGGATTAGGTTATGGCCTGCATTTTTTTATGCAGCAGGAGTCATGGACAAAGTATTTAAAAACTTTCAGTGTATTGTTGATAACATTTATCTTTGATTGCATATTGGCTTATCTGATTGCTAAGAAAATATATGATATTGAGGTAATGACGAAATTAGGTGAATTCCCTGATTTCAATATCGGAATGGCTGTTGAAGATGTAAATGTATGGGCTGTAATTTTCTGTGGGTTCATCGTTTATATAATATGGGGCATAGTTTTTGACATGTCTATGACAGCTTATGAGGACTTAAGGTCGAATCGAAAAGAAATTTTAAAGATAGAAGAGAGTCTGCGTGGTAAACAGGATGCAATTTCTCAAGAAAAGCAAGCGATAGTAAATGTTAAAGCTGAGTTGGAGCAACTGGAAAACAAAAAGAAATCATTAATGGGTTCTCTATCGGATAATGTTCATTATGATCCTCATATTATAAAGACTGCACTCGGTGAATTCTTTTCCGGTTGGATGACCATGATGAACGCGCTTAGTCGTAGTAATTCTGAGCAACAGCAGGCAAATCAGATTTATAATACAACCATACAGCAATTATTCAATTAAAAAATATAAATGCAATGAAAAAGATAACTTATTTACTGTTTGTCTCAGTATGTGCGATATTTCTATTCTCCAATTGCACGACTTCGCATGAGCAGAAAGAAGGCATGGCCTCTAATGTTGATAGCAAGGGCAATAAAGCTGATTGGCCTTTGAATATTTCTGTTTACCTTGATTTATCAGATAGGTTAACAAGAGAGCTTTCACCATCACAGATGGAAAGAGATACAGCGATAATAAATCATCTTGTGGATTTGTTTATCAAGGATTGTATTACACGCGGGAAAATTATTAATAGTAAGAATCATTTTCAGATATTCTTTTATCCAACACCTAATATCAGTGAAGTCGCGCAATTGGCTAAAGGTTTGAATGTGGATTTAGCCAAGACTGAATTAAAGCAAAAGAAAGTGGAGCTAATGGAAATGAAAACAAATTTCCAGAAAAATCTGACGCAAATATACGATGAAACTATTGCCCAAAAGCGTTGGGTAGGTAGCGATATTTGGGGATTTTTCAGCAATGGTATTGTGGACAAACTTTGCATCCGTAAAGGTTACCGTAATATATTGGTTATACTGACCGATGGGTATTTGTATCATGAGGATAATAAGGTCGTTGATGGCAAAGCTTATTCCTATGTCCTTCCACAAACTTTATCGATTGAAGGCTCTTCTTTGATTTTGAAACATAAAGGTCTTACTGACTTGGAAGTGTTGATGCTTGAGGTCAATCCTTATACACCGAAACAGCATGATGCTTTAATCTCAGTATTGGAAAACTGGTTTAAAGGAATGGAAATAGAAAAATTCGTTGTTTCTGAAACCGCATTACCTGTAAATACTGAAGTATACATTGATAGTTTTATTAATGACTAAAAAACATAAGGTTGACGTTAATTAAGAATGTATTGGAGTGGAGATGGAATAAATACCCTCTCCACTCCATTTTAATGGCTTATGTTATTTTCGTAATTTTGTCATACAATTTGTATAAACTTAATTTTATTGCAGATGGATAGCTGTAACCTGAACAGATTCATTGAAGTGTCCAGATATAATAAAATGATATAATCAAAAAATAAGATGTCAAAACCATATTATTTATGATCCCTGAATAAAAACATGATGAAAGAACTTAGGTCCATTCATTGGATACTGAAAAACAAGCTTATTACTTTTTATAAAAAGAGATTTTGGCTTGTGTTAATCAGTGGAATTGTATTGTCACTAATGATAGTGAAATTTATATGGGTTACATGTGCATGTTGGTCGAACGGCAGTTTTGATAGGGAAAGGGATAACTTGTTGGAAAGACGAAAATATTTGGTTGATCGAATTATAACTTCACCACGTCAACTATTGAGAGAAATGCCCGGTGGGATGGATTTCCAATTTGTTGGCGAGTGGGCACTATATTCCTGTTCGATGCTTTCGCAAGCGTTGGTCAATATGGCTTATCTATATCCTGAAACAAGAGAGGAATCTGTCGTGCGGATTGATGATCTAATTAAAATAGTTATGTCAGAAGATCTGCGGTTATATGATAAGTTTCGGTGGGGTGAGGATCCGTTGGAAACTCTCGCAGGAAATCACAGCCACATATCTTATTTAAGTCATTTGGCATGGATGATAGGAAATTATAAGGAGATAGGAGGTTCATCAAAATATGATGACATCTATGGCGAATTATGCGAGACAATGAACCGGCGAATAAAAGAAAGTGGTATTATGAATCTTCCGACATATCCGGAGGAGAATATATACATACCTGATATGTTGGTTGCTATAGTAGCTTTGTCTCGGTATTCAGTTAACAGTAATGATTATTTGTATTCTTCAACAGTAACAGAATGGATTGATAAAGCAAAAAAAGATTGGCTTGACAATGAGACCGGGTTACTCGTCTCTTTTCTTTCAAATATTACCGGCCAAAAGATAGATAGTCCGGTAAAAGGCTCCTATTCGGCCTTAAGCTGTTATTATCTTAGTTTAATAGATAGTGCATTCGCTTATGAACAATATGGTAAATTAAAGAAGTTCTTTATGCAGGACGGATGGTTGTGTGGAGTGAAAGAGTACTGGAATGAATCCTGCATATTTGGATTTGATATTGACGCGGGCCCCGTATTGTTCAATCTTAGTCCGTCAGGGACAGCTTTTGCCGTAGGGAGTGCTACATATTTTGAAGATAGCGAGTTTCGGCAGCAGCTATTGTCCACTGCTGAAATTGCGGGTTCGACGATTTCAGTAGGTGGGAAATCGCATTATCTGCTGGCAGAAGTTGCATTGGTAGGAGAAGCGATAATGCTTGCCATGAGAACTAATATAAATGCAAAACAATCAATTGATACTCGTTCTTATGATATTGCTTTAAAATCGTAAGAATATGAGGTTTCTATTATTCTAAGTTTTTGTCGACCGGATCCGGCGGTGATGCGATTTTCTGCAGATAAGCGTTTAATTGTTAAATGGAATGCTTAACTTTGCGCTATATGAAACTGATTGAATTGAATCTGGCACGAATTTTTGAGCTTTGCCGTCTGCATCGGGTGAAGTCGCTGGCTGTCTTTGGGTCTATTCTTACGGATAGATTCAATGAGGATAGCGATGTGGATTTGCTTGTTGACTTTGAGCCCATCAATCCCGATACGTTTGATTATGTAAGCAATTATTTTAATTTGCGCGATGCCCTGGAGCTATTGTTTAATAGACAGGTGGATCTGATAGAGTATGGAGACAATCTTAATCCTCTATTCAAGGCATCTGTCGACCGAAAAAAAAGGATGATTTATGGATGAATACATCGCAGTTTACCTATATGATGTCAAAAAGGCAATAATGGAGGTGGAAAGCTTTTTTGAGGGCTATCCAATGCGTTATGATGTCTTTGAAAAGGACTATCTTCGTAGAAGTGCGGTTGAACGCAAAGCAGAGATAATGGGTGAGGCTATAAATAGAATTTTAAAGATTCAACGTGATTTCCCTCTTCCAAATGCTAAAGCTGTGATTGATACGCGTAATCGTATAATACATGGTTATGATTCGGTTAAGCCTGAATTCCTTTGGGGATTGGTGGTGCGCCATATCCCGGAGCTGAAGAAAGATGTCGAGAGGCTTTTGGCTCAATATGACATTTCTGTTGACTGAATCCTGTCGGCTTTTTAAGTAACGTCAGAAAAAATATGAACAATGCTTGACCTTTAGAAGCCTGTGTCAGTTTCGGTCGGTAGATTGATCAGTGGATTTAACAATTCCGTGTTGACTGATGTTATGAAGAGTGATGACAAATGAATGCTGAATGTCTGCCAACACATGGACTGCAGCATGTCACCCTCACGTTTTCTGTCAGCAAACCATCAAATTCAATCGGTAAAAATTTAAAGGAAAATACATAGCACAACATAACTATGACTGAAAAACGCGCTCAGTTCACCACTCGTCTTGGAGTGATTGCGACGACTGTCGGTTCGGCGGTCGGGCTTGGTAATATCTGGAGATTCCCTTTTGAGGCCGGTGTCCACGGAGGTGGAGCTTTCTTGCTCATCGACCTCTTCTTCATATTTATAATAGGTGTGCCTGTTGTGTGTGCCGAGTTCATCATCGGGCGTCACACCGGATTGAATGTCCGTGGAGCCTTCCGCGCGCTTGCTCCCGGCAAGCCGTGGGGAATCGTGGGCTATCTCGGCCTTTTGGCTTCCATATTGATTCTCAGTTTCTATTCCGTTGTGGCAGGATGGACGCTGGAATATATCTACCAGTCGCTCACAGGTTTCGGCGGCATCAGCTCGGTCGATGGTCTCCACGACCGTTTCGACGGCTTCGCCACCTCCGACTGGCGGCCGCTGATGTGGACACTGATATTTCTTGCCCTGAACTATATCGTGCTTTCGAGAGGTGTGCAGAAAGGTATCGAAAAGATGTCAAATATCATGATGCCCTTGCTTTTCGTAATCCTCGTGGTCTTCTGCATCAACTCATTGCGTATGCCTGCCGCCGGGGAGGGACTGACATTCCTTTTCAAACCTGATTTCTCGAAAGTGACACCGTCAGTCATGCTCGGTGCCATGGGACAGGCATTCTTCTCGCTCAGTCTCGGACTCGGTTGCCTCATCACATATTCGAGCTATTTCAAGAAGGATACGCCTCTGCTGAAGACTGCCGGGATAATGGCCTCGCTCGACACCTTGGTGGCCATTCTTGCCGGAGTCATCATTTTTCCGGCAGTATTCACCTTCGGGATGGAACCTGCAGCCGGACCGAAACTTGTGTTTGAAATCTTGCCCTCGATATTCATGCATCTGCCCGGCTCGATGCTGTGGTCGACACTGTTTTTCATCCTTCTCTTCCTTGCCTCGCTGTCATCGACAATATCCATGAGCGAGATCACCATAGCCTACATGACTGACGAGTTCGGCTACTCGCGCAGGAAGGCTACGATTTGCAACACCGCCGTCGCCATGGTGCTCGGTGCGGTGTGTGCCCTCTCGTTCGGAGCGTTGTCGGGATGGACGGTTTGCGGACTGACGGTGTTCAACCTTTTCGACTATCTATCGTCCAACATTCTTCTCCCCGTAGGCGGCATGATTATCTCCATCTTCGTCGGGTGGGTGCTCGACAAGAGTATCGTTCGTCGTGAACTTATCGGCAAGGACAGCGGAGTGCGTCCGTGGATGGTCACGGTCGTGGTTGCCTGTCTGCGCTACGTCGCTCCTGCCTGTATAGGGCTTGTGTTTATCTATGGGCTCGGAATCTTCTGAACTCCCTCCGGTTGCAAGGTCAGATAGAAACTTAAATAGACATAAAAAATATTTGATTATAGCTGATTATTGGAAAATTATTGTTAAGTTTGTGGAAACAAAGCCCGCTTCCGGCGGGTTGATATATTCGAATTTACAATACTTCTCCGGACTAATCATCGATTCTCCCCATGAAAAAGAAGACTCTCAACATTATTAAGAATGATCCCTGGCTTGAACCTTATACCGACGCGATTGTCGGCCGTCACAACGACGCACTTGCCAAGGAAGCCGAACTCTGCGGCTCTGAAGGCACACTCGATACCTTTGCAAACGCACACAACTTTTTCGGTCTTCACCGCACTGCCGACGGAGGCTGGGTGTTCCGCGAATGGGCACCAAACGCTACTGCCATCAATCTCATAGGCGACTTCTCGAAGTGGAAGCTTATGAAAAAATATGCCCTCAAACCGAAGAAAAACGGTGTGTGGGAAATCAAACTCAAACCTACCGATCTCCATCACGGCGACCTCTACAAGATGAAGGTCACTTGGGACGGCGGCGAGGGTGAACGCATCCCAGCCTACGCCACCCGCGTCGTGCAGGACGAGAACACCAAAGTATTCTCCGCCCAGGTCTGGGCACCCGAACCTTACAAGTGGAAGGTGCGCCGTTTCCGCCCCGACACCCGTCCGCTACTCATTTATGAGTGCCATATCGGCATGGCTCAGGAAAGAGAGGGTATCGGCACCTACGCTGAATTCCGCGACCTTATCCTCCCGCGTATAGCAGCCGACGGCTACAATGCCATACAGATTATGGCCATTCAGGAACATCCGTATTATGGTTCGTTCGGCTACCATGTGTCGAGCTTCTACGCTCCCTCGAGCCGCTTCGGCACTCCCGAAGAACTTAAGAGTCTTATTGACCGCGCACATGAGCTCGGCATCGCCGTCATCATGGACATTGTCCATTCCCACGCCGTAAAGAATGAGGTCGAGGGTCTTGGACGTCTCGACGGCAGCTATGACCAGTATTTCTACGGTGACGGTCGCCGCGAGCACCCGGCATGGGATTCGCTCTGCTTCGACTATGGCAAGAACGACGTCCTCAACTTCCTCCTCTCAAACTGCAAATACTGGCTTCAGGAATTCCGTTTCGACGGCTTCCGTTTCGATGGTGTGACCTCGATGCTCTACTACAGCCACGGTCTCGGTCAGGCATTCGGAGGATATGATGATTACTACAACGGCGGTCAGGACACGAACGCCATCACATATCTCACCCTCGCCAACAAACTTATCCATCAGATCAATCCCAACGCTATCACCATCGCCGAGGAGATGAGCGGTATGCCCGGTCTTGCCGTTCCTGTCAAGGATGGTGGCATCGGCTTCGACTACCGTATGGCAATGGGTATCCCCGACTATTGGATTAAGGTTCTCAAGGAGAAGAAAGACGAGGATTGGCACCCGACCTCTATTTTCTGGGAGTTGACCAACCGTCGCGCCGACGAAAAGACAATCTCCTATGTCGAGAGCCATGACCAGGCGCTCGTTGGCGACAAGACTGTCATCTTCCGCCTTATCGACAAAGAAATGTATTGGCACATGATGAAGGACGACGACAATATGGTCGTTGCCCGTGGCATGGCGCTCCATAAGATGATACGTCTGGTGACTGCATCGACCATCAACGGCGGTTATCTCAACTTCATGGGCAATGAGTTCGGCCACCCGGAATGGATCGACTTCCCCCGCGAAGGCAATGGCTGGAGCTATAAGTATGCCCGTCGCCAGTGGGATCTCGTCGACCGCAAGGATTTGAAATATGAATTGCTAAATGCGTTTGACAACGCTATGGTCCACCTCATTTCGGGTGTCTATAATTTCCAGTCACTTCCCGTCGTGAAGCTTTGGGAGAAGGACGACGACCAGGTGCTTGCCTACATGCGCGGCGACCTCGTGTTTGTCTTCAACTTCAATCCCTCCAAGGCGTTCACCGGCTATGGAGTCCTTGCCCCGGCGGGTGAGTATGATGTCGTGCTATCGACCGACAATCCCGAATTCGGCGGCTATGGCAACATCGACGAGACTGTCAGCCATCTCACTCAGAACGATCCTCTCTTCGCTCCCTCCGGACGTGAATGGCTCCGCCTCTACCTTCCCCCGCGTTCCGCACAGGTGCTCCGCCTCCGCCGTGCCCAGCCCGAGAAGAAAACAAGAGCGACCAAGACGAAGAAAGCTGAATGATTTTTAAGATTAATTTAAGCCTAAAAAGGTCTGACCACTAGTGGTCAGACC
>NZ_CAJTMT010000010.1 GCF_910577345.1 uncultured Duncaniella sp.
TTGACAATGGAATGTGAGGTTATATCAATCAACGATGAACTCGGAGAAACCCGTGTTGTCGGTAAAGTAGTCAATCTTCAGGCGGAAGAAAACCTGTTCAATGAAGCCGGACAACTTGATTATTCATTGCTCCGTCCCATCTCCTACGATTCTGAAACACGCAGTTATCGTGAATTGGGAGGTATCATCGGCAAGGCATTCCATGATGGCTCACAACTAATCAAATAAGAGGATGAAGATAAAAAACATAATAAACTCGGTCATGGCGATAGCCGCTCTGTTGTTCAGTTTCAACCTCTCAGCGACCGAACCTACCGCAAAAACAGGAAAAGACATGAAATCCATAATAGTCTATTTCACCCATTCAGGCAATACAGAGCTTGCCGCTAAAAAATTGGCGGAAGTGACAGGTTCGCCAATAGTTCGGCTACTTCCTGCCGAGCCATATACAGCAGCCGATGTCGATTGGGTAAACGAACAGTCACGATGCACTCAAGAGCATCTAAACCAGACATTACGTCCCGCAATCAAGCCATTGGACGTGGATTTCAGTCAATATGACACCGTTTTTATCGGCTTTCCTATCTGGTGGCACGAAGAGCCGGCTGTAATCCGCACCTTCCTTGATACCACGGATTTGAAAGGCAAGGAACTTTATCCCTTCTGCACATCATACGAAAGCCCTATGTCGGAGGCTGACGCAACTTTGCAGAAAGGTTATCCTACCCTCAAATGGCACACTGGCCTCCGACTTCCGGCAAGCACCGACAAAATCAAGGAATGGATAGAAAAATAACCGACCACACAGAAACCCTCAGGTTTTTGCATACATCACCAATCTAATATTAATAATAGGTTAATCGAGCATTAATAATAGGTCAAGCAAATAATCAGTCAAATTAATAATCGGTTAAACAAACCCAATGAAAAAGTCAGGCTTCAAGTAGTGATACTCGGTGCCTGACTTTGTTATGCCTTGATTTATTTCTCTTGAAATTAGTGTCTGACTTTTGTCTACCCCACCTAAAAAATCAAAAGCCTCGTAATATTGCCAATTAAATCATGTTTTTATACTGTGCAACGGAGCTATACTGTCGGTGTTGCCGGTACGTCGCCCTGAGCCGATAATGGTATTGTTCGCGCCGATAAGTTGAGTAAACCGTTGGGACTTGTTAGAGTAAACTTTATTGTCGGCCATTTGGTTTTATATTAAAACACAAACAGTTAATACTTTGGATATGTCAATACTATTTTATATTGGTATTATAATGGTCTTTCTATCTTTCATCCCTTGGCTTTTACTAAGTAGTAAAATGATGAGAGATAAGAAAGAGTATGAGCAGTTGCCGCTTAAAATGAAAGAGATTGAAGCAGATTACAAAAGGAAACGATTTTATTTGATGCTATTCCAATTAGCAGGTATCATCATTGCTATAATCGGAGTCCTGTGCTGATACCGTTCCTGTGCGGGTGCGTCAAAATTCATAGTGCACCCTCTTTTCATGACAGAAAGAAAACCATATAACAAGGAGACTGTGCAAAAAACGCAGCCTCCTTGTTCTGTAACTTCAACGCTAATGCGGAACGCGTTATAGGGACTTCTATCATATATGAGATCGTGCGTTTTTTATTTAAATGTAAATTTGTTTCAGAAAATAAATACTAATTTTGCTTTTGGCAACTTATGGGTTGTCGTAAAGAGGTAGAGCAATAAGAATATCTATTTTTTGCAGCGTCAACTGAGTATGATAGAGCATTTCAATACATATATCGAAGAGATTGATTTTGATGCCTGGCGCGAGTTGTGTGTCAGCAGGGGGTCTTTGCGGCGTTTTGCCAAAGGGGAGGAGTTCGTTTCAATCGGCGAGGTGGGACGTTATATCGGATATATCGTTTCCGGGACGCTTAAATATGTGGCACGTTCCACTGATGGTACGGAGCATGTGATGGGACTGGTGTTTGACGAAGGATTGGTTGCTGACTGGCCATTTTGCATATACGGACAAAAAGCTAAACTGGCCATAGTAGCAGTCTCGGACTGTGAGATTTACTGCATCCCAACCAAGGATGTCAATGAGATGATTGACGCCGATCCGGATTTTAAAGATATTGTGATGCACTCGACTGAAGCTGTTTATACAACTGTCTATGACCGTTATGTAGATTTATATGTCAAATCACCTCAGCAGCGTTACGATGAACTTGTCAAATACCACCCAAATCTTTTTGACCTCTTTTCGCTCAAAGACATCGCTTCATTCCTCAACATTACGCCCACTCATCTGAGCCGACTGCGAAAAAACGACAAAAAACAGTGTTAAAAACCTTGACTCTCAACATATGTTGAGAGTTTTTATTTTTATTGGTTGTAACTTTGCGGACGGGTAGGCTATCTTTAGTCTAACACAACTTTGATTAAACAATAAAACAACTCAAAATGAATAAATTAAAAATGAAAGGAGTTCTATTATACCTGACTTTATGCGCCATATCTTCGATTAGCCTTCAAGCAGAATCCACTACGGCTTTATCGGGCGCATGGAGAGGAGAACTGAGAATGGGGAATTTTGCGTTGCCCCTTGTATTCAATTTCAATGAGGCACCCGATGGATCTCCGACATTTACACTTGATTCTCCACAACAAAATGTAAAAGGATTACCATTGATGGTCAATTATTTGTCATCCGACAGCATATCTGTTTCCGCTGGAAATATCGGTGCAACATACGATGCCCGTATAGTTGGGAGTGAGATTGACGGAGTATTCTCTCAGAGAGGCTACAATTTCCCATTGAGATTAATTCCAGAGGAGCCAATAGACTTGCGACGTCCTCAGACTCCGAAGCCACCATACCCCTATCAAATGTCAGATACCACTTTCACAGCTTCCGATGGAATTATACTTGCAGGCACTATGACGGTTCCTCCAAATGCGACTGAAAATACTCCGGTGGTAGTTATGGTCACTGGGAGCGGTCCGCAAAATAGAGATGAAGAAGGGTTCGAACATCATCCTTTTGCCGTCATTGCTGATTATCTTGCCCGCAATGGAATCGCATCTTTTCGTTATGATGACCGTGGAGTCGGACATTCGGAAGGAAATTTCGCAACATCAACATTAACTACATTTGAAACGGACTGCGAATCGGCAGTGAAGTTTGTGCGCGGTTTGAAACGTTTTGGTAATGTTGGCATACTCGGTCATTCAGAAGGCGGTACTATCGCCATGCTTCTTGCAGCGAAACATATACCAGATTTCATCGTTTCTTTGGCCGGCATGGCAATCCAAGGCAAACAAACTATTCTTGACCAAAATCGACATCATATGGAGGGAATGGGACTTGCTGGAAATGAAATAGAAGGTAGTATAGCCGTGATTGATACCGTTTTCGATGAAATAATTAGAGGCAAACCTGCCTCTTCGATTGATGTTAACAAAATTGCACAATCAATGGGTGTAACGGTACCTACGGCAGTGATGTCATCGCTCAAGCAAAATGTTGCTGCCTATACGCCATACTTTGCCGAGTTGATTGCAGTTGATGCAGGAGCCGAAATAAAGAATATAAACTGCCCGTTTCTTGCCATCAACGGAACGCTCGACACTCAGGTTGATGCCAGTAAAAATCTCGGAGTGATACGACGGGCCAAAAGCAAGAAAGCTGTAGTGAAAGAATTGGAAGGACTCAACCATTTACTTCAACATGCCTCAACGGGAGAGATAGCTGAGTATTCGGGAATCCGCGAGACAATCGCTCCCGAAGTTCTGGAAATTATTGTGGACTTCATTGACGGAATTTCAAAATAAAAAGACCATATCACAGCCCGACGAGAGAAAAATCTTTCGCCGGGCTGAATTGCGATTTATATACAGTCAGCAAAGACTGGAGAGTCCTATTTGACCATTAAGGACGTAAAGACTGAAACTACTGTCACCTTACATTTTATAGTTGAAGATTTCTATTTGTCTTTCAGAATTGATGAAATTGATGGAACTAATACCAATGAGTTCTTTGAAGTTGGTAGGGAGATAAGATTTATACGCAATGAAGACAATACCAAGCCTTTAAAGGTAATTTGGTGTCAAAATATTACTTTTCGACCTATGACTGTCGGAGAAGGTATTTTCAAGATCTTTCATAGAGATACAAATATATTCACAATGGAATTTTCGTTGCATCATAAAAGCGATGAAGAGTTCGCACTGTATGAATATACAATGGGAGGCGATGACGGGTACATGACAATGTTTGACTCCATTTTCAATTTCGATTGGGAAAAAAATATCACATCACTCCCTTCCGGATCTCAACCTGTGAAAAGAATCGAGATGATACTTACCGACAAAAGCAATGGATGTAAAGTAACATGCAGCCTCCAACAATGAAGGATATGACGGCAAACAGTGTTAAAATCCTTGATTCTCAACATTTGTTGAGAGTTTTTATTTTTATTGGTTGTATTTTTGCTTGATAATACGACAAAGTATCACCCTGTTAAATGACCATTTTGGGACATGGCCATATACGCACTGTCGAAGAAGTGAATATGGATTTCCTTGAAACCGATTATCACGAATAGATATGAAACAATTGATTTTTATACTGCTTTTGTTGGCTGCAACTACGGCATTTGCAAAAGATTATGTCAAGGATGCAGATGCGGCGATTCTTGAAGTTCATTACATACGCACTGCGGTGAATGATACAACAAAACGGAATTCTCATTTTTCAAGGGATCCTGTGATGCTTAGAATCGGGAAAAACAAATCTGTTTTTTGCGGCACAAAACGCTTATGGCAGGATTCGATAATGGTATGTGACCCTGCGAGCTTTTGGGCCATGGATCAGGCACGAACTATGAGTGGCAAGCGCGATGATACCCAGTTGGCATGTGGTTATTATTGGAACTATATCTATAAGAATATTCCTGAAGGCAAAGTTACGGAACGTTGCTATTTTGATATGGAGCGATGGCAGTATTCAGAGGATTGGGAGAAACCCGAATGGGTGATTGGGGATAGCACCAAGACCATATTGGGTTATGAATGTGTTGAGGCTATTGCCGATTATCGTGGGCGAAGATGGATAGCTTGGTTCGCACCTGAGATTCCCATTCAGGATGGACCATGGAAACTTTGCGGTCTGCCGGGGTTGATTCTTGAAGCTCATGATGCCAACAATGATTATGTCTTTGAAGCAAATGGCCTTGTGCAGAATCCCAATTCAGAAGTCGGAATTTTTACTTATGATGATAAATGGGGCTTCACCACAGTGACCCGTGACAAGTTTTTCAACAATTGGTGGAAGTTTCAGCACTCAAATTTTGCTGCTAAAATTCAGGCAGCGTATGGTGTCGGTACAGCTTCAACTAATGAAAAATCCGAAGTCAACTTCGACAAGGAGGAAACCAACTATCCTCACGACTTATGAACCGACTGATATTCATATATTGGTATTCTCAATATCAGGCCTCTACATCTGAGTCGATTGCGAAAAAATGATAGCAAAAAATGCTAAAATCCATGACTTGCGACATTTGTTGATAGTTTTTATTTTTATTTGTGGTATCTTTGTACAAATTACGTTTCAAGAAATATGCGAAATAAGCGCCTCAAAATATCGTCTTTGATACTTGCAGCCTGTTGTATATGGTTGTGGTGTAGTTCCTGTGGGCTGAAGAAAAGTGTTTCGCTCACAACCGGGAGGTATGATAATGTGTCGTCACGCAATTTCCAATCTGATATTGAAATTTCCCGTGACACAGTTGCCACGTATCATTTTTAGTGAGAGATATGAGGTGTGTAAATAGCAAATTTAGATTTTGAATATGAATGGAATTATGAAAATAGCGGATAAGAATGGGAAAATGCTCCGATACGGAATGTTGGTTCCTTTGGCTTTGATGATAGCATCTGTCGTGTCGAGTTGCCTCTCATATTCCAACGCTAAAACAAGCATCGCGAATGACCTTAACGATGCTATGATTGCATTGGTTCATGAAAACAGCGAATTGTGGACCCGTCAGGATACCATCACGGCATTGAGAAAAATGCATGAAGCCACCCGCAAACCGCTCATCTATCAAGCATCTGATTTGAATTTCAGAAATTCTGTTCTGAAAGATCAGGCATATTTCACTCTTGCCTTGGTTGACGAGAAGAGGACTGCGCCTAAACTCCAAGGGAATAAAATTGCCTCGGATTCCATAATGCTTGTGCCTGAACGGGCAGTCGATGGAGTTGCAATACAGGTTCAAGGTTTCGCTGACTGTTCGATGGTATCAGTGTTTGCCGCTTCCGATCAGACGTTGCCCAGTGTCCTTTTCGCTCTCTCCATCCTTTCGATGGCGGGTATGTTTTTATTGCCACGAAAAGTTATCGGCCTGCCCATTGCTTTGCAAGAAACAGAACTGCCGGAAATGGCAGGCATTCCGCTACATTCGACCGAACATATTCTTGACGGAATCAAACTCACTCCTATGCAGCGACGGTTTGCCCGGATGCTTCTGGAGGCACCCGATATGAGAGTTGACAAAGCCACACTTTGCTCAGCCCTTTGGGACAATAAGAGCAATGCGGAGGAATCACTTTATACCTTGGTGAGACGCACAAAAACGGCTCTTGCAGAAACTGATATCGAAATAATCTGTAACCGAGGAGAGTCTTATGAGCTTCGTGTAAGTGGCTGACACGCTGCATTGTCAGTGTTTTGTCAGATAAATGTCAGACAAAATTTTAGGTCTTGTCGGTACTTTTTCATTTGCTTTGCAGCCAAAAACAACCGCCGCTACTAACGGCTATGAGAGCGATTTTCGCTTTATCTCTACCGCGTGTCGGAGGTTAAAGAAAAACTCGTTTTAGCATGAAAAAGTTACTGTTTGTCCTACTGTGGACATTGCCTTCGATGGCATCCGCACAACAAGAAGTCTCGCCCGACTCCATTTCCAACAATCTCGATGAAGTGGTGGTTACTGCCGACGCGCAGATTGAAACTGCCAAGAAGGTCATACTCCGGCCTACAAAGCTGGAGAAGAAACACAGCACCAACGGCTACACCCTGTTGGAAAACATGAACTTGCCGGATTTCAATGTCAATGCTTCGGCAAAGTCCATTTCGACTGCGGCAGGCCGTGATGTCAGAATACTCGTCAATGGCGTGGAGGTTAATCCGGATGAACTCGCCACACTCTCTGCATCAGAGATTGTGCAGATTGATTACCAACGCAATCCCGGTGGGCAGTATGTCGGTAGCGGGGCGGTGATGAATTTCATTACCGCGCAGTATGGTTACGGAGGCAACGTCTATCTTTCAGCCGATGAAGGATTGGTACGTCAATACGGTAATTATATCGGAATGGTCAACTACAAGAAAGATGCCCTCACACTGACGCTTACGGCAAATGGGAAATGGGATGAGCGCTCTCAGCTCAACAGCGCGGAGAATGTATTCATGCTCAATGACGGAGTTTTGAATCAAGCCATTTTGCCCGTCGGGAGCAAAACCCGTTCAAATTCCCAATACGTCAACTTCAAATTAGCCCATGCAGCCGGGAACCATTCGTTTGACATTTCAGTGGCCATGACACGAAGCGCCACCCCAAGGAATTTCTTACAGGACAATGTCACTTACACAGGTCTCTATGATTTCTCTTCCGAGGCCATCCGAAAAAGTAAAGAGCGAGGTCTGTCACCGGTAGTGAAAATGCACTATAATCTGTTTTTGCCCGGAGGCCATACAATTATGGCGATCTCAACCCTACGCCACGGACATACGAACTACCGAAGTAACTATCTGGAAACTAATGTTGACGCAATTACAAACAACACTAAGGAGAACAACATATTGGCAAGTGCCACTTTGGGGTATTTCAAATCTTTCTCAAATGGACTCAGCATCGGCTTGACTGTCGATGAATACTATAACTATTACCATGATGTTTATTCCGGCAGTTTCACAAGCAAGCAGACGTTGAAGAACAACCATGCGATGGCCATGCTGCACATCGACCATAACCTGCCATTCGGTCTGTCATATTATGCCTCAGCAGGTATAACCGACTTATATTCCACAATCGGAGACCATAGCGACAATCAGATCTCCCCAAAGGTGTTCTATGGTCTGACATACGCCATCAATCAACGACATTCTCTTTCAGTTACAGGCAATTATCTCCACAGTATCTATAATCCATCATACAAAAACGATGCAGTGATACAGACGTCCTTCTTCGAGGCTACAATGGGAAATCCCGACCTTAAGCAGTTGAACGCTTTTCAAAACTTTGTAAGCTATAATGGCCGTTTCGGGCATTTCGGACTGTCGTTCACCTACGATTTCCTGAAATACTTCGACAACACTTCCAACCGATACTTCGCGGAGGGCAACATAATGTATCATCAGCTTGTCAATGACGGTAATTTCTCTTATAACAAACTGATATTCGGTCTGTCGGCCAATCTTCTCGACAACAAGCTACGGCTGAAAGGAAACGCAACATTCAGCATCAACCGTTTCGATTCTGAATACCGGCCTGCAAGAAGCAATGATTGGCGGACTGATTTCAGTGCGTCATACATGTACGGGGATTGGCAGATAAAGGGGACTTATGCCTTACCATATAGCGTGCTTGGGATAGAAGGAGTAAAGGTGCGTAATCCTGCGCAATATGGCCTTTCACTTAACTGGCAGCATGGCAATTGGGCAGCAGAATGTCGTGTTGAAAATTTCCTTGACAGACGGATGTGTACACGAACAGATGCGAATTATGGCCTATATCAGTCTCATTCACGGTTATTTAGCGATCTGACAGGGCGCAATGTCAGCCTTTCCCTCACATACATGCTCCCCTACGGAAAGAAGACGGAAAAAGGTCGTGTGGAAACTGAAAACAAAATCAACTCAGCAATCCTCCGTCCATTCTAATATTGGGAAAATTGAAAAGTATAAAATTGTTTTGGAAAATATAAAACTATCCGGGAAATAGAAGACTATCCGGGAAAAATAGAAAACAGCTAATCATATCAATACTAATTCCAAGCTCCCGGCGAGATGTCGGGAGCTTGGAATAGGTATTGATTGTGGTTAGAAACTGAAAACCTGAGCAGCGATTTGAAAATAAGCTCTGTTTTCAACCGGATTGAACATAGCCGTAGCCGAAACCGGGATACGGTAAGTCTCAGTAATCTTGACGGAATAGGTGACTTTTGCTTTCACATCAATGAACCCGGCCTATCCGAATAAAATGTTGAGCGGTCGCCCGATTTGTGCGAAAGGGTGAATGTTCCGCCGACAGAGGTATCGACTGTCCACTCTTGTCTGTCAAGGCAACGGTAGGTCACCTCGACGTATGTGGAATACCGATTTTTAGAACCGGTTGAGTAGAGGTCATATCTGTCACGGCCGAATAAGATTGTTGACCATGTAAGCGACAAAGGGAATTTGGGCCCGAAATTATATGAAAGGATGCAATCAAGGAATCTTCCGGTAGTCCGTGCGCTGTAATTGAAAAACTCCTTATTGTTGTAGTTCGCTCCCGGTGAGAAATTATATGTGTCCCACAAGGCAAGATTGAACATTTTCATGGAAAATTCCAGAAATAAGTTGAACTCCTTGTATGTACCGTTGACATTTGTCCCGTTCCAGAATCCGAAATTCACGATATTATTCCTGTCATGTATGCTGAGGGAGGTGCATATAACCAACCCGTCGCTCACCTCGATGCCACGCCAGAGATGATTGTTGGCTATACGCAAATCAAAGTCCAGATAGTCAGCCACTGGTTGGCAAGGGCCGGAGACAGGGCAATTCCTTCTGTCTCCGGCAATTGCCGAAAAGGTACCTAAAGAATAGATGATTGTCAGATATACCTTTATTGCACTTGCTTTCATCTGAACGCAGACCTTAGGCGTCGGTTTTTTCTTCAAGATCAATAATCAACTTCATCGACGTATCTCGGTTATCGTCGATAAAACGGTAGGCATCATCATATTTCTCGAATGGGAAACGATTGCTTACCAGAGGTGTGAGATCCACTCTTCCTTTATTGACGAAATCAACCGCAGTCTCATAATCCTCATGACGATACATCATTGAACCGATGAGCCGTAGCTCATGTTCTCCGAGGTAGAACATGCTGAGCGCAGGGTCTTTCGAGAAGACTGCCACAATCACAATGTCGCTACCCTTCTCGATTGTCTCCATCAGTGAACGGATGCTTGATTCGACTCCGGCAACTTCAAATCCTGCCTGATAGCCTTCTTCGCCGAATGTTTCTTTGACAGCTTCCTTAAGAGGGATTTTGGCGACATTTGCAGTGTATTCAATGCCACATTCTCGCGCCTTCTGAAGACGCAGGTCGCTGATGTCGGTAATCAGAACTTTCTTTGCTCCACGGGCCTTGCAGAACTGGGCCAGCGCCGCCAGTGTATAGAACATAACCGGCGATGTGTTTGGCGAGAAATAATACAACAGTATCATGCTTACGCCTGTCAGCAGGCTAAAGACACTTGCGGCCCATCCCTTGTTGTTTGTCAGCTTGAACACCATTGGAAATAGTGCCGCTCCTGCTATGCTCGGCAGAATGATAACCATTGAGAAAAATGGAAACAGATTCTCATTGCCCTCCACATATTTGAAATAGTATATCAGATCGGCATTTCTTCCGTAGAGTATGAACCCGAAGAGCAGTTGACCGATCACAGCCATTATGAACGGCTTGTTTTTCGCCCCCCGCCCGTAATTGTTGGCTGACGGGATATGATTTCCGGGATGGAGGCGTGACCACTTCTTTTGTTTTTGCAAAACAGAACCAGTGGCACGCAGTAAAGATGGCACCATAAATGATGGCTACCCATATAAAACCTCTTGCATTGCTCAGTGTGCCGTCGCCACAATATTTCACCAACGGGACTGTCACAATATTGATGATGCCAATTGCCACCATCGCTGCGACCGAGCGGCTGGTATTGAGCTTGGCTCTCTCATCGATATTCTGTGTCATCGCGCCACATAGAGTGCCGTATGGAAGATTGACGCATGTGTAGCCAAGTACAAGCAGGGCATAAGTGAGACTCATATATAGAACTTTCCATGTATATCCCATTTCCGGCTGTGCCCAGAAACAGAGGATAAGGACAATCGATGTCAACGGCACTCCGAACAACAGCCATGGACTATAGCGCCCCCCAGCGTGATCTGGTGCGGTCGCAGAGACTGCCGATTAATGGATCATTGACAGCATCCCATATTCTTGAAATCAATAGAAGCGTTGCCACCGCTCCCATGCCGATGCCGAACACATCGGTATAGAAAATCATCAGGAAAGAGACTACAAATGACCAACTGAAATTGCAGCCTACGTCTCCAAACCCATAAGCGATTTTGCTTATGAGTGGCACTTTTGTGTTTTCAGCTATTTCAACTGAATTTTTCATGTTTTTCGGATTTAAGAGATTAACGGATTGACTTGATGATGTTTGTGATGCAAAATTAGTCCCGACTCCTTTTGGGTAAATCACCATAATAGATATTGCCAAGGAGCTTGGCATATCAAAATCTACAGTATCCAGAGTTCTTGCCGGAGATTCCCGCAACGTTAAACCGGAAACAATGCGTAAAATTCAGGAGACGGCAACAAAAATGGGTTACCGCAGGAATGAGCTTGCGGTCAACCTGCGACGTCAGACGACTAAAAATATTGGAATAATAATACCTGAGATTGTCACACCGTTCTTCATGACTTTCATTCAGCAGGCTCAGAAATATATGCGTAAGAATGGATTCAGAACAATTATTGCCGTCTCAAATGAAGATTCTGAGCAGGAACTGGAAAATCTTGTCATGTTTGAACAATGCCGGATTGATGGTATCTTGATCTGCCCTTGTCACAAATCTAAAAACAACAAGGCATTTCAGCGGCTGATGGATAGTGGGATACCGCTGGTGTTTTTCGATAGGAAAGTCAGTGAAATGGATGTTTCGCAGGTCAGCATTGACGACAATCTTATGTCGCATTTTATGGTTGAAGCGCTAATCAGGCGTGGACGTAAGAAAATCGTTCATATCGCCGGACCTGATTATGTAAGCAATGCTGTGGATCGCTATAGAGGCTATCGGGAAGCTCTGGAGAAATTCCAGATACCTTTTGACGCCAGATATGTGGTGGATGGCGGACTGACCGCCGATGAAGGAGTGCAGGCTATGGAACAGTTCCTGTCTCTCGGTCTGGACTTCGATACCGTTTTCGGATTTACGGAGACAGCCGTATTGGGTGCGAAAAGCGTACTACAGAAGTTGCACTATAAAATTCCTGATGACATTGCCCTTTGCTGTCTATCCGGGACTACTCTATGCACACTTGTCTTCCCAACCATTTCCGCTGTCGAACAACCCGTCAATCAGATGGCATCTGAGGCATGTAGAATCCTGCAACGTAAAATCGAAACTCACGATATGTCACCTGAAAAAATCACACTGCGAGGCGAAATGAAACTCAGGGAGTCAACCTGAACTTTGCGCCAGAAGTTGGTCGCATAGTAAAACCCAGCTATGTTTAGGCATAAAAACAGACAGCCCCGGGGCGCGTAGAAGATTTAGCTTTCGAACTAATATATTAATTGTATGGCGGTATAAAAGCAACAGAGGGCTAAATCTTAAGATTTAGCCCTCTGTTTTGTTGCCTTGGAAGGATTCGAACCCTCACAGGCGGAACCAGAATCCGACGTGCTACCATTACACCACAAGGCAATTTTTATTTCGTTTTGTCATTAGGAGTGGTGTTATTTCCTTTTGACAGTGCAAAGGTAGGGGTAAATTCTGAATCCACCAAATTTTTTCAAGACTTTTTTCAAAAAAAATTAACTTTAGCCCATTTTTGAATGTATTAGAAGGGGGAAATGATGAATTTTTAGGCTCGTTTTTCTATAATAAAATTAGTTTTTAGGTTCATTTTCAGGGCGTTTCTCTTGTTGTGGATTGGCCTGAGTTGAGGAATATGGCAATTATGGAAATTTTTGAGAATTTTTCTCTGATTTTCGTGTGGATAGTGAAAAAAGTGGATGGTAGCGAAATTTTATGATCTGGTGTTGTCACAGAGTGTAATTTTTATTCACATGTCATGTGTCTTATTTTGCATGATTATTCTCGTTGTCGGATTGGTTGAATGAATATGATTTCGCTCAGGGGGAAGTTAATGGAGATGTCAGGGGACGCTTTAAGGCTATAGGTGTTTCAAAGTTGCCCAGTTTGGCTTCCATTGTGAGATTGGTCTTGCTTTAAATCTATACATTAATCCTAATCTGCTTATAGTCTTTCTAATATAATAGGGACTATTGCGATTGTATATTACAAACGAGATCATGATTGGGCGTTATAGTTGACTGAAGCATTGGGTAATACTACGATTATTAGTGTCGTGGATTAGGATTCAGTATGCCGTAGATTCTATATACGGTGTGGTGTGTGAATCAGAATTTTTGACCCAATAGGCAAATGAATAGATATGTTAGGAAAGATGTGGAGTGGCTCCGGAGGTGGCGGTAGATGAGGTAGGGGATGTAGATGCCGGTGAGGAGGGAGAGGGTGGAGTAGACCCACCACGGAAGTTCGACGAAGTGGTGGAGGATCTGCTGGGCAGCTATATTGAAGTACCACGACAGGAGGAATATGATATAGTTTGCTCCGGAGAGGTGGTCGAGGATGCGGATGTCATGGCTGTCGAGCAGTTTTGAAGATGAAATGCACATCGTTATTCCCGCAAGCGTGCAGAGCGGGAATAGCGGTGTGTTTTCTGTCAATGCGAAGAGCCCAGCCCACAGGGCGGCGCATCCGGCGAATGCGATGGCGGAATTTCGGGGGAAGAGGCGGTTGATGTGTTGGTAATATCGTGCGTAGATAGCTCCGATGATAAAATACAGCCCGGTTTCCACTGTGAGATGGAGTGAAAAAGTATTGGTTGTTCCTATAGGAACGAACGGTGTGATAAGGAATATCAATAACAGGGCTGCGTAAACCGGCAAATCGGGCAGATGGAGCCGTCGGGCGGTATGCAGAATCGTGAAATTGACAATCAGAAGCGTGAAGCAGACTTGCAGAAACCAGAAGTAGGGGATGACGAGGCTTCCGGTGTAGATAAATGAATCTCTGAACGATTCGACGGAAAGAGTGACAGGGTCGTCGGCCATCCCCGACATCATCGCACGCGGGAAGAAGGTGACTGCTGTCAGCACAACGAATGGAACCATGAGCCTCCTCAGTTTCGAGGTGACGAAATTCCTCCATGAGACCGCCTTCCCTTTCAGCTCCATGCCGTAGACCATCAGGAAGCCCGACACGAAGAGGAATAAGGGCATGTGGAAACTGTAGATCATACGGTAGAGCAGGGTTGTACGTCCCATGTCGTTGTCGGGATACTCATGCATGGAGTGACCGACGACAACAAGGATGATGCCGATAACCTGCATGTAGGAGATGAAGGCCAACTGCTTGCCACCGATGTTATTATGGAGAGACGGATTGCTCATGCGAAACTGTTTTGGCTGATGAAGCGGTGAGGAGGAGTCACGACATGATGGTGGCTACAATCTTGCGAGGACCGCCGTAGTCACGGAATTCACACAGATAGATGCCTTGCCATGTCCCGAGGTTCAAGTGTCCGCGTGAGACAGGAATGGTGAGTGACGGCCCGACGAGCACGGATTTGGCATGTGACGGCATGTCGTCGGGGCCTTCGTCTGTGTGAAGATAATATGGCGCATTTTCGGGGACAAGACGGTCAAAGATAGCGTTGAGGTCATGGCGCACGTCAGGGTCTGCGTTCTCATTGAGGGCGAGGGCAGCCGAAGTGTGTTTGATGAGCAGATTGAGCAGTCCACATTCGGGAAGGTTGCCGATCTGTCGCATTATCTCGCCTGTCACCAGATGGATGCCACGGGGATAGGCGCGGAGGGTGAATTCAATTTGCTGTATCATATCGGAGTATAAATATACGGTTTGGAAATTATGACCGGTGATCGTCGTGAAGCAATCTAATAGGACCGGGACCACCGGGAATACAAGTGCAAAGATACGAAATCTTTGTTGAACTTTTTTAACATTTGCGCCGTTCTATAATTGCTATCGAATCTTTCGTTAGCAAACGGCAATCATGATGGCCTGACAGGTGTTTACTTTGCAGAAAATTTAAAAACAGAATGTCATTATGATCGCACTTAATGTTCCTTTAGTTACATGGTGTGTAATCGCCTTCGCGATGGTCGCACTCATTATTATCAGAGTTTGTCAGAAGAACTACAATCAGCCTGCTCATCACAGACATCTCATTGAAATCGGCAGTGAGCGGGAAGAATTCTTCGTTCCGGGCGACAGGCTCATAAAAGAAGATGATCTCTATGACGACGATGAGGATTGAAGCCTCAGCCGCAGAGCCCATAGCTCTTTCGAACTGTCTGTGCGGCGAGAGCCATTCGCTTAAAGAAATCTGTCTGTTCCTCTCGGAATATGCCTCATGGCTGCTTGGAAGCGGTGCCACCTGCATCCGTCTCGAACGGAACGTCAACCGCATGGCGAAGGCTATGGGCTGCGAGGCGGTGATGACCATCCTTCCACGCCACATTCATCTCACCGTCTGCCTGCCTGACCATTCGGACAGCTATACATATATAACTGCATCGAGGACCATGCCCATAAGCTTCGACATAAACACACGTCTGAGTGAACTGAGCTGGGAGATTGCCGACAGCAAGATTAGTTTTGATGAGGCCAAGGAGAAATTCGAATCCATCATACATACGCCTCCTGCCAACAAGAATCTCGTGCTTCTCCTGGCTTCATGCGCCAACGCCGCTTTCTGCCGGCTTTTCACAGGCGACTGGCAGGCCGTTGCAGTTGTCTTTCTCTCGACAATCGCCGGTTTCTATCTGAAACAGGTGTTGTGTGAGCACAAGATGGACATGCGTCTCGTCTTCATCATCTGTGCGTTTGTCTCGTCAGTGTTGGGTGCGACGGATGCACTTTTCAATTTAGGCACAACGCCGGAGATTGCCGTTGGCACCAGTGTCCTCTACCTTGTCCCCGGCATACCGTTTCTGAATTCATTCAGCGATATGCTTGCCGGACACTATATCTGCTCTTTTTCACGTTTTATACATGCAGTGATTCTCACATGCTGCCTTTCGTTCGGACTGTGCGGAGGGATGCTGCTGATGAATATGGGCATGTTTTAGGATCTGTGTAGTGATTTTTTCGGTCGTCATGCAGTCCCCACGTTTCTGATTCATTATGTTAAGCGAATTTCTTCAAGATGCTTTCTTCGCAGCGATCGCAGCCATCGGTTTCGCAGCGATAAGCAACCCTCCAAGGAGGGCCTACCTCTATTGCGCCATCATTGCCGCCGTCGGGCATTCCGCACGGTTTCTGATGATGCAGGAGAGTCTGCTCGGTCTTCATATTGTCATCGCAAGCACTTTGGCGGCACTGATAGTCGGTATGCTTGCCGTATTGTTGTCGCCCGTGGCACATACGCCTGCGGAGACATGTCTCTTCCCCTCTCTGCTCCCGATGATTCCGGGCATTTATGCCTACAAGACTTTCGGAGGATTGGTGATGTGTCTGTATCACGGCAGCGAAGATGCTTTCGACCATTATTTCTACCTCTTCGTTAGCAACGGACTGACCTGTCTGTTCATCCTCCTCGGGATGGTGATAGGCGCTACTATTCCGATATTCCTGTTTAAAAACATCTCGTTTCAAGCAACGAGGTGAAGACGCGGGCGGTGGCCCGGTCAAGATATATTCATCCATTATTTCAGATTCATCCCATCATGGAACTTCGACAGCTTAAATATTTCGTCAAGGTGGCCGAGACATTGAACTTCTCGGAGGCATCGCGCGCACTCTTCATCACCCAAAGCACCCTTTCGCAGCAGATCAAGCAACTGGAGCAGGAGATGGGCACAATGCTGTTTGTGCGCGACAGCCACAGTGTATCTCTGACCGAGGCAGGAAGCGAGTTGCTGCCCTACGCTGTCCGTACCCTTCAGGACGCTCAGCTTTGCCACGAGAGGATGAATGATTTGCGCGAGTTGCTTGCCGGAACGCTGAACATCGGCGTTACCTATTCGTTCAGTCCGATACTGACAGAGACCTTGCTTGATTTCATGAAGCTTTATCCCGGTGTCAAGCTCAACATCTATTATAAGCCTGTCTCGGAACTGATGACAATGTTGAGCGAAAGGGAAGTAGATTTCGTGTTGGCCTTCCGTCCGCGTCAGGCTACCGACGGGATTGAGTCACATGCGCTGTTCCAAAACTATTTAGCCGTGATTGTCAACTCATGCCATCCGCTTGCATCCAAGCAAAAGGTGACAATGGAGGAGCTGAGCCACTATGACCTGGCTCTGCCTACGAAGGGATTGCAGGCGCGGAATTACTTTGATGCTATCGTCATGCCCAAAGGAATGGATATGCGCGTTAGGATTGAGCTTAATGAGGTCAACATTCTTCTGAAACTCATCAGTTGCAGCAATCTTGTGACCGTCCTTGCAGAAGCTACAACGCACAATGTCAAGGGGATCAAAGCTGTTCCCCTTGACATTGCGGCTAATGAGATGATAGGATGTGTCCACACTCTGCGTGACAGTTACCACAAGCGTTCGATGCGTGAATTCGTGAGAATGTTGAGCGAATCGGCTGCAATCCGTGAGCGTGTCAACGCATGGCTTTAGGTGTGAGGATGAAGCTAATCGGGAGTCTGCATCCTCACCGGGAGTGGAATCAGTCGAGTGTCTTTTTCGGATAGAGTGATTCCCACCATGAATCATCATCCTGCAGGTATTTGGCAAACCAGGCGAAGATTGTCTCCTGCCATTGCTTGCGTTTGTTGAAGTCGGTCACCTGATGGTTGGCATCCTTGACGGCAACAAAGGCAGTCTCGCGTCCGAGGAGTTTGAGGGCGGTATACATCTGGATGCTCTCTCCGAAGGGGACGTTCGTGTCGGCATCGCCGTGAAGGAAAAGTATCGGAGTATGAATCTTGTCGGCATTGTAGAGCGGACTCTGTTTCACATAGAGGTCGGAGTGGCTCCAGGGATAGCTGTTGGCCATGCTGACCTCGCTGTAGGAATAGCCCCAGTAGCCTTCGCCCCAATAGCTTGTGTGGTCGCTGATACCTGCGTGTGAGATAGCGGCTGCGAAGATGTCGGTGCGTGTCTGGAGATATTGGGTCATGAAACCGCCGTAGGATGCACCGATGCAACCGATTTTAGATGCGTCCACCCACGGATTGGCGGCAGTGAACTGTTTCACGCCTTCGATAATGTCTTCAGCAACACCTTCACCGGCGGTATTGACATGGCGCGATGCGAATTCCTGACCGAAACCTGCGCTTCCGCTCGGATTGATGACAAGGACGACGTAGCCGTTGGCCGCATAGACATGGTGCGGGTAGCGGCCTTCGAATGTGCGGCTTGTCGGGCTGCAACCACCATAGTAGTTGACAATCATAGGATACTTGCGCGAAGGATCGAAGTCGGGAGGAAGGATGTAGCGCCCGCAGATGCTGTCGCCTCGTGATGTGAGATAGGTCCAAGGTTTGCATTCGCCTAAGCGTATGCCGTCAAGGCGCTCGGCACTAATATCCTCGATAAGTTCCTGACGGAGATTCTTGGTGTTGAGCGAATAGAGACGGTCGGAGTTGGAAGCTCCCTGACCTACATAGACCAGAGCCGGGGCCGATGAAGCGACGGCAAATGAAGCCACGTATTCCTCATTTGCCTTGAGGTCGTCAATCTTTCCATTCGCGGGGTTGACGCGGAAGAGTGAACGGCGGTCACGGTCCTCGGCTGCGAAATAGATGCAGCCGTCGGCGCGGTTCCAGATGACATTCTCGACAGAAGGATTGAAATCGCGTGTGAGGGGAGTTATGTCGGTGGTGGCGACATCGAGGATGTAGAGCTGATTGTCATACATGCTCGGTGTGCGTCCTTCGGGCAGATTCTTTCCGATTGCACCGTAGGCTTCGGGCGAACCTATGAGCGCAACTTTCGAGCCGTCGGGCGAGAGGGTCGCTCCTCCGAAAAATCCTTCCTTATCAACGAGGCAGCGGGTTGAGTTGTCGGCGAGATTCAGAAGATAGAGGGAAGAGAGAGTGGTGGGGCGTTTCTCCAATCGGGATTCGGAGACGGTGTAAAGGAGCTTGCTGCCATCGTCGGAAATCCCACACAATCCGATGTTGCGGTTGCCGAATGTGAGCGGGGTTGACAGTCCGGTGGCAAAATCCATTTTCATGAGTGTCCCTCGGTTTCTCCATCCGGGCTGGCGGTCTTCGGGATGGACGATTTCATAGAGGTCGGCGCTCTTTTCCTTCGGCCCTTCCTGAGTCTTCATGTAAATCATGAAGTCCTCGGTGGGAGAAATCGTGAAATAGCTTGTCGGAAGTTCAGAGGCGATAACTTCTTCCTGTCCGTTGGCCGGATTGAGGGTGACGAGTTCAAGTTTGTCGTTTTTGTAACGGGTGAAGTAGAGCAGGTCGCTCTTCGGCATCCATTTGAGGGCTTCTAACCTTTTTGCCAATACGGCTCCCCCGTTGGCGGCACTCACTTCGTTGGAGAAAGTATTGGCTCCTCCTTCGTGGGTGGTGTAGTAGATTCTCAGAAGATATTTGCCGCTCGGAGAAAGCGATGCGGAGCTGAAGCGGCGACCGGTCATGACATCGTTGAGGGTGTAGCGGCGCTGTGAACCGGAATTGATTTTCATCAGTTCGGGACGTTCGCTTTCAAGGGCTATCTTTACGGAGTCGGCGGAGGCACTGTCGGTAAGACACTTGATGGTGATGCTGTGGGTGGCGGGAGTGAGGCGGAGCTGATCACTGTCAAGTTTTTTTCCGTCAAGGTAAACCTCATGGTTCTTCAGACCGTCGACTTTGAGCGATGCGGTGACGTAGCGTTCATTGTCAATCGTGAAATTCAACAGGTGGAGGGCATGGCTGTCGGATTTAAGGACTAAACCGCCGTCACACAATCGCCCCTTGTCGGCTGATGCGAGCGAAAGCGGAGTAGCGAGCAGTGAGGAAGGGTCAAATTTCTTTGAGTTTACATCGACACTGTCCACCATGACGGGTAGATTGAGTGAAAAGGGACCTTGATATTTGAATGACTCAATATCAATCTTTTCAGCACTTGCATTCATCGAAAGGAAGGCAAGTGCGCTTAAAGGTAATATGCGCAAGTTCATGTGATAAAATTGTGTAACGCAAAAATACACAATTTCCATGAGACAATGTATATAGAATGAGTAAATAAATTAAAGGAACAATTGGTGTATTTTTTTATTTTAAGAAAAATTCTCTTTTATCAAGTGTTAGGCTCTGATCCCTATTTCTTGGGGAGCCGGAGAGGATAGCAGAAACTTCTCTACATCCACAATCACAAATGTATTTAGCCATACAGCCTTGACATTCTGTTGGATGATAGTTCGACTCTAAATATAAATTCCAATATTCCCTATCAGTAATTAATGTGGGATTGAATACATATCCAACTATCCTAGGAGAATGGTTACATACTCTAATTCTTCCGGATGGATCGACTGCAAAAAAACGTTTCGCAGCAGCGCATCGATATCCAATTTTTAAATGCTCATATTGAGTAGGATGGTAAATAGAGCATAACGGAATTGTTGTTCCCATTCGTCCGTAAATATTTGCGGATTTAAGAGCGGCTTCTGTTATTTGCAGCATTTCATTTACCTGCTTAGTCGAGAGTTTTAATTCTTCTAAATAAGTAATCCCTCTACCTCCTGGCATAAATCGATTGAGTAGAATATTAGATGCACCATTCTTGATTGTAAGTGAAATCACATTATGTAATTCGTGTATGTTTTGTCTGGTCGCTGTTATGCTGGCTGTTACTTTAATCCCAATCTCTTTCGCTTTTTTCATCTTTTCAAGAATATTGTCTGCACCGTTTATTCCAGTGTGCCATTTGAAAGTGTCGTAGCCAGGAAAGCTGATAGCTAACTGAACGCCATACTTTTTGAAGAGCATTAACCATTCATCGTTTATCAGTAAGCCATTAGAAATAATACTGCAACTTTTACATTTTTGTTTTGTCACAACATATTTAAGTAGCTCAGCAAATCCATCTTTCATCAATGCCTCACCTCCCGAAAATGTAATTTGTTCTACTCCATTGTTGAGAAGAATATCGATTGCATTTTCCCATTCGCTAATTGTCAGCTCTTTTTCGAGTGGGTACGATGATTGCTCCCATGGACAATAGCAGAACTTACACTTATGATTACATGTATATGTAAGTTCTATTACAACATTCTTAGGTAAAAGTCTCATTATTTTATGTCTAAAACCAAATTATCTTCATGAAAAATATGAACACCATTACATAGATTAATAGGGTGATTTATGGGGATTTGAATATGCTCAAAAACTTTAAAATCTGAATTCTTCGCTAATTCGTTCAGACATTCCCTACAGAGAAAATGTACATATACAGTATGGCCGAGTTCTCTATTGTGGGCAGTTAAAATGTTAATATCATAATATGAGGAATGATAAAAAGATATACTTTTTTCACATTTATCACATTCTATAGTTACATCTGGTTCATCATCATAGTCATCGGCAGGCTCATAGCACATCACATCCAGGGTTTGGATGCTTATTCTTCTAATGAACTGATGTAGTCTGAAGGCTAAATTGCGCATGGTTAAAATATAGTTGTTATCAGGGAAATACAAAATCTAATTAGACTCATCTTGTAAATTTAATTAATAAATTATTGAATTACTTATGAGTTGATAGTATATAGAGTTTGCGAATTTACGAAAACTTGTCTTGGCGTACAACAATAATTTGATAAAAAGCTACTACTACATCGAGCGAATATACAATGAAGCCCGTAGGACGCAATTGTATATTCGTGAGGCGTGGGGTTAGGTTGGTATTGAATCAGACGGGCATCGAAGATGTCCGATAATATCATCCCGTCACAAATAATTATCTACGGAATTGATTCGTTTCAAAATATCGAAATAGGTAATATCCCCACATTCTCCACATATCAACAATTATTTGAATAATCCGGAGGCGTGCGTTATTATCGGACATCTTCGATGCCCGTGGGAGGATGTTATTCCTTTTCCCCACACCTTCGCGCGCCGCAATTTCGCCCTGCGGGCTTCATTGCATCGCGCTCGATGAGGGGCTACCATCGTACCGCTGCTTCGCAGCTAACCGGCTGCCATCCGGCAAAGTAGTGACATAATGCAATAGCCTCGTAATTCACCAATTACCATCCATAACAAATTTGTTATATGATAGAACAGAATAAACAAAAGTGACAGAAGTGTAATTTGCTGAAATTAAGCTTTTTGTATCTTCTGACCTTCTGTCTTTCTGTACCCTTTTCAGATGTTGACGGATTTAATGCATTGTAATTACGGTTTGTGCAGCAATTTACCAATTGCCATACGGTGAGGTGATGCATCTTCGCAGCTTACCAATTTATAGTTTAACCGATCCCGGAAGGTTTTTTTCATCAAAATTACTATCAGTTTTGACTGAAAAGGTGCGAAGATGCAAAAACTGTGGTTTTTATTTCCTTTTTATGGTAAGGTTCATTTCCAATAGGGCGGTGTAGGCTATCGAGGCGGCTGCGGCGGCTGCTTCGGGGTCGATGTTGCGTTCGCGTTCAATGTGGAGGAGTGCGGAGGCATAGTCACGTTTATGTTCAGCATTCAGTTTGGTCCAGTTTATGCCTGCGAACTCTACCGCAATATCCTCAGCGTAGGGCAGGAGTCCGAGACGCATCATCACTGCAATGACGGGATAGCCGGGGTAGCCCTGCCAGAATGTAGCATTGTCGGTTGAGGTGAAGACTTTTGCATCGTCGCGCCATGTCACTTTATATTTCTTCGCGCGGTCAGAGGATTCCACTTCCGCTTCACCATGACCGACGGTGCTGTCAGCAAGGATGTTGACGCGACCATCGGTGAGGGCCGTCCATGCCTCGTAGATTTTTTCGATAGGGGTCTGCTTTTTCATGCCATACATATATTAATTGTATGAAAAATAAACCCGTGTGGGAGGATTATTGTTTAACTTTGCAGAAAAGTCAAAATTATTGGTATGAAAGTATTAGTTATAAACGGAAGTCCTCATCTTCACGGCTGTACAGACCGTGCGCTCAATGAGGTTGAAGCAACGCTTCAGAACGAAGGGATTGAAACTGTCAGGGTAAATGTCGGTAATCAGGATATTCGCGGGTGTATTTCCTGCCTTTTCTGTCGCAAGCATGGCGAATGTGTGTTTCATGATCTTGTCAACGAGGCCGCGCCTCTGTTTGAAGAGGCAGATGGTATAATTGTCGGTTCCCCGACGTATTATGCCGGTGCCAACGGTCAGGTGCTTGCTTTCCTCGACCGTCTGTTCTACTCCACAGCAGGAACCTTCGACAAGACTATGAAGGTCGGGGCGGCTGTCATCTCATCCCGTAGGGGTGGTTCGACATCGGCATTTGATGAAATCAATAAATACTTTACCATCAGCGCCATGCCGATTGTGTCGAGCACATACTGGAATGAGGTACACGGTTTTGTGGCTGAAGATGTCGAAAAGGATCTTGAGGGACTCCAGACAATGCGCAATCTTGGACGCAATATGGCTTTCCTCATAAAAGCTATAAATGCCCGGAAGGAAACTGAGGGTGTTCCTGCTCAGGAACGCAGGTTTTTTACCAGTTTCCATGACGGAAAGTAAGCAAACGGTATGTTTTATTAACTTTTTGATGAAATTTACATGTATTTTATTAAAATTTGAAATAAAACATATAACTTTGCAAACCATTTCTAAGAAAAAAAGAATTTATGCTTCGAATTGCCATACAGGCCAAAGGTCGACTTAACGAGAAGACCATGGCCTTACTTGCCGATGCCGGCATCTCGGCTTCCGTCGGAAGCCGTTCGCTCATAGCCCACGCAAAGGGTTTTCCGGTGGATTTACTTCTTCTTCGAGACGATGACATACCTCAGGCCGTCTCGATGGGAACAGCCGACATAGGTATTGTCGGACTAAATGAGGTGGAAGAGAAAAATGTCGATGTCAAGCGTGTGCTTGATCTCGGATTCGGCGGTTGCCGTCTGAGCCTTGCCGTCCCCCGTGAGGCTGACTACAAAGGCCTCGAATGGTTCAACGGCAAACGCATCGCCACTTCATATCCCGAAATCCTTTCGCGTTTCCTCAAAGAGAAGAATATCAATGCCAAAATCCACACCATCACCGGATCAGTCGAGATTGCTCCTGCCGTCGGGATGGCCGATGCGATTTTCGATATAGTGTCGTCAGGCGGAACGCTGATTCAGAACGGTCTTGTCGAGGTGGAATCCATCCTTGAATCTCAGGCGGTGCTCATTGCCACTCCCGGACTGCCGGAGGAGAAGCAGGCTGAACTCGACAAACTCTGCTTCCGTTTCCGTTCGATTATTGAGAGCCGTGGCATGAAATATGTGCTCATGAATCTTCCGAAATCGTCGCTTGACGAGGCCTTGAAGGTACTTCCCGGAATGAAGAGCCCGACAATCCTTCATCTTGCCGATCCCGACTGGCTTTCGATTCATGCCGTCATTCCCGAATCGCAACTTTGGGAGCGCATCGAGCGTCTGAAGGCCATCGGTGCAGAGGATATTCTTGTGCTTGTGCTTGAAAATATTGTAAAATAATCGGATATGCAGACATTCTTAAATCCATCACGTCAGGAATGGCCGGTACTTACCGAACGCAACATCCCCGATGATCCGGCTGTCGGTCAGGCGGTCAGTGGAATTATCGAGGAGGTCCGTGCGAAAGGTGACGAGGCCTTGCGTGAGATGGCATTGAAATTCGACGGCACCTCAGTCAGTGAGCTTGAGGTCAGTGCCGCCGAGATTGCCGAGGGGTGTGCTCGGGTCAGTGAAGAAGTGAAGGCTGCTATAGGCTTGGCAAAGGAGAATATTTCCAAATTCCATGCTGCCCAGCTTCCTCATGAAGTCGATGTCAACACCATTCCCGGAGTGCGCTGCGTCCAGCGTCCGGTTGCCATTGACCGTGTCGGGCTGTATATTCCCGGCGGGCAGGCTCCATTGTTTTCGACTGTGTTGATGCTTGCATGTCCGGCAAAGATTGCAGGGTGTCGGGAGATTGTGTTGTGTACGCCTCAGAGCCGCAACCAACCGATTGCACCCGAGATTCTTTATGCAGCCTCAATCTGCGGCATCGACAAGATATATCGTGTCGGTGGCGCACAGGCTATCGCCGCAATGGCGCTTGGCACGGAGACTATAGCCCGTGTCGATAAGATTTTCGGCCCGGGTAACCGCTATGTCACCAAGGCCAAGCAACAGTTGAGCTCCGTAGTGGCGATTGATATGCCTGCCGGTCCGAGCGAAGTACTCGTCATGGCTGATGAGACCGCCGAACCGACTTTCATTGCTGCCGATCTTCTCTCGCAGGCTGAGCATGGGCGCGACAGTCAGGCTATCCTTGTCTGCAACTCAAAGGCGATTGCCGAAAAGGTTGATGAGGAGGTCAAACGTCTGTCCGGAAAACTCAGCCGTGTGGAGTCGGTCGAAGGTTCGCTTTCCCACAGCCGTCTGATTGTGTTTGACAACGGCACCGACACCATGCTCGACTTTGTCAACGCATACGCACCTGAGCATCTCATTATTTCCATGCGCGACGCGTGGTCGGTCGCATCACGGGTGAGAGCGGCGGGAAGTGTCTTCATCGGCAATTATTCTCCGGAGAGTGCCGGTGACTATGCTTCGGGTACAAACCATACGCTCCCGACAGGTGCGTGGGCGCGTTCCTACAGCGGTGTGAATATCGACAGCTTCATGCGCAAGATAACCTATCAGGAACTGACGCGCGACGGACTGGCTCTCCTTGCCCCGACAATCGTCACCATGGCTGATGCCGAAGGACTGGATGCCCACGCTCTTGCCGTGAAGGTGAGGATTGACCAACTTAAATAGACTTTACACATATATTATACAATATAAATTGCTTCTGATGACAGGTAAAATAAACCCTCTCGACCTTGTCCGCCCCAACATCCTTGCGCTCGAACCTTATTCGACTGCCCGCGATGAATTCAAGGGGGGCGACATCTCCGTGTGGCTCGATGCCAATGAAAGTCCCTATCCTTCGGGGCTTAACCGTTATCCCGACCCTCATCAGAAGAAACTCAAACATGCGATTGCCGCGCTTAAAGGTGTGCGCGAGGAGCAGATATTCATCGGTGGAGCCGGAAGTGATGAGGCTATAGACCTTGTCTACCGTATCTTCTGCCGTCCGGGTATCGACAATGCCATCTCCATATCCCCGACTTATGGTGTGTATGAGGTGAGTGCCGATATCAATGACATTGCTCTGCGGAAAGTGGAGCTTGGCGAGGATTATTCCCTCCCTGTCGACGCGCTCCTTGAGGCTGCCGACGGCAACAGCAAGGTCTTGTGGATTTGTTCGCCTAACAATCCGACGGGAAATGCTTTCGCTCCTGAGGATATTCTCAGACTTGTGGACAGCTTTCCGGGTATGGTGGTGGTCGATGAAGCTTACATTGACTTCTCGCCATATCCTTCGCTGCTTAACGTACTTGACAAACACCCGAATCTGATAGTCATGCAAACTTTTTCGAAGGCATGGGGGATGGCCTCGCTCCGTATGGGCATGGCCTTCGCCTCGCCTGAGATTGCAGAGCTGTTCGCAAGGGTCAAGTATCCCTACAACGTCAACGGGCCTACTCAGGAAGAGCTTCTGAGGCGCATCAGTGAGACGGACATCAATGAAAATGTGGATGAAATCATCCGTGAGCGTTCACGCCTTGCCTCAGCTCTTGAAAGTATGCCGAAAGTGAGGAAGGTGCATCATTCCGATGCCAATTTCCTGCTTGTCGAGGTCGAGGACGCGGATGGCATGTATGACTATCTGATTTCCCACGGCGTGATTGTCCGCAACCGCAACCGTGTGAAAGGTTGTCGCGGCTGTCTGCGTTTCACGGTCGGTACGCCGGAGGAAAATGACCGTGTGATTTCTCTTGTCGAAAAATTTTAATTCCAGATATGTCATGTTGAAGAAAGCTGTTTTCATTGACCGCGACGGAACCATCATAAAGGAACCTGCCGACGAGCAGATTGATTCTCTCGAGAAGCTTGAATTCGTCCCCGGGGCAATTTCCGGTCTCCGTTCGCTCATGAACCGTGGCTATGAACTCGTGATGGTCTCGAATCAGGATGGTCTCGGGACAGATTCATTTCCTGAAGATACATTCTGGCCCGCACACAACCGTATGCTCTCCACTCTCGAAGGTGAGGGAGTGAGGTTTGACGATATTCTGATTGACCGTTCCTTTCCGGAGGATAATGCGCCGACACGCAAGCCACGCACAGGAATGCTCACGGCATACATGGACGGGTCGTATGACCTTGCAAATTCCTTCGTGGTCGGTGACCGCTTGACCGATGTGCAGCTCGCTCAAAATCTTGGTGCGCGTGGAATCCTCATCGCTCCTGCCGACGGGGAATGTCCGGACGGATGCGAATTGCTGACGGAGGATTGGGACGAAATTGCCCGCCATATCCTGTCGTCTGACCGCAAGGTGACTGTCGAGCGCAACACATCTGAAACCTGCATCTCCATCACTCTCGACCTTGACGGTCATGAACCGTCGCATATAGACAGTGGGTTGAAGTTCTTCGATCACATGCTCTGGCAGCTTCCCCACCACGCAGGAATCTCGCTCGAACTCCGCTGTGAGGGTGATCTTGAAGTAGACGAGCACCATAGCATGGAGGATGTGGCCATCGCGCTCGGACAGGCCATCGACACGGCGCTCGGGTCGAAGCGCGGCATTGACCGCTATGGATTCGTGCTCCCGATGGATGAATGTAAGGCTATGGTGCTGATTGATTTCGGAGGCCGCGCGGATTTCGTCTGGGATGTCGAGTTTACGCGTGAATATGTCGGTGATACTCCGACAGAAATGTATAAACACTTCTTCAAGTCGCTCTGTGTGGCCATGCGTTGCAATCTCCACATCTCAGCGCGCGGTGAGAACAATCATCATCTCATCGAGGGTGTGTTCAAGGCTTTCGCGCGGGCATTGCGTATGGCCGTGAGGCGCGATGTGTTCAGTTATTCACTTCCTTCAAGCAAAGGTGTCCTATGATAGCGATAATAGATTATGAGATGGGCAATCTCCGTTCGGTCGGCAATGCCCTTGACCGCCTTGGTGCGGAGTGGAAACTGACTGCCGATCCCGCAGAGATCCGTCAGGCTTCAAAAGTGTTGCTTCCCGGTGTCGGAAATGATGCCGAGGCTATGGCGCGTCTGCGTGAGCGCGGTTTGTGTGAGGTCATCCGTGACCTTCGCCACCCGGTGCTCGGTATCTGCGTCGGTATGCAGGTGATGTGTCGCCACTCCGAAGAGGGTGATGTGGACTGCCTCGGGATATTTGATGCCAAAGTCCGGAGATTCCCGGAAGAGGATGACCTGAAGGTGCCTCACGTCGGGTGGAACCGCATCAACAATCTTGATTCGAAACTTTTCAAGGGGATAGATAGGGGTGCATACGTCTATTATGTCCATTCCTACTATGCACCGCTCTGTCCCGACACCATCGCCACCACGCGATATGGCTCAACGATGTTCAGTGCTGCTCTGAAATATGAGAATTTCTATGGAACACAGTTCCATCCGGAGAAGAGCGGAGATGTCGGTGAGCGCATAATTGCAAATTTCCTTGCATTGTAATTCCGTAAAGCAGTTATATCGGAATTGTCCTTATACAATAAACCATGATAGAAGTAATTCCTGCAATAGATCTCATAGACGGCAAGTGTGTCCGTCTGAGTCAAGGTGACTATGACCGCTGCACCGACTACGGTGCGTCGCCGGTCGATATGGCGAAACTGTTTCTTGACAATGGCCTCACGCGCATCCATCTTGTTGACCTCGATGGCGCGAAGGCCAGCTCTCCGCGCAATCTCCGCACACTCGAACAGATTGCACGTCTCAACGGTGTTGAAGTGGAGTGGGGCGGAGGCATCAAGACCGACCAAAGCCTTAAGGATGTGTTCAATGCCGGAGCGACATACGCGATTATCGGCAGTGTGGCCGCCCGTCAGCCTGAATTGATGTCGGCATGGCTTGACATGTATGGTGGCGAGCGCCTTGTGCTTGGTGCAGATGTGCGCGACGGCAAGGTGGCCGTCAGCGGATGGATGGAAGCGACAGCCGATACCATTGACGACCTTATCAACCGGTTCAAACCTCACGGTCTTTCACAGGCAATCTGTACGGACATATCGAAAGACGGAATGCTCGAAGGCCCTGCCTACGATATGTATGTCCGTCTGTCGGAGGAGTTTCCGGATGTCATTTTCACCGTGTCCGGTGGCATAAGTTCGCTTGACGATATTTTGCGACTGAATGATATGGGCATGAAACGTGTCATAACCGGCAAGGCTCTCTACGAAAACCGTATTTCTCTTTCCGACCTCCGCCAATTCGCGCGATAGATTCCGTAGGAGATACAAAAGCACAAAAGAGCATAAGAAACAAAAGGATATATAGCAAAGAATCTGAAGATAACTATCAATCTTGCAGAGAGCTATATATCCTTTTGTTTCTTATGCTCTTTTGTACGTTTGTATCTAAAAACAGAAATACTGAATTATATACAGTATTATCTGTGTTTTTCAGACGTTGGCGGGTTTCTTTGTGGTTTCGGTTGAAAGGACGTAAGCCTTGACCTTTTGGAAGAGGTCGTTGGCGAATACGAATTCATTCAGTGCCTCGTTGGAGGTCTGATAAATCTGGTGCATGTCGCCGACCCATTCGCGATGTCCTTTGTTGATGAAGATGATGTTCTCGCCGATGCCCAACACGGAGTTCATGTCGTGGGTGTTGATGATTGTCGTGATATTGTATTCGTGGGTGATGTCGCTCAGAAGCTCGTCGATGAGTATCGAGGTGCGGGGGTCGAGGCCGGAGTTGGGCTCGTCGCAGAAAAGATATTTCGGGTTGAGGGCAATGGCGCGTGCGATGGCCACACGTTTCTGCATACCGCCGGAAATCTCGGAGGGAAATTTCTTGTCGGCACCTTTCAGATTCACACGTTCGAGGCAGAACTGGGCGCGGTCCTTGATTTCACCGTAGCTCATCTTCGTGAACATGGTCAGGGGGAACATTACGTTGCCCAGGACGGTCTCAGAGTCAAAGAGCGCGGAGCCTTGGAAAAGCATACCGATTTCCTTGCGCAGTTCCTTCACCTTATTCTGGTCCATTTTCAGCAGGTCGCGGCCGTCGTAAAGAATCTCGCCTTTTTCCGGGCGTAACAGCCCGACGAGCGATTTGACAAGCACGGTCTTTCCCGAGCCGCTCTGTCCGATGATAAGGTTGGTCTTACCTGTGTGGAAGGTGGCTGAGACATCGTGGAGGATGGTCTTGCCATCAAATGACTTGGTGATATTTTTTACTTCGATCATTGCAGCAAGAGTTTGGTAAGCACTACGTCGAGGAGAAGAATCAGGATGCTTGAGGCAACGACAGCGTTGGTGGAAGCCTTGCCGACCTCAAGCGCACCGCCTTTCACATAGTAGCCGTAGAATGCGGCAACCGAGGTGATGATGAACGAGAAGAAGAGTGATTTTATAAGTCCGTACCACACATACCATTCGGAGAACATTGTCTGCAGACCGTAGATGAAGCGGTTGAGAGGAATGATGGATGTGAAGACCGAAATCAGCACACCTCCGAGAAATGAGGTGAAGATACAGAAGACCACGAGTACCGGCATATAGATGAGGAAGCCGACAATCTTGGGCAATACAAGGAAATTGGCTGAGTTGATGCCCATGATGTCGAGTGCGTCAATCTGTTCTGTCACACGCATGGTTCCTATCTCCGATGCTATGTTGGAACCCACCTTACCTGCAAGAATCAGACAGAGGATAGAGTTGGAGAACTCAAGGAGGATGATTTCGCGGGTGGCGAGGCCTGTCGAATAGGAGGGGACAAGAGGCGATACGATGTTGAGCTGCATCTGGATTGTGATAACCGCACCGATGAAGAGCGAGATGACTATCACAAGCGGAATTGAATCAACACCGAGTTTGGTGATTTCAAAAAATGTACGTTTGAAGAAGGTCTTCCATTTGTCGGGGATGGAAAAGACCTTGTTTATGAAGAGGCAATATGTGCCAAATGTGGTCAGAGAGTCGGATATAAGCATACCGAAATTTATGTAATGAGTTGTTTTCCTATGACAAAATTAACCATTTATTGTCAAAGGAAGTTCATGAGAGGGTCAAAAGACCAAATTATTGGCATAAATTGAGAGCCAGCGAGTGTTTGCAATGGCCAGGAGCGACTAAAGGGCTCATATCATAGATATGCAGGGCCGGCTGATGAAGCGGCCCTGCGCATGATATGGTTCAATCCGTGGTCGGCTTAAGCAAGAGCCTTCACGAGCTCGTCGACCGAAAGGCTCTTCTGTTCGCCGGAAGTCATGTCTTTCAGCGTTACGGTGCCTTCTGCAAGCTCGCTTTCGCCGATGATGGCCACAAAGGGGATGCCGAGTGCGTCAGCGCGTCCCATCTGCTTCTTCATCTTCGCGCAGTCGGGATAGATTTCAGCTGAAATACCGTTCTCGCGGAGTTTTTTGATGACTTCAAGTGATTTGGCTGCTTCTGCTACGCCGAAGTTAGTAAACATCACCTTGGCTGCACCGGCTATGTCGGCAGGGTAGAGGTTGAGGGTGTTGAGCACATCATAGATACGGTCTGCTCCGAAGGAGATACCGACACCTGACACTCCGGGGAGTCCGAAGACACCTGTGAGGTTATCGTAGCGTCCACCGCCTGTGATGCTGCCGATTTCAACGTCGCGGGCTTTGACTTCAATGATAGTGCCGGTGTAGTAGTTGAGACCGCGGGCGAGGCTCACATCAAGTTCTAGTTCCGCACGGAGTCCGAGTTGCTTTGAGCCTTCCATCACTTCGCGGAGTTCCTCCACTCCCTTAAGGCCAGTTTCGCTTCCCGCAAGAAGTTCGGAGAGTTTTGCGAGACGTTCCTCGTTCGAGCCTGAAAGAGTGATGATGGGAGTGATTTTGTCAATGGCCTCAGCGCTCAATCCGCGTTCTGCGAGTTCCTCCTTGACCTTGTCAAGACCGATTTTGTCGATTTTGTCGATAGCAACGGTGATGTCGACAATCTTCTCAGGCTCACCGACGAGTTCAGCTATGCCTGCGAGGACTTTGCGATTGTTGAGTTTGATTGTGGTGCGGATTCCAAGACGGTTGAACACCTCGTCAATCATCTGGATAAGCTCTATTTCATTGAGAAGCGAATCCGAACCGACGACGTCGGCATCACACTGATAGAATTCGCGATAGCGGCCCTTCTGCGGACGGTCGGCACGCCATACGGGCTGAATCTGGAAGCGCTTGAAGGGGAAAGAGAGGTCGTTGCGGTGCATGACCACGAAGCGCGCGAAGGGGACGGTGAGGTCATAGCGGAGACCTTTCTCGCAAAGTTTCGGGGCGAGTTTCGGGCAATCGCCGGCTTCAATCAGCTTGGGATCAACTCCGCGGAGGAAATCGCCTGAATTGAGAATCTTGAAGAGGAGTTTGTCGCCCTCCTCACCGTATTTTCCCATGAGGGTTGACAGATTTTCCATCGCCGGAGTTTCAATCTGCTGGAATCCAAAGAGATGGAAGACGCTGCGGATAGTATCGAATATATAGTTACGACGGGCCATCTCGGCCGGGGTGAAGTCACGGGTTCCTTTAGGAATGGAGGGTTTCTGAGCCATAATGTAATATTATGTGTAGGATTACAAATGTTTGCCTTTAATTTTTTGCAAAGATACGGATAATTTAGTAAATTTGCGAAAATTTAATGCGTAATCATACTTCATCAATGAAATACATCGGGGCACATGTCTCGGCGGAGCAGGGTGTAAGCAATGCTCCGCTCAAAGCTCATCTTATCGGAGCCAAATCATTCGCGATTTTCACGCGCAATCCTTCCAGATGGACTTCCAAGGCAATTACAGCCAAGGAAGCGGAGGCGTTTAAGGTTAATTGCGCTGAGTATGGCTACACTCCCGATGTGATTCTTCCCCACGACAGCTTCCTTATAAATCTCGGTTCGCCTGATAAGGAGAAACTTGAAAAATCAAGAGTAGCTTTCCTCGATGAACTCCGCAGATGTGAGCAGCTTGGCCTGACCATGCTGAATTTCCATCCCGGTTCCCATCTGAAGGAGATTGAGACCGATGCCTGCCTCGACCTCATCGCGGAATCGATAAATCTTGCTCTTGACAAGACCACAGGGGTAAAAGCCGTCATAGAGAACACAGCCGGGCAGGGGAGCAATCTCGGTTGCACTTTCGAGCAGCTTGCCCATATCATCGACAAGGTTGAGGACAAGAGCCGTGTCGGGGTTTGCATCGACACCTGTCATGCCTACACTTCCGGCTATGACATGGTCAGCGAAGAGGCCTACAATCGCACTTGGGATGATTTCGACCGTGTGGTCGGGATGAAATACCTTTGCGGAATGCACCTTAACGATACCATGAAGGCTCTCGGATCGAGGGTTGACCGCCATGCACCGCTCTTCACCGGACATCTTGACGAGGGATTCTGGCGACGGTTGATGAATGACCCGCGCATGAACGATATGCCGCTTATACTTGAAACTCCCAATGAGGAGATATGGGCCGAGGAGATAAAACGGCTCTATGCCATGATTGACTGAATGGATTCAGAAGGTTAAAGGCACAATAGGTAAAAAATAAATTAATAACAGATTATATCATTACACTTACAACAAAATTATGGTTAAGAATAAACCGGACCAAAGTTTTATGAAACTCTGGAATCTGAGTTTCGGTTTTTTCGGCGTACAGATTGCCTACGCCCTTCAGAGCGCCAACATCTCGCGCATCTTTGCCACCTTGGGTGCCGATCCGCACTCACTGAGCTACTTCTGGATTCTTCCCCCCTTGATGGGTATCCTTGTCCAGCCACTTGTCGGAGCTGCGAGTGACCGTACATGGAACCGTCTCGGTCGTCGACTTCCATATCTGCTTCTCGGAGCTGCAATTGCAGTTATCGTGATGTGTCTGCTTCCCAATGCCGGAAGCTTCGGCCTTTCGGTTGCCGGAGCGATGATTTTCGGTTTTGTTGCCCTGATGTTCCTTGACACATCCATCAACATGGCCATGCAGCCGTTCAAGATGCTTGTCGGCGATCAGGTCAACGAACGTCAGAAAGGACTTGCATATTCCATCCAGAGCTTTCTCTGCAACGCAGGTAGCCTTGTCGGTTATCTCGCGCCTATCACATTGACCGCAATCGGTATCAGCAACATCGCTCCGACCGGGCAGGTGCCTGATGCTGTCACATATTCATTCTACATTGGTGCCGCCGTACTGATTCTCTGTGTCATTTACAGCTTTGCCACTATCCGCGAGATGCCCCCCAAGGAATATGCCGAATACCACGGTATCACCGAAGAGCAGAAAGAGGAGAAGAGCAGCATGATTCACCTCCTGCGCCACGCTCCCAAGACTTTCTGGACAGTGGGTCTTGTTCAGTTCTTCTGCTGGGCTGCTTTCCTTTATATGTGGACCTACACTCCGGGTGCCATCGCCGATACCGTTTGGGGCACAACCAACACAGAGACCGAGGCTTACCAGACTGCAGGCAACTGGGTCGGTGTATTGTTCACGATTCAGGCCGTAGGCTCTGTGCTTTGGGCTGTTGTCATCCCCCGTTTCAAGAATCATAAGACTGTTTATGCTCTCAGCCTCCTTCTTGGAGCAATCGGATTCGTGTCGACCCTCTTCATCACTGATAAGTATGTCCTCTTCATCTCATTCCTCCTTATCGGTTGCGCTTGGGCCGCGATGCTTGCTCTTCCCTTCACTATCCTTACCAACTCGATTTCCGGCAAGAATATGGGTACCTACCTCGGCCTTTTTAACGGAACCATCTGCATTCCGCAGATCTGCGCCGCAGCTCTCGGTGGCGTGATTCTTCCGCTCCTCGGTGGCCGTCAGGTCAACATGCTCGTGCTTGCAGGCATTCTCCTTGTGGTAGGCGCATTCTGCGTCTCGCTCGTGAAAGAGACCTACGGAGATTCCACAGCCAACGCCGAGGCTTGAGTCTAAGAACAGAACTTTCGCTCTCCTGATCCGACATTACGGATGCCATAAAAATCGAGAGGTGCAGAAACAAATTCCGGTTTCTGCACCTCTCGATTTTTTAGCTTCTATATATGAGTTGACCGCTTTGCGTAGTGCGTTTTTTATTTAATGCGGTGCCGGAGGAGGGTTAGGACGAGGCCGCGACAGAGCAGGTAGGCGAGGAATGCTATCCACAGACCGTGATTGCCAAGACGGGGGAAGAGGAAATAGTAAGTGAGGAAGTAGACCAGTGTGGCGGATGCGATTGAGATGAGCATCTCGCGTGTGCGGGTAGCTCCGATGAAAACACCGTCCCAAGTGAAAGCTGCGAAGCCTACGGCGGGGATGGCTATCACCCATGAGAAAAATTCTTTGGACGATATGATTACTCCGGCATCATCGCTCAAAAGACTCATGATTCCTTCACCGGCCAAGGCATATATTATGGTGAAAAGAGCCACCATGACAATGCTCCATCTGAAAAGTGCCTTGATTGTGGCATGTAGGCCCTCGGAATCCTTCTTCCCGATATAGTTGCCGCAGAGCGATTCTCCGGCGAAGGCAAAACCGTCCATGAAGTAAGAGAAGAGTGTGAAGAACTGCATGAGCAGGGTGTTGACGGCAAGAATGTCGGTACCTTGGGTGGAACCCGTGCGGGTGAACCATACTGTGACAGCAATCAGGCAGAGCGTGCGGAAGAAGATGTTTACGTTGATTGAGAAGAAGCGTTTGAGTTGAGTTGTGTCGAGTATCTCTTCGAGACTTTTCAGTTGCGGATGATCCTTGCGGATGGCTGTGGTCAGAGCTACTATAAAACCGAGCCATTGGGCGCTGAGAGTGCCGAACGCGACTCCCTTAATCTTCATTCCGAACAGATAGACGAGGGCGAGGCTGATGACGATATTGGAGATGTTGATGATGAATGCGACTTTCATCGGCGCCTTGGCATTCTTCTGGCCGAGGAACCATCCTGAAATGACGAATGCTCCGAGCGATGCGGGCGCACCCCAGATGAGGATTGAGAAATAGTCGCGGACCATCCCGAGAATGTTGTCCTCGATTTCGAACAGCACTCCGGCAAGTTTGAAAATTGGTCGTTGGAGCACTATCATGGCTGCTGATGCGAGGAGCACAACGAGAAGTCCGCGCAGCAATACGAGGTCGCATCCCTCCTTGTCCTGCGAACCGTGGGCCTGGGCGGTCAGACCGCTCGAACCCATGCGCAGAAAGGCGAACAGCCAGTATATCATGTTGAATATCGTACCGCCCACAGCAATGGCTGCGATATAGTCAGCGCTCCCCATGTGACCAACAATCACCACATCCATCAGCGCGAGCAGTGGTGTGGTGATGTTGGTTATAATCGAGGGTACTGCGATCGACAGTATTTCACGATTAATCGGTTTCATGTTTGTGCAATCAGTCCTTCAGGGTCTTCACTTTCATTGATTCCCAGATAAGATAGATGATGAGAAGTGCGTAGACTGCCAGACCGGCCCACTGGGTGGCGATGGCGTCCATCGGGTTCTGATATTCAAAACCGAGGAAGCGGGTGAGGGCTGCGAATACGCCGAAGAGCGCGCCACCGGCGATGAGACCCGACGAGATGAGGGTGCCACGGTCACGACGTGCGTCGTTGAGCGACTTGTCTTTCGAACGGCTGCCCACAAACCATGCGATGGCACCGCCCACAAGAAGCGGAGTGTTGAGCTGCAGGGGAATGAACATGCCGAGGCAGAATGCGAGTGCGGGGACACCGAGCCAGTTGAGCAGAAGGGCGAGGATAGCACCGGTCATGTAGAGAATCCACGGAGTGTCGCCACCCATCATGAGAGGTTCGATGACCTTAGCCATAGCGTTGGCCTGAGGAGCTACGAGAGCGTTCTCACCTGTGAATCCGTAGACCTGGTTGAGCAGGAGGATGACACCCCCGACGGTTGCTGCCGAGACGATGGTGCCGAGGAATTTCCAGCTTTCCTGCTTCTTGGGGGTTGAACCGAGCCAGTAGCCGACCTTGAGGTCAGTAACGAAGCCTCCGGCCATTGAAAGAGCGGTGCAGACAACACCACCGATGACCATTGAGGCCACGATGCCGGAGGTGCCGTTAAGACCGATGCCGACGAAGATGGCTGATGCGATAATCAGTGTCATGAGGGTCATACCCGAAACAGGGTTTGAGCCTACAATTGCAATGGCGTTTGCCGCTACAGTGGTGAAGAGGAAGGCGATGAGGGTCACCACAATCCATGCCACCAATGCCTGCCAGAAGGTGTTGATGACACCGAACCAGAAGAAGAGGAGGACGGCGACGAGGGCGATTGCAACGAAGAACACGATGTGTTTCATCGAAATGTCGCTCTGCCAACGGATGGTGGAAGCGCCATCAGCCTTGCCGCGGAGTTCGCGTCCGGCGAGACCGACAGCACTGCGGATGATACCCCATGATTTCACAATGCCGATAATACCGGCCATTGCAATGCCACCGATACCGATGAGACGCGCATAGTCAGCGAAGATGGCTTCGGGTGCCATGGCGGTCATGTCGGAGCTACCGTAAGTGCCGAGCAGAGGGATGAGCACCCACCAGACGAACACTGAACCGGCAAAGATGATGAAGGCATAGTTGAGACCGATGATGTAGCCGAGACCGAGGACGGCAGCACCGGTGTTGCAGCTTACCACAAGTTTGGTCTTTTCGGCAAGAGTCTGTCCCCAGCCTGTGACGGCTGTGTTAAGGACACCTGCCCACCAGCCGAAGGTCTCGACGATGTAGTCATACACACCGCCGATGAGCGATGCGAGAACGAGGGTCTTCGCCTGACCGTCGTTCTTCGAGGATGCTTTCCCGAGACCGCTTGCAAGCACCTGAGTGGTGGCTGTAGCTTCCGGGAAGGGGTATTTGCCGTGCATGTCCTTCACGAAATATTTTCGGAAAGGAATGAAGAAGAGGATGCCGAGGATACCTCCCAAGAGTGAGCTCAGGAAAATCTGGAGGAAGTTGACGGTGATTTCAGGATACTTGGCCTGAAGAATGTAGAGCGCGGGGAGGGTGAAGATGGCACCGGCCACAATCACACCCGAACATGCACCGATACTTTGGATGATGACGTTCTGCCCGAGCGGGTTCTCTTTTTTCAACGCGCCTGAAAGACCGACGGCGATGATGGCAATTGGAATTGCCGCTTCAAACACCTGTCCGACCTTTAGGCCAAGGTAGGCTGCCGCGGCACTGAAGATGACGGCGAGCACAAGTCCCATGGTCACTGAGTAGGGGGTCACCTCCGGATAGTCATGCGCGGGGTGCATGATAGGGCGGTAGACCTCATCCTCTCCGAGTTCGCGGAAGGCGTTTTCGGGGAGTTCCAGAGGGTCAGCGTCCATGTAGACTTCTTTGGCTTCTCTGTTGTCTGCCATGATAATGAATGGTTTTGGTTTAAGGTTTGTTTATTGTTCTGAAAAATAGGATGGCGGGAAGGGGCGGCAGTTGTAGCGCGAGGCCATGATTTCGCCGTAGGCACCTGCGGAGCGGAGTGCGAGGAGATAGCCGCGCTTCACTTCGGGAAGTGTCTCATCCTGACCGAAGCAGTCGGACGATTCGCAGATAGGGCCGACAACGTCGTAGTGGTGAAGCTCACCGTTGGGATTCGAGATGTTCTCGATCTTGTGGTGGGCATTGTAGAGGGCGGGACGGATGAGGTCGCTCATGCCTGCGTCCACGATGGCGAATTTCTTGGTTGTTCCTCGCTTCACATAGAGCACTTTGGTGATGAGCGAACCACACTGTGCCACAATCGAGCGCCCGAGTTCGAAATGCACTTCCTGGTCTTCGCGGATGCGCAGATGGTTGTGGAACGTTGTGAAGTAGTTCTCGAAATCCGGAATCGGATGGCGTTCGGGATGTGCGTAGTCGATGCCGAGACCGCCGCCGACGTTGATTGACGAGAAGTAGATGCCGCGTTCGTTGTATTCGTCCTGCAGACGGTTGATGGTCTCGCAGAGCATCACGAACGGCTCTGTTTCCGTAATCTGTGAGCCGATGTGGAAATGGAGACCACGCAGGTCGATGTTGGGCAGGGTGCAGGCAAGCGCGATGATGCCGGGGAGCATCTCAAGATTGACTCCGAATTTGTTTTCGGCCAGACCTGTGGTGATGTAGGCATGGGTGTGTGCGTCGATGTTTGGGTTGACTCTGATTGCGACGCGCGCAGTCTTGCCCATTGATTCGGCAAGCTGGCTGATGACACGCAGTTCCGGTTCGGACTCGACGTTGAAACATTCGATGTCTTTCTCCAGACCGAGACGGATTTCATTGTCGCTCTTGCCGACACCGGCATAGACTATGCGGTCGCCACGGAAACCGGCTTCAAGAGCGGTCTCGATTTCCCAACCGCTGACGCAGTCCACTCCGAGACCTGCGGCCTGGATGCTGCGGAGGATTCCGGGGTTGGCGTTGGCCTTGATTGCATAGTGGACCTTGAAGCGGGGGTCGCGGGCGGTACGCTTGATTTCCTTGAGCGTGCGGTCGAGCAGCTTCAGATCATAGAAGTAGAAGGGGGTCTGAAGCGATTCAAATTCTTCGATAGGGAAACGTGTCATTTATTTCTCGTTGAAAAGTGTTTCGCTCAGGCGACGCAGAGCTTCGATTTTGTCCTCCTTGCGGATGAGGAATGAGATGTTGTAGTTTGAACCGCCGTAGGAAATCATGCGGACTGGAATATTGGCAAGAGCTTCCATTGCCTTTGCCTCATAGCCGGTGTTGGTCCACTCCATGTTGCCGACAACACAGATGATGACCATGTCGCGGTCGATGGTGACGGTGCCGAACTTCTTAAGCTCGTCGACGATTTCGGGGAGGAAACGCTCGGAGTCGATGGTGAGCGATACGCCGACTTCGCTTGTGGCGATCATGTCGATGGGAGTGCGGTATTTCTCGAATGTCTCAAACACGCGGGTCAGATAACCGTAGGCGAGGAGCATACGCGAACTCTTGATCTTGATGGCCACAATGTTGTCCTTGGCAGCGACGGCCTTGATGGAGGGTTCGGTGATGTTGTTGTAGATGAGTGTGCCGTGTGCCTCCGGTTCGAGAGTGTTGAGAAGACGGAGAGGAATATTGTTGACCTTGGCGGGGAGCACACAGGTGGGGTGGAGGATTTTTGCACCGAAGTATGCAAGCTCGGAAGCTTCCTCGTAGTGAAGCTCGTTGACGGGGCTTGTCTTGTCGACAAAGCGGGGGTCGTTGTTGTGCATACCGTCGATGTCAGTCCAGATTTCGATTTCCTCAGCTTCGATGGCTGCGCCGATGAGCGATGCGGTGTAGTCGCTGCCACCGCGCTGGAGGTTGTCGATCTCGCCGGTTGAGTTGCGGCAGATGAATCCCTGGGTGATGAAGATGTCGGCGTCGATATACTTGTCAAGGAGGGGCTGGAGATGGAGGGTGATGTGCTGCATGTCGGGCTCACCGTTGGCATCGGTCTTCATGAAGTCGAGTGCAGGGAGCGATTCGGCATAGAGGCCACGCTCGTTGAGGAGGATGGTCATCATGGCCACGCTCATGATTTCGCCCTGTGCGAGGATGATCTTTTCCTCGATTTCGCTGAAAGTCTCGCGCTGGGTGAACGAACGGATATAGTTGAAGCAGGCCTTGATTTCTTTGAGGGCTTTCTCGCGGCTCTCATGTTTGTCGTAGAGCGCTGCGATTGTCTTGAGATATTTTGATTCGAGAAGATTGATTGTCTCTTTTGCTCCGTTGGTGTTTTTCTTGTAGAGGTAATCGGCGATTTCTACAAGTGAATTTGTCGTGCCCGACATTGCGGAAAGCACGATGATGTTCTTGCCTCTTTCAGAGACGAGGTCGGCAACGTGGCGGATACGTTCTGCGGAACCTACTGAGGTACCTCCAAACTTTAAAACTTTCATACCTTATAATTATAATTGTAATGTGATTTTCGAATGACTGACTGATGATATGCCAAAATGGACGGATTGAACGATTTTAGCAAATTATCGGCAAAATTACTAATAATTATCTAAAAATCGAACCAATCTGTTGTCAAACTGAAAGTTTAACGCCGGATTGGTTCGATTTTGATATGAAAAGAGGTAAAATTGTAAGAGGGCGGTGACGCTTATCGGCCTGATGCCATGCGTTTGAGCAGGGAGTAGGAGGAGACGATTCCGAGTTCTCCTGCGCGGCTGAGGTCGGGGAACGCCTTGTCTTTGTCGCCGATGGTGAGGTGGACATATCCGCGGTTGTAGTAGGCTTCGCCGAAATCACGTTTCAGTTCGATTGCCCGTGTGAAGGCTTTCAGGGCTTCGTCGAGATGTCCGATTTCAGTAAGCACGACGCCTTTGTTGTAGTATGCAACAGGCATGAAAGGGGAGAGGCTTATAGCCTTTTCGATGTCGGCGAGGATGTCGACGCTCTCTTCTTCGGATAGGATGTGGGTGCCTTGTCCGTCGTCGGTCGCTTTATGTTTTTTCGCATATCTCACCTGCGCTCTGAGCAGATATGCCAAGGCGAAATCGGGCGTCAGTCTGACGGCTGTGGTGAGATCGCCGACGGCTGCATCAAAGTCACCTACTGTATAGAAATCCATTGCCCTTCCGAAATAATCAATCGCACGCGGGGGATGGCTTGCGATGTAGGAATTATAGAAGTCTATCGACGAGCGGTGGGTGGTCTCGACATTGTCATCCCGGAGGGTGGATTCGCGGTTGGCTACTTGCAGACCGAAGCGGAGCAGTCCGGTTGCGTTGAGGTCGTTGACCTCGCGGATGTATTCGCTGTTGAGCTTGATTTCTGTCGGTGAGGTGTAGTAGGTGATTATGAAAATCGGTTCAAGTTCGACTTTCAGTTCCTGGTCCTGGACACGTCCGCGGATGGTCGTTGCATCGTTTTCCGATGTGTAGTTGGCCGATACGGTTGCGAGCGATGAGAAGCGTTTCTTCACCTGTTCCTGAGTTTCGGTCACGACGGGACCGTCGCCGTCCTCATCCTGTGAATTTCCGGCTGAGGTGTTGTCGGCAAACTGTTTGTCGGGAGAGACCGGAACCTTTGTCTTGGCAAGTGCGAGAGACTTGTTATAGTCTTTCTCGGCGCTTTGGAGGTCTCCTTTGCGGCGTTTGATGTCGTAGCGCAGGAAATAGGCCGCAGCGAAATCCGGGTAAGCCTCGAGCACACGGTTGAGGTCGGAAAGGGCTGCTTCAAAATCACCGATTTCAGCAAGAAGCATTGAGCGGTTATAGAGCGTTTTGTAGTCGTCAGGGTTGAGATTTATGACGCTTGTGAAATCCTCGATGGCCTTGTTGGTGTCGTGGACTTCGGCTCGGAGGAGTCCTCGGTTGAAGAGCGCCATTGAGTTTGTCGGGTCAAGTTTCAGCGCATGGTCATAGTCGTCAAACGCTCCATAGAAATCATCGGTCATATAGCGCAGGAATGCACGGTTGATGTAGTAGCCGGGGAAATCCGGGCTTAGTTTCACCGCCATGTCCATGTCGGCCAATGCACTTTTGTAGTCCTGTCCGGAGTGGATGGCTATGTCGGCCCTCATCAGATAGGCGTTGATTGCCGAGGAGTTTATTGTCAGTGCCTTATCAATGTCGCTTTTCGCTCCAATGGTGTCCTTTGTTTCGAGTCTGAGACGTGCGCGGCCGAGATAGCCCCCCTCATAGCGCGGATATTTTCTGATAAGAGCGGCGAAAGTGGTGTCGGCTCCTGCATGGTCCTTAATCTGACATTGCGCCATGGCTTTGTTGAAGAGGACGCTGCGGGTGTCGGGGTGCATTTCAAGCACTTTGTTGTAATCCTTGATGGCCTCACGGTTTTTACCTTGGTTCTGACGTGCCACCCCGCGCACTTCGTAGGCATCCACGATGAAGGGGTTGCGCTCGATGGCAAGCGAGGCATCCTCTTCGGCTCCGGGGAAATCATCGAGGTTCAGTTTGGCGATAGCGCGATAGAAATATGGTTTTGCAAGACGCGGATTGACGCTGATGACCTGATTGAAATATTGGATTGAAAGGACGTAGTCTTCAAAATAATTTGTATTTGCCCCGATTCTCATCACCTGCTCGGTGTTGATTTGCGCCCTCAGCGCGAGCATGGGGCAAAGAAATGTGAACAAGATTATGATGGAGCTTTTTAAACGCGACATTTACCTTAGGGGAAAATAATGATCATGGAATAGCGGGAAGATTGCAGAACTGAAAGAGCCATGCAAATTAAACCCTCTGTGAATTCAACGGCAAATGTAGTGTTTTATGTGAAAAAATCCGTTATTTTTAAGGAATTTTCATAATTTTGTTATACAAGCGAACTGATTTTGCTTTTTCGGCGCTTTAAATTTAAAATTGAAAATATGAATAGGAATTGCTATATTTGCATGAAATTGTGATTATCAAAGATGATGGCTTAATGGAAGAAGGCATTTTTTTCATCATGAAATCAAAAATTTTTTCATTTGGCTAATAAAACGAACAATCAACAATCTTGTCATATAGGCATAAACATTTCTTAAATTTATCTTATGTCGTTCTTTAGCAGACTATTTAAATCGATAAAACGGCAGAGCCGGGGTGAGATAGATTCATCCGGGAGTGCCGATATTGATGCCTTTGAAAATAGATATGGCAGTCTGTTGGCAATAGATGATTTTATTTCCAGAAAAGACTGTAAAGAGATAATTGAAGATTACTTTGGTTTATATGAGCGGCTGAATACTCTTAAAGATTCGAACACATTAGAGTATTATTGTAGGGATAATGGTCTTAAATTCGATCGCGTATTGTCTTTTTTGTCCAAATATTCAGATTTGAAACAAACAGAAGGCTCTATTAAAATTCGGGAGCATAATGATGCGTTTGTTGAGCGCCATTTAAATTCTGAGAAATCATATTTGGATAATATTTTGTCGGAAATAGACAGAAATATAAAACTGGATGATGAACAGCGTCGGGTTGTTTTATCGGATGAAGATTATACCCTTGTAATAGCTGGTGCAGGTGCGGGCAAAACGACAACAGTAGCAGCAAAAGTCAAATATTTAGTTGAGAGGAAAGGTGTAAGACCCGACCAGATATTAGTCATATCATTTACAAATAAAGCCGTAGGAGAATTAAGGGATAAGATAAATAAATCTCTCAAAATAGATTGTCCTGTAACAACTTTCCATAAAACAGGCTATGCAATTTTGCGTAGGCAGGAAGAGGAACGTAAGATTATTGTTGACCAAGGATTCATGTTTCATGTCATCAATAATTATTTGAAGGGTAATATCCTTGAAAATCCTGAACTTGTTGAAAAGTTAATCTTGTTTTTTGGTAGCTATTTCGATGCGCCATTCGAAGGAGATGATTTGAATAATTTCTTCAACTATATAAAGAAAGCAGATTTTTCTACTTTGCGTGGTAATATGTCGGAGTATGCTGATAAGATAATAGACAGGCGCACGGGAAAATGTATAAGTATCACACATGAGACATTGCGCTCTTCCCAAGAAGTGCTTATTGCTAATTTCTTGTATATGAATGGGATTGATTATGAGTATGAGAAGCCATATCCGTATCATATCCTGCGTTCGCACAAACCATATACTCCTGATTTTACAATAGTACAGGGTGAGAAAGTTGCCTATGTCGAACATTTCGGTATTACTCAGGATGGAAAGAACAATCGTTATCCTCCGGAGCAACTGGAACGCTACAGAAATGCTGTCAATGACAAAGTCAAATTGCATCGTGAACACAAGACAGATTTGATATATACTTTCTCTGCTTACAACGACGGCAGGGATTTGTTGTCACATTTTCAAGAAGAATTGATAAAACATGGATTTAAATTATGTCCTCGTCCATCTCGGGAGGTGTTTGACAAAATTGTCTCGACTGAAGAAAACAAGTACATAATTAAATTGGTGAAGCTGATCTGTACGTTTATTCAGAATTTTAAGACCAATGGTTATTCTTTGGATGACTTATATCGTTTTCAGGCAACAACCAATAACGAGAGGTCTAAACTATTCCTTACAATTTGCGAGCAATGCTATCATGAATATACAAAACGGTTGAAAGAGAAGAATGCCATTGATTTTGAGGATATGATTAATGATTCTTCTCGAATATTGCGTGAGGAAGAAATAAAAGGAACAAAATTAGATTTCAGATATATTATAGTAGATGAGTATCAGGATATTTCCCGGCAAAGATTTAATTTGACGAGGGAGTTGAGTCGATTGTGCGATGCCAAGATTATTGCTGTTGGTGATGACTGGCAGTCAATCTATGCCTATGCCGGGTCGGATATTACTCTGTTTACAAATTTCAAAGAGATTTTTGGGTATGGAGCTGAGTTGCGCATCACGAAAACTTATCGTAATGCGCAGGAAGTGATAGATATAGCCGGTGGCTTTATTCAAAAGAATACCAAACAATTGAGAAAAGCTTTGGTTTCGCCAAAACGGATAAACAATCCTGTAATTATCGAAACCTATACTGAAGATGTCGATAGAAGCCTTTATCAGGGAAAAGGTGGCAAGTATTTCCTTGTAGGGGAGACTGTCCAAAGGATAATGAAAGAAATTCTCTCTGAGAACCCAAAATCATCAATCTTATTGCTTGGAAGGTATGGGTTTGATGCTTTTAATTTAACTAAATCTGCTGATTTTGTTTATTGGGAAAAGACAGGAAATGTTTCATCAAAAACATTTGCTGATATTGAAATGGAATTTATGACCGTCCATCGAGCCAAGGGATTAGGGTATGATAATGTCATACTAATAAATGCCATGGATGCTGTCTATGGTTTCCCTTCCAAGGTAGAGGATGATCCGGTTTTGAAATATGTTCTGAAAGGAGACAATGCGATAGAGTATGCAGAAGAGCGCAGGTTGTTTTATGTGGCGCTTACAAGAACAAAGAATAGGGTATATATTGTTACTCCCCAGCAAAGACCTTCGGCTTTCGTAAGGGAGTTGCTCACAGATTATCCTAATATAATGGTAAGAGGTTGTATTGATGAAATAGAATCGCAACCTCGTGATAAGAAGATTTGTCCAATTTGTGGTTATCCGCTTCAATTTCGTTATAAGAAAGCTTATGGCCTAAAACTTTGGATATGCACAAATGAACCCGAAATATGTGACTTTATGACTAATAATCTTCGAGGCGGAGACTTGCAGATTATGAAATGCAATAAATGCCGGGATGGATATTTAGTTGTGAAAGATGCAAAGACAGAACCCTTGCTTGGTTGTACGAATTATAAACCGGATAAAACTGGCTGTAATAATTATATGACAAGAGATTATTACTTGAAGTATAGAAGTATGAAATGATGAGAATGAGATGTGTATATAATCTTTTATTGTTTTATTTGTTGACAGTAACAGTTGTAGGAGATATGTCTGCCCAGGGTTTGAGTGAGCGGTTGGATGAGGCCGGGTTTGTTGCGGTTAATAAGGTTGATACCACGCTGCAGGTTCGGTTGATGTATGCCGGTGAGGATAATTTCACCGGAGTGAAGCTGTATGAAGATGTGGTTGACGGTTATCTTCATCCAGATGCGGCTGCTGCTTTGGTGAAAGCTTCGGCTGAGTTGCATCGTTTGTATCCGACCTACAATCTTCTGATTAAGGATGCTGCCCGTCCGATGAGCGTTCAGCGCAAGATGTTTGATGCCGTCAAGGGAACTCCTAAGGCGAACTATGTGGCCAATCCTGCAAAGGGTGGGGGCCTTCATAATTACGGCCTTGCGGTAGACATCACCATTGTCGATGAGCAAGGAAACGAATTGCCGATGGGCACTCCGGTGGACCATCTGGGCAAGGAAGCCAATATTGATTGGGAGGAACGGATGGTCAGAGAGGGCATCATATCCGAAACGGAGCGACAGAACCGTCTGTTGCTGCGCCGGGTGATGACTTCTGCCGGTTTCCAGCCTCTCAGGACTGAATGGTGGCATTTCAACCTTGTCAGCAAGCGCCGGGCGCAGGCTGCATATCGTCTGCTAAACTTCTGAATGGGGAATCCGGACCTGAATGCATGATGTATGGGTCGGATTCATTGATAATCATTAGTACCATAAAAATTTTCAGTGGATATAAATGATAATGTATCATTTATAAAATCAAAATAACAAACATAGTCATAAATAGCCATGCTCAGCATACTGTTGACGAATGATTTATTGGAATTTATAATACAAAGATAAGAATAACTCCGCTATAAATCAACCGTGTTTCGGTTTTTTGAGGTAGTTCATTTCGGTTTTTTGAGGTAATTTGTTTCGGTTTTTTGAGGCTTCTTGTGGAAAGTCCACCGGAAAGCCCCAATCTTTACCCCCCTAAAGATGGCTGTTTGAGAGAGCCGTCACTGTTAAAACTGGTGGTGTGCAGCCCTGTTAACCGTTTTGTATACTTCAAGCGCAATTTGATTTTATTAAATATATGCTATGGTTATATGATAGAATAGTCTGGTTTTCTCGGTGGGCGGTGGTTGATAAGTAAATGATATTGGCGGTTATTTCGCAAATTCTTCGTAATTTTGCAGTCGCTTTTACGAATCATCCATCCAATCATTTACGAAAACGACAAGCAGATATGGCTTTAAAAGACGAAATAGCGCGTCGGCGCACATTTGCAATCATCTCGCACCCTGATGCCGGTAAGACCACACTGACTGAAAAACTTCTTCTTTTCGGTGGTGCTATCCATGTGGCAGGTGCAGTGAAATCAAACAAAATCAAGAAGACCGCGACCTCCGACTGGATGGAGATTGAAAAACAACGCGGTATCTCGGTGGCAACCTCGGTGATGGGTTTTAATTATGGAGATTACAAAATCAACATCCTCGACACTCCCGGTCACCAGGACTTTGCGGAGGATACCTACCGTACGCTGACTGCCGTTGACAGCGTAATCATCGTTGTCGACGTAGCGAAGGGCGTCGAGCAACAGACCCGCAAACTGATGGAGGTGTGCCGAATGAGAAATACTCCGGTAATCATCTTTGTCAACAAGCTTGACCGTGAGGGCCGCGACCCGTTCGACATCCTCGACGAGCTTGAAAGTGAATTGAAAATCAAGGTCCGCCCGTTGTCGTGGCCTATTAATATAGGTGCGAAATTCAAAGGCGTTTACAATATCTTCGAACATTCGCTCGATCTGTTCACCCCCGACAAGCAGAGGGTGAGCGAGCGCGTGGAAATCGATTCGGTCGATGACCCCCGTATTGACGAAAATGTCGGAGAAGTCGATGCAGCTAAGCTCCGTGAGGATCTTGAGCTTATCGAAGGTGTGTATCCCGAATTTGATGTCGAAGAGTATCTTGAAGGACGTGTAGCCCCCGTTTTCTTTGGCTCGGCCCTCAACACATTCGGTGTGAAGGAGCTGCTCGACTGTTTCGTGCAGATTGCGCCTGCTCCACGTGCGACAAATGCAGAGGAGCGTGAGATCAAACCCGACGAGGAAGGATTCTCAGGCTTCGTGTTCAAGATTCATGCGAATATGGACCCCAACCACCGTTCGTGTATCGCCTTCGTTAAGGTTTGCTCCGGCAAATTCGAGCGCAATGCTCCTTATCGTCACATCCGTTCGGGAAAAACCATGAAATTTGCTGCTCCTACAGCGTTCATGGCTCAGAAGAAAAATATTGTCGACGAGGCATATCCCGGCGATATTGTCGGTATTCCCGACACCGGCAATTTCAAGATTGGCGACACTCTGACTTCGGGCGAGACACTTCATTTCAAGGGTCTGCCGAGCTTCTCGCCTGAGATGTTCAAGTATATCGAGAACAGTGACCCGATGAAGGCCAAGCAGCTCGACAAGGGTATACAGCAGCTTATGGACGAGGGCGTTGCGCAGCTCTTTGTCAACCAGTTCAATGGCCGTAAGATCATCGGTACAGTCGGGCAACTGCAGTTCGAGGTGATTCAATACCGTCTTCTCCACGAATATGGAGCACAGTGCCGCTGGGAGCCAATCTCGCTCTACAAAGCATGTTGGATTGAAAGCGATGACGCCGAAGCACTTGCAGCCTTCAAGAAACGCAAATTCCAGTTCATGGCCGTGGACCGTGAAGGTCGCGACGTATTCCTCGCCGACTCAAACTATGTCCTCCAGATGGCCCAGAACGATTTTCCTAAGATCCGCTTCCATTTCACCTCGGAATTTTAAGGTATTTTTAACAAGCGCGGACAGTAACATCCCCACCACACGACCCCTCCACGGTAACTACACAATGCCGTGGAGGGGTTTGGTTTATGCGTACGGGGGATTGGATGTCAGCGTGCAGTCATAAAATAATGGCTGAAACTACTGTTGAGCAGTTCCAGCCGTAAGAGATAGGTATGTGCAGTTCAAAATCTATTCAGCGATTGTCATGAAACTGCCAGATATAGTTCTGATCCCATGGATTTAATGCCATTTTTAATAGTGGCCATCACATCTTCTTTAGGTTTCCATATACCATAAATAAATCTATCAAGTACAGCCTTAGGCATACCGATGTATTTTGCAACTTCGGCTATATCAAGCCAAGGACAGCGTCTGAATATTTCTGCAACTTCATTATCAGGATTGGGTTCCTGTATTTCCATAAATGATGCCACAGATAAATCTTCGTCCAATGATTGCCAACGTACATATTCTCCGTTGCCCCAGATATAGAATTGCTGGCGCTCCACATTGTCTGCATCCTTTAAAACCGGGAAGGCCTCAAGAGGGCGACTGAAAATATTACCGGAAACCGAACGCATATAGATGCGACCATTATCAAACCATATTTCCTGAATCTTTTCCATAATCAACAGTTATATGAGTTATATTTGTTCCATACTTCAACGATTTCTTCGCTAAAATTGCTCACAAGTGCGAGAATCTTCTTTACTTTTGCAGTCTTGATGCCATCTGATTTGATTATTTTTACTTCAGGATATACCTGTATCTTTGCAAATCCTCCTTCGGATTCGATATGAACATGAATAGGCTCATGATCGCCAGGGATGATAAAGGCGCGGATTCCGAAAAGGTCGAAAACTGTTGGCATTTTTGATTCTTTTACTTTGTGGTCAACGACAAAATTACTGAAAAGTAATCAACTTTGCAAATTAACCGGATGCTATTCCCAGTAGCCAAGAAAAGCCTGGTCTGGCGGCTATAATAGTGGCATTAGGTCTGCAGACCAATTCGTCCCTTTCGCCGAAAAGGTTTCAATTGGTTCAAGCGCTGAACATGAGATAGATAACATTAAAAAGAACCGCTATGCGTGCTATCGTGCAGTGCACAATTCTGATTCGTCTAAAACCATTATGGCTCAAGCACAAACGTATTTTGTGATGCAAACTCGTAGAGCAGAGAAAGAGCTTGACGAGTTGACTGAGTATGAAAGCAAAAGGCTCGTGCTACGTAGGGAGAGGCCAATAGGAGAAATTACAGTGGACAATAGGAAGCATTCTTCCATAATCTGAAGGGCGGTATTGTGAAAATTTATTCTGCCTCAGGATTCGGCATTGTCTACCGGGTTGTTTGTGCGGTAGTCGGAGGGGGAGAAGCCGGTGAAGCGTTTGAAGGCTGTCGAGAAGTGGGGTTGGGAGGTGAAGCCGACGCTGTAGGCAATCTGTGAGATGTCGATGTCATTGCGGCGCAGGAGCTCGCAGGCTTTGCGCAGACGGATGTTGCGGATGAATTCGCTTGGGGTGAGGCCGAAGAGTTCTTTCATCCTGCGGTTGAGGTGGGCACGGCTGAGACCGACTTGCTGACAGAGTTTCTCGACGTTGAGGTCGGGATCGTCGAGGTGGTCGTTGATTTCCTGCACGATTTTGTCGATAAGCGCCTTGTCGTTTCCTTTCAGGATAGGGGTGTCGATGTTGCTGTCCTGCTGCTGGATGCCGGAGAATTTTCCTTTGAGACGCAGACGGTTGTCGATGAGGCTGTCTACAAGGGCGAGGAGTTCGTTGATATTGAACGGTTTCCCAATGTAACCATCGGCACCTTTGTCCCATCCGGCCATTCGGTCGGCCACGTCGTTTTTCGAGCTGAGGAGGATGACGGGAATATGGTTTGTCCCGACATTTGATTTCAATGTCTTCAGCAGGTGCAGACCATCCATTTCCGGCATGACTACATCGCTGATTATAAGGTCGGGTGCCGAATTTGTGACACTGCGCATCGCTTCCTTTCCGTCGGAGGCTTCGGTGACCTGTCCTGTTGTGGAGAGAACATCGCTGAGATAGGCCCGGATTTCGGGATCGTCATCGACGACAAGAATTTTGACGGATGAAGCCTTGCGGGGGCGTTTGGTGTCGGGAATAGATGTGGAGGCAAGTTTTGGCTCAAACTTGATGGCGCGGGAGTGTTCTCCCTGCGGAACTGCTGCTTCGTGGTGGGCATCTGTAGCCGTGGAGCGGGCTTGACGGTAAGGAATACGGACAGTGAACCGGCTGCCTTTCGTGTCAGTGCGGTTGGATGCGGAGATTGTTCCGCCGTGGAGCTCGACGAGCTGGCGGCAGAGGTCCAGCCCGATTCCAAATCCAAGAGGCATTTCGCCCTTGTTGAATTTACCCTGATAGAAGCGGTCGAAAATCCGGTGGATGTTTTTCTCGTCGAGTCCGATGCCTGTATCAGTGACAGTGATTTCAGCGTAATCGCCGATGGTGGTGTCGATTCCGGTTGTGACGTTGACATTTATATCTCCGCCGGCAGGTGTATATTTGATGGCGTTGGAGAGGAGATTGACGAGCACCTTGTCGAAATTGTTGCGGTCAATCCACACATTCAATTGTGTCAAATCAGGCGAGGAGGTAGAGAAACTGAGTTTCTGCCGCTTTTCCTCCGCCTGGGTCTGGAATATTTCAACGAGGTCGCGTGTGAAACTTATCAGCTCCGTTTCCGAACGTTCGATTTCCATTTTACCCTTGTCAATCTTTCGAATGTCGAGGAGTTGATTGATAAGGGCGAGGATGCGGTTGGCATTCCTGTGGATTGCGTTGAGATTTTTGGCTGTCTCGGCATCATGGTCTTTTTTCATGATGCGTTCGAGCGGACCGAGAATCAGTGTGAGCGGTGAGCGTATTTCGTGGGAAACGTTGATGAAGAATTTGATCTTTTCTTCATTGATGCGTTCGGTATTCTTTTTGCGCAGGACAATGACAGCCAACGTTATGAGCACACATATAAGTGCGCAGAAGAAAATTTTGACCGGAAGGGTGAGGTACCACGGCGGAGTGACTGAAATTGTGATGGTCTTGACCTTTGAGAACTCTCCGTTTTCACCGGCGCGTATCTGCAGATGGACTTTCCCCGACTGGAAATGTGGCAGGGTGATGTAGTTGCTTCCCGGCGAAGTCGAAACCCAGTCGTTGACGATTCCCGGGATGCGCCATTGATAAATCAAGTTGTCGGTTGTGCGGAAATCGCGGGTCGACATCCGCAGGGTCAGAGGATTCTCCTTATAGGAGAGATTGATGTGCTCATCTCCGGACAGGATTTGTTTGTTTCCGGCCAGTGTGCGGCTCTCGCGCGTCACTTTTTCGCCGTTGAGATAGTAACCCGAAATGTATGTCTCATAGTCCATCGTCGGAGTTTTCAACGTGCGGGGGTTGAACAATGTCAGGCCGTTGTTGCCACCGAACAGAAGATTGACACCGTCGCCGGCAGTTGCTGCAGACGCATAGTCGATGTCGGCCATATTGTCGTTGGCGCGGAACACGGTGATGTTTCTCCGGCTGTCAATCCGGTTTATCCCGTCGTGGGTTCCGACCCATGCGTTGCCATCTTTGTCAAAGACTATTGACGAGAGCAGGATGTCGGAAAGTCCTTCGTTCGTAGTGAGTCGGGAGTGGGTGAAGTTGTCAGGGTCAATGATGAAAAGACCGTAGCTTGTCGCATCCCAGATTTTGCCGTCAGGTCCTTCGGCAATGGCGTTGTGGACACCCTTGTTGAGCTGCGGATATTTTGCACTGATGGATGTGAGTTGCTTTGAGTCTACATCATAGACGGCAAGCGCACCGAACATACCGATCCATATTCTCCCGCGCGAATCACACAGGAGCGAAGATGTCCAACGCAGACTTGAAATGTCGTTATTTTCCTTAAGCTGCTCGGTTGCAAGTGTCGAAGGATTGACTTTCATGACGCCTCGGCCGTGTATTCCGAGATAAATGTCGCCGTTTTTGTCCTCTATGACCGGACGGGCTATATAACGTCCGGGGACGTTAAGGATCTGACGCGTTGATAGGGTGACAGGATCCACTTCGTAGAGTCCGTGGTTGTCCACTCCGATATAGATGCGTTTATGACGAGGAGAATATAGGATTGAACTTATGGCTCCGCCAAAATTCTTTGAGTGTAGCAGTCGGCTGTATCTGTCGATGTTGGCCAACCGTCCGTCGTCAATGCCGACCCAGATAGTCTCGTCACCGGGGACGGTGCATACGACTGTAGTTCCGCCGGAATAGTTCGGGAGAATGTTTTCGAGGCTCATGAAATTGAATGGGAGTCCATCAGCGGGAGCCATCAGTATTCCCTGATGCGAACATCCCAACCATAGATTTTTGCGGGGGTCTTCGTAAAGGGTGGATATGCGGGCTCTGTCAATGTTGACGAGCGGATTCCGACATTCGCTGTAACGGGTGAGTTTACGGTCCCCCTTTTTGAGCTCGTAAAGTCCTCCTCCAACAGTCCCGACAAGAATGTCGCCATCGTGTGTGACTGTCGCACTGTGCAGCACCGGATTTCCTTCTATGGCAACTTCCTCGAAAACGTCTGTGGTGGTATTCCAGATCCATGCCTTGTCATTGGTCGTGACAAAAATGTTTTTGTTGCCGTCGGGGAGAAGAATCTTGATGTATGAAGAGGCAGGATGATACATTCTGATTTGTCCATTGGCGGCAATTCGTATCACATCACCGTTGTGTGTGCCTCCGAGCAATTCACCGTTGGGACTTTCGGCGAGAGTGTTGATGCCCAGCATTTCCTGTTCAAGCGGCATATTTCTTACGGCCACAGGTTCCCCGGATGAGAAATCAAGGACATAGAGCCAGACACCGGCTACCATAAAGAATATGTCGCCATTGGATTGTTGCATGATGTCCGAGATGTAACCTTTCAGTGTCGTGTTTGGAAGAGATATGCGTGTGAAAGAATCCGAGTCGGGATTGTAGAGGTTGAGGCCTTCGCATGTGGCCACCCATATACGGTCGGTCTCATCACGGATAATCTTGATGATGCGGTTGTCGCTTAGTGATGTTTCCGACCTGTCGTCATGAAGATATTTGTCAAAGCTCGTTCCGTCGAAACGGAGCAGACCCGATTGTGTGCCGATCCAAAGTGAGCCGTCGCTGTCAAGGCAGAAACTGCTGTAGTTGGACGATACGAGACTCCGGTCGTTGAAGAGGCGGGTGTTGTGCATCGCCGTCACATCTCCGACTGAAAGAACAAGCAATAAAAACGCAAATAATACTTTGATTGTACTCATAGTTTAGATTATCTGAACATTGCAAAATTAAGAAATTTTTTTGTTTGAAAATGAACTGCCGGAACCCAAAAGAAGGGGATGTTACAAATATTAATGCGAATGATGCAAATAGAAATGTCTGCAAATCGTTGATTTACCTCGATGAGTGATAGGATAACGCGGATTAGAGTCTTTCGCGCTAATTTTGCAATGTGAGAACCGCAGGCTTTTATGCCTTTCCTCGTTTAACCTTAAAATAGTAAAGTTTATGATTAAAAAACTTGCCATACTTCTCATGCTTGTCGCATCAGTATCGTCCGTCGGGCGATGCGTGACAAATGAGTCGTTTACCAATCCCGTGATATGGGCCGATGTCCCTGACCCCGACGTCATCCGTGTTGGTGATGACTACTATATGGTATCGACGACCATGCATCTGATGCCCGGATGTCCGGTGATGCGCTCGAAGGATCTTGTCAATTGGGAGACTATCGGCTATGTCTTTGACCGCCTCACCGACACTCCACGCTATGACCTTGAAGGAGGAACTGTCTACGGAAAGGGACAGTGGGCGACATCGCTGCGCTACCATAATGGCAGATTCTATGTACTGTTCTCGCCCAACGACCAACCGTATAAATCCTATATATACACAACCGCCAACCCGGCGGGGAAATGGGAGCTTGTTTGCCGCACCGACCATTTCCATGATGCATCGCTGCTGTTTGACGATGATGGCAGAGTCTATGTATATTATAATGGTGGCGAAATTCGCCTTCGGGAGCTGATGCCGGACCTTTCCGGTGTGAAGCCGGACGGGGTTGATACAGTTGTCATCCGTCCCGACTCCACGGAGACCGGTCTTCATGAAGGAAGCCGCGTCATCAAACACAATGGAAAGTATTATGCCTTTGTCATCTCATGGCCTTCAGGTCAGGCAAGGAGACAGCTTTGCTACAGGGCCGATAGCATTACCGGGCCTTACGAGAAAAAAGTTGTTCTCCAATCGGAATTCGGAGGATTTCCCTACGTCGGACAGGGATGTCTGGTCGACGGTGCTGACGGAGACTGGTGGGGCATGATTTTTCAGGATCGCGGAGGAGTAGGGCGTATACTGACGCTCAACCCATGTCGTTGGACCGACGAATGGCCCATGCTCGGTGATTCAGACGGCAAGGTTCCGGCTTCGGTTTGCAAGAAGCTCGTTCCGGTGACCGGCGATGGAATTGCCGCTTCCGATGAATTTTCCGACGGAAAGAAATCAATACTTTGGGAATGGAACCACAATCCGGTCGACGATGCTTGGTCGCTCACCGAGCGGAAAGGGCATCTGCGCCTGACCACGCCGCGTCTTTCCCGGAGCATTTTCGATGCTCCGAACACGATTACCCAACGAATGGAAGGGCCGCAGTGCGAAGCTGAGATAAAGATGGATATATCCGGGATGAAACCGGGAGATGTTGCAGGCTTCGCTGCATTCAACGGTGATTCAGGACTCCTTTCAGTTGTTAAGGATTCGGATGGGACATGGCTTTCGGTCTCAACTTCTTCTGTAAGTCTTGGAGATGGACATGCAATTACCGATGTCAGCGACAGTGAAATCAGGCGTCTTCCTCTTCGGTCTGATTGCGTCTATCTCAGGATAGAGGCTGATTTCAGACCCGGACGCGACATAGCCCGCTTCCATTTCAGCACCGACGGAAAAAATTGGCAATCTGTAGGGACGGATTTCAAGATGATATTTGACTACCGCCGGTTCTTCATGGGAACCCGTTTCGCCATCTATAATTACGCCACTCTGACACCGGGCGGATATGTCGACATTGATTATTTCAGATACAAACGTCTCCCCGGATAATATCATCAGACATCACACTTATCTATTAAGTATAGTGAATAATCTTTTTTGATTAAGGTAAGCTTCTATTAAGAGTAATAAAGATTGTTTAAAGATTTGTTTTATCTTGTATAGATTAATTTGACGTAGTTTTCTTTCATGTTTGCATTTTGGTAATACTACCTTTAAAGAACACACTACGCTGAAATGGCCGGAACGTGAGTTTCGGCCATTTTCAGTATGGCTATTTTCAATTCACTGGTATTTAGAGGCTTATTTTTGATCATGATATAAAAATGAACGGAAAAGATACAAATTCGAACGATGGATGCTACGGATATGAAAGGAATGGAGCCATCCGGCAGCCGTCTCTCTGAGGTTAACAACATAAATTTGCAATGTTTAACCAACCATCACAATCATCGAAAAAATTTCGGATTCATGAAAACAAAACTAACCTTGATGACCCTCTCGGCCGCCATGGTCGGCATACTCGGAAGCTGCGGTTCGGCAACGGACGCGAAGGCGATCGAGCCGCAGAAGTCGGTGGCCATCTTTGATTCCTTCACCTACGAAGGCAACGATGACTACTACAATGCCAATCCGCTGGCTGACGAAAGTTCATTCTACAATCCCATCCTTCCCGGATGGTATTCCGACCCTTCAATCTGTACCAATGGTGACGGCGATTATTTCCTCGCCACATCGACATTTACCTATTTTCCCGGCGTGCCTCTCTTCCATAGCCGTGACCTTGTCAACTGGAAGCAGGTCGGTCATGTGCTTTCGCGTCCCTCACAGTTGCAGAATATGGAGAAGCAGCATGTCAGCGGAGGTATTTTCGCTCCTGCGATAGCCTACAATCCGGCCAACAAGACATATTACATGATTACCACCAATGTTGGTTCCGGTAATTTCTTCGTGAAGACTCAAGACCCCTTCGGAGAATGGAGCGATCCCATCATGCTTCCGGAAGTGAAGGGCATTGACCCGGCATTCTTCTTCGATGAGGATGGCAAGGGTTATATTGTCAACAATGACGATGCCCCCGACAATAATCCCGAATACCCCGGCCATAGAACCGTCAGGGTCGTGGAATTCGACACCGCTACCGATAAGTGTGTCGGCGAACGTAAAATCGTTGTCAACAAGGGTTGCCGTCCCGAAGAGAAACCTATCTGGTGTGAAGGTCCACATATCTATAAGATAAAGGGGCAGTACTATCTGATGACAGCTGAGGGCGGAACAAGCACCTGGCACAGCGAGGTCATCTACCGTGGTCCCTCGCCATTCGGTCCCTATACTCCTTGGGAGGGAAATCCTATCCTTACTCAGCGCACTCTCGACCGCAACCGTGTTAATCCCATCACCTGCGCCGGCCATGCTGACCTTGTGCAGACCAAGGAGGGTGACTGGTGGAGCGTATTCCTTGCCTGTCGTCCTGTCAAGGATGACATGGAGAATCTCGGCCGCGAAACATTCATGATGCCCGTGAAATGGACTGAAGACGGTTGGCCTTACATGACACGCGAGGGTGAGACTGTCCCCATGCAGCTCCGTCGCGAAGGCGTGAAACGTAGCTCGGATGTCACTTTCGGAAACTTTGCACGTGTTGACAATTTTACTGACTCAGTTTTAGGCATGGATTGGATGACACTCCGCGGAACTGCCGGAAATTTCTATTCACTCACCGACAATCCCGGCTTTCTCACTGTCAAGTGTGCGGATGTGACATCTTCTGAAAAAGCTGTGATTCCTTACATCGGACGTCGCATACATCATCATAACTATACTGCCACCACCGGTGTGACTTTTGATCCCGAACATGACAAGCAGTGTGCCGGTCTTCTGCTCATGAAGGATGAGACCCATCAGTATCTCCTCGCCAAAACCCGCAATGAAAACGGCCACTGTGTGGTCCTGCGCAAGATAAGCGAGAATGGTGTTGAAGATCTTGCATCGAAGGCCATAAATGATGATTCCCACAATCTTAAACTTAAAGTTGACTCCAAGGGCCTTGATTTGAGTTTCCATTATTCAGCCGACGGCGGACGGACATGGACGGAAGTGGCATCGGGCGTTGATGCCGGATTCACATCGACCGCAAAGGCCGGAGGTTTCACCGGAACGACAGTCGGAGTCTATGCTTCCAATAATATTTAGTTTATGACATTTAACCGACTTTATCCCTATATCTCTCCTCCTTTTGTCGCTCACGATAACCAACCCAATTATATTACTTTAAATTAATAACAATGGAAAATGTAAAGAAACTATTTCGATGCATTTCACTCCTGTTGCTCTATCTGAGTTTCGGCACGGTAGGGGCATACGCCGATACGGTCAGGGGTACGGTGGTTGACGACACCGGTGAACCACTGATAGGAGTGACAGTGCTCCTGCAAGGAACATCCCAGGGTGTGGCTACTGACTTTGACGGTCAGTACAGCATCAATGTTCCAAGTCTGAAAACCGCAGTGCTCGATTTCTCGTATGTCGGCATGGTCTCGCAGTCCGTCAAGGTCAACGGACGCAGCGTGGTTGATGTAACGCTCGTTTCCGACACGGAGATGCTTGAGGAAGTGGTCGTCGTCGGTTACGGTCAGCAGAAAAAGGCCTCCATCGTCGGTGCCATCACCCAGACCTCAGGTGAGACTCTTGAACGTGCCGGTGGTGTGAGCAGTGTCGGAGCGGCTCTTACCGGTAATCTTCCCGGTGTTGTGACCACATCGTCAACCGGTATGCCCGGCGACGAGGATCCGCAGATTGTCATCCGAAGCGCAAGTTCATGGAACAGTTCCAATCCTCTGGTGCTTGTCGACGGTATCGAACGTCCCATGAGTTCGGTCGACATCAGTTCGGTCAAGACTATTTCCGTTCTCAAAGACGCATCCGCGACAGCCGTCTATGGTGTGAAAGGTGCCAACGGTGTCATCCTCATCACCACCAAGCGCGGTGAAGAGGGACGTGCGAAAATCTCTATCGGCATGAATGCCACTGCCAAGGTCGTTTCAAAACTTCCCGAGACTCTCGGCTCGGCCGATGCCATGCTTATCCGCAATCAGGCCATCGAGCGTGAACTCGGTGTCGACCCCTCTTCGTGGGCAAGCATCTATCCCGATGCGCTCATCGAGAAGTATCGCAATCCCGGCGACGAGTGGGAGCGCTATGTAGATGTCGACTGGCAGAAGGAACTTTTCAAGGACTATGCGATGTCCTATAACCCCAACATCAATGTAGCCGGCGGTACGAAGAATGTGAAATATTTCGCTGCTATCGACTTCCTCCATGAAGGTGACCTTTTCCGTACATGGGACAACGGTCGCGGCTACAAATCAGGCTATGGCTACAACCGTGTGAACGTCCGTTCGAACCTCGATTTCCAGATTACTCCCACCACCGTCTTCAAGGTGAACCTCTTCGGCATGAACGGAGAGAAAAAACGTCCGTGGAAGATGAATGACAGCGAATGGGGCACAACCCAGCTCTGGCAGGCTGCCTACAGCGCACCGCACGACACCTTCCTTCCCCGCTACTCTGACGGGACATGGGGATATTATCCTCTTGACACCCAAGGCTCGCCCAACTCCGTCACCAACCTTGCGCTTGCAGGAGCCGAAAAGGTGACCACTACCAGAATCAATACGGACTTTGCTATCGAGCAGGATCTCAGTTTCATAACCAAGGGCCTCCGTGCCTCGGCACTCGTGTCGTGGGACAATGTTTTTGTCGAGGGTGAACGCGGTATCAATGACCTCTACAACTCCTATCAGCAAAAGTGGATCAATCCGATTACAGGTGAGGTGACAACTTCTCAGGTAGGCGACACCAAGACCGGTTTTGATTTCAACGAAGGAATCAAATGGAACACAAGTGGCGGTAGTGTCGACAACAATCAGACCGTCCGCAATCTCTTCTATCAGGCTCAGCTCTACTGGGCACGCAAGTTTAACGAGCATGACGTTTCGCTCATGGGTGTGTTCAACCGCACGGAGAACACCTACGGTTCGCAGTTCACCAACTATCGTGAGGACTGGGCATTCCGCGGAACCTACAACTTTGCCGACAAGTATTTTGTCGAGTACAACGGTGCCTACAACGGTTCGGAGCGTTTCAGCAGCAAACACCGTTTTGCCTTCTTCAATTCAGGTGCGGTGGGCTGGATGATTTCACAAGAAAACTTCATGAAATTCTCGCGTGGCTGGCTTGATATGCTCAAAGTCCGTTACTCCTACGGTGAGGTCGGTGACGACTATGTTCCCTCCCGCTGGCTCTATGCAACCCAGATGGGCTACGGTGGCCAAGGCTATCAGGGCATCAACCGCCAGACAGAATCACCTTATATATGGTATTACGAGCAGGCAGTCGGCAATCCGGATGTGCATTGGGAAAAAGCCATCAAGCAGAACCTCGGTATTGACTACTCTTTCTTCAACCATTTCGCCGCAGGTAGCCTTGAATTCTTCCGCGACAAGCGCAGCGACATCCTCATCACAGGTGACAAACGAGCTGTTCCCAGCTACTATGGAACCACAGCTCCTACCGCCAATCTCGGTCGTGTCCGCACCTCCGGTTTCGAACTCGAACTCCGTCTCAACTACACTTTCGGACGTGATTTCCACCTTTGGGGCAATTTCAACATGACTCATGCGACAAACAAAATTCTGTCGTATGACGACCCTGAGCTGACACCCGCCTATCAGAAAAACACCGGTTTCGCCATCGGTCAGGACCATGCCACCTACACAGCAGGTTTTGCCAACAACTGGGATGAGGTCATCGGTATGACGCAGCACAACACCAACGACAATCATAAACTTCCCGGTCAGTACATATCCGTCGACTATAACGGTGACGGTGTTATTGACTCAAACGACAGCGCACCCTACGGCTACACCGGTACGCCCGAGAATACCTACAGCGCCACTATCGGATTCGAGTGGAGAGGTTTCAGCGCTTTCGTGCAGTTCTACGGTGTTACCAACGTGACACGCTATGTCGGTTTCAAGTCTCTCAACAACCACCTCAACAACGTGTTTGACGAAGGCTCATACTGGTCCGGTTCAAATCAGAATGCCGACAGTCCGCTTCCCCGATGGAACACGACACCTTCCTACTATGAGGGAACCCGCTATCACTACGACGGCTCATATATCCGTCTGAAAAATGCCGAGATTGCCTATACATGGACCAACGGTTGGGTCAAGAAACTTGGCATGAGCATGTTCAAACTCTATCTCAACGGCAACAACCTCTGGATGTGGTCAAGGATGCCCGACGACCGCGAATCGAATTTCGCCGGAACAGGTCTCGCATCGCAGGGTGCCTATCCTACTGTCCGCCGTTTCAACCTTGGCTTTAAGTTTGATATCTAAAACACGCCTTAAACAATGAAAAAACAGTTTGCATATATAAAAGCCGGTCTGCTGAGTCTTGGTGTCATCTTTGCCGCCACCTCATGCTCCGACTACCTTGACAAGTCAGAGGAGTCCGACATCTCCGCGACCGAGCCGTTCAAGGATTTCACCAATTTCCAGGGATTCGTCGAGCCTCTCTACAATAATATCCCTCTTTTCGACAAGGGCTATTGGACAAACTCCTTCAACTGGGGTGACGATGAGGTGACGAGCGCCAACATCAACTATCACATGGTCTATAAAATTGACCAGGGTGATTTCTGGGGATGGCAGAGCGAATTCGACGGCTGGGGAACAGGTTGGCTCGACCGCAAGGATTTCCAGCCCAGAGAAAGGGACCGTTTCAAGAAAGGTCTGTGGCCTTGCGCATGGTGGGGTATCCGTCAGTGCAACATGGGTCTTGAGAATCTTGAGCTCCTCACCGATGCGACGACTGAGCAGAGGAAGGCCATCGAAGGTCAGCTCCTCTTCTTCCGCGGTTGGTTCCACTTCATGCTCATGCAATATTTCGGCGGCCTGCCTTATATTGATGAGGTGATGAATGCCAACGGACAGCTCACCCGTCCGCGTCTTTCCTACCATGAATGTGCCGACAAGGCTGCCGCCGACCTCCGCCGTGCCGCCGATCTTCTTCCAATCGACTGGGACAAGACTTCAATCAGCATCATCACCAACGGTAATAACCAGCGCCGTATCAACAAGGTCATGGCTCTTGCGTATCTCGGCAAGAATTACCTCTGGGCTGCTTCACCGCTGATGAACCGTGAATCCACCGGTGCCACCACCTATAATAAAGAATATGCCCAGAAGGCTGCCGATGCTCTTGGCGAACTTCTCAATCTCGTGGAAACGGGTCAGACACAGTATGAACTTGTCGATTATGCCAATATCGCGGATGTGTTCTATTCCTACGGTCAGAACGGACGTATGCCCGGGTCGACAGAAGTCATCTTCCGTGGTCCGGAATGGGATCCCTGGCAGAACACCCGCTATGGTCTTGCCCTCCAGTATGTCCCGACTCCTTACCATCCCGACGGCGGTGGCAACAATCTCAGCCCCTGCGCCAATTATGTCAGCAACTACGGTATGGCCAACGGTCTTCCTCTCGATGACCCGCAGTCAGGATGGGACAAGACACATCCTTGGAAGGGCCGTGACCCCCGTTTCTACAATGACATTGTGTTTGACGGCTGTCTCATAACCGACAATTACCAGTGTGAGCTTCCCAACATCGAACTTTTCACCGGCGGAGCCTCACGCGATGTCAATACCGCCTCGCGCACCGGCTATGCACTGAAAAAGTTCCTCCACAAGACCTGTAACCGCTATGATGACGGCTGGGGCTATTCACCGCAGTTCACAATCGGTCTCAGCTATCTGCGTCTCGCCGATGTCTATCTGATGTATGCGGAAGCAGCTTCGCAGGCGACCGGAACACCGACAGGCAAGTCGTCGGCCTGTTCCCTCTCCGCACTCGATGCCATCAACAAAATCCGCACCCGTGCAGGAGTTGAAGAGGTCAATGCCAAATTCACAGGGAATCTCGACGGCTTCATGAGCGAGGTGCGCCGCGAACGCGCGGTTGAACTCTCCTTTGAGGGCCATCGCTTCAACGACCTCCGGCGCTGGATGCTCATTGACAAACCCGAGTATGCCAACAAGACTTCAGTCGAGTTCACCCGCAGCGGAGAGTTTGACAAGGCTCATCCCGAGAACAATGCCGTCAGCGGCTTCCACGAAGAAGTGATTGTTGCCCGCAGCTACTCGGAGAAGCATTATTGGCTCCCCCTCAAAAAGTCGGACTGCAACATGTCGGCTGACTTCAAGCAGAATCCAGGCTGGTAATCATCCTTAATTAGAATCTCATGAAACAGATACAAAAAATTATAGCTTTGAGTGCCTTGGCGTTGATTGGTGGAAGCACTGCCAACGCTGATGAGCTTCTCGATTCGACAAAAGTCCATGTGGCCTTCCGCACGGTCGACAAGATGGATCTTCTTGGCGGCGTTTCGGAAGTGGATATGGAGAAACTCATCGAAAAGGACTATTCGACATATAGCCTTAACGACATGCAGTCGTTTGTCGGCGGCTACAACGGTCAGCTCTGGAATCAGGGCGAAGTGCTTGTGCTGGTCGACGGTGTGCCCCGCGATGCCAACAATATTCTTCCGAGTGAAATCGCACAGATAACATTCATGAAGGGCGCGCAGGCAGTGGTGCTCTACGGTAGCCGTGGTGCGCACGGTGTGATTCTCATCACCACAAAGCGCGGCAACGACAAGGGCCTGCAGGTGAGTGTGCGCGGGAATGCCCAGCTCTTTGTCCCCAAGAGTTATCCCAAATATCTCGGTTCGGCTGAGTATGCCACTCTCTACAATGAGGCACTTGCCAATGACGGTCTCTCTCCCGCCTTCTCGCAGGAGGACATCTACAACTATTCTGCCGGAACCAATCCTTTCCGCTACCCGGATGTCAACTTCTTCTCAAATGACTATCTGAAGAAGAACTACATGCGCTATGACGGCACAGCCGAGTTCCGTGGCGGAGGTAAGTTTGCAAAGTTCTACGCCAACGTGGGTCTTTATCATGTCGATGACCTCATCAAGTTCGGTGAAGGCAAGAAGAACGGCACGACCCGTCTGAATGTCCGTGGCAATATCGACCTCCGTCTCAACGACTGGATCAGCGGTTGGGTCAACACAAGTGCATCGTTCTACGATGTCCGCAGTGACAATTCCAATTTCTGGGCCTCGTCAGCGACACTTCGTCCGACAAACCCCGGCGCGGCTCCTCTCGTTCCGCTGATTCCCATCTCGGCCATAGACCCCTCCGACAAGACCGCGTGGACATATATCAACAACAGTTCGCATATCGTCGACGGTAAATATCTCCTCGGTGGAACCCAGCAGTATTCGACCAACCCGTTTGCAGCGATGTATGCCGCCGGCCACAACACCTACACAAGCCGTCAGTTCCAGTTTGACCTTGGACTTGACATTGACCTCGCAAAGTTGTTGCCCGGCCTCTCGTTCCGTGCGCAGTATGCCGTTGACTATTCGACAAGCTACGTCACCTCAATCAACAATGACTATGCGACCTATCAGGCAACATGGGACAATGCGCTCGGCCACGACATGATTGCTTCACTCACGAAGTTCAATCTCGACAAGTCGACAGCCACACAGAATGTGTCAGGCAGCACCGACCGCCAGACAATCACGTTCAACGCCCTCTTCAACTACAAGAGGACTTTCGGCGACGCGCACAATCTTCAGGCAATGCTCCTTGCCAACGGCTATCAGGTCACAACCTCAGGTGAATATCACCGTGTCAGCAATGCCAACCTCGGTGTGGATGTAACGTATGACTACATGAACAAGTATTATGCTCAGTTCAGCGGTGCGGCAGTCCACTCCTCCAAGCTCGCACCCGGTCACCGTCAGGCTTTCTCGCCGACAGCATCGCTCGGATGGCGCATCAGTCAGGAAGAATGGCTGAAGGATGTCAACTGGCTTGACAACCTCAAGCTCACCGCATCCTACGGTCTGCTCAACCAGGACATTGACATTGAAAGCTACTACATGTATGCCGACATCTTTACCTCGACAGGTACATGGTGGGGATGGAGTGAGACCAACAACTCAATGCAGACCACCGACTCCAAGCGTGGCGGTAACCCCAATCTCGGTTTTGTCAAGCGTAAGGAGTTCAATGCCGGTCTCAATGCCACACTCTTCAACGGTGTGCTCAATCTCAATGCCAATTTCTTCAACATTGACCTGAATGACCAGTTGACAATAGCATCAAGCACATATCCCAACTATTTCATGAGCTATTGGCCCGTTTCCGACCTCCGTCCCTACATCAACTACAACAATCAGCGTCGCACCGGCTTTGATTTCGGCGTGAACGTTGCAAAGGATTTCGGAAAGGTGTATCTTGCTCTCGGTGTCAACGGTATGTATGCCACTTCGAAGAACACCCGCATCAACGAGACCGTCGAATATGACTGGCTGCGTTCAACCGGTGCATCGGCCGATGCACTCCGTGGCTATGAATGTCTCGGTTACTTCGCTGATGAGGCGGATGTGGCTTCCTCCGCGAAAATCAACAACAATACCCGTCCCGGCGATCTGAAATACAAGGATCAGAACGGTGACGGTGTAATTGACGGCAAGGACCAGGTGGTTCTCGGCAAGTGGAGAGCACCCTTCGTGATGGGCGTGAACCTCACTGCGAAATGGAACAACTTCACCCTCTTCGTGGCCGGTTCGGGCAACTACGGAGGCCACAATCTCAAGCAGGATATGCCATACTATTCTGTCTATGGTGATAAGAAGTATTCCGAAGTTGTCCGCGGACGCTGGACACCCGAAACCGCCGCTACCGCAACCTTCCCCCGCCTGACAACCCAGGGTGGAGAACTCAACTTCGTCGCATCGGACTACTGGCTATATTCCACCGATGCTTTCTATCTCAACAAAGTGCAGCTTACCTACGACTTTGCCTCATCTCTTTTCCGCGACAAGTTCGTGAAGGGACTTCAGGTATATGTCAGCGGTGACAATCTCGCCACAATCTCCAAGGAGCGCAAGCTGCTTGAAATGAACGTTGGCTCAACTCCCCAGACCCGCTGCTATACTTTGGGTGTGAAAGTCGATTTCTAAACCGGAAACAACTGAAATAATGAAAAAATACTTATTCATCATACCATTGGCCGCAATGCTCGCTTCATGTGACGATCTTTTTGAACCGGCCATTGAAAACAATCTGGGTATTGACCACATGTATAACAATGCCCAGTATGCCGAAGGTATCCTCGCCAACGGCTACACCCGAATTCCCATTGCGTCATACTCGTTCAACGAAGTCGCTACGGACGATGCCGTGTCGAATGACACCGGAAACAGCTACCGCAAAGCTGCCGCCGGTTCATGGACTGCTGACAACAATCCGTTTGACCGCTGGACTCAATGCAAATCGGCTATCCAGTATATCAATATGTTCCTCGAAAGATGTGACCGCGTGCATTGGGCTGACGATGAGCTGGTATCACAGATGTTCTGTGACCGCGAGAAGGCTGAGGCCTACGCACTCCGTGCGATGTACAACTATTTCCTGCTTGAATCACATGCCGGATATACTTCCGATGGCCGTCTGCTCGGTGTGCCTATTCTGGAAACTGCCGAGGATCAGTCCTCGAACTTCAATATCCCGCGCAACACTTTTGAGGAGTGTGTGGAGGCTATTCGCCGCGATGCTGCGATGGCGCTCGATGTGCTTCCCTGGGAGTATGGCAATGCCGAGGAGATGACCCGCCTTCAGAACCGTTATTCAGGAGCTTCAATGACTCAGGTGACCCGAGTGTTCGGCGACAATTTCTGCGGACGTATTTCAGGCCGTGTTGTTGAGGCATTCCTTGCAAAGCTTAATCTTCTCGGTGCAAGTCCCCGCTTTGCCGAGGGTTCGGGTATCACATGGGCCGATGCAGCTGACGCAGGTGCGAAAGTGCTTGACCATATAGGTGGTGTCGAAGGTATGGACCCGACAGGCTGGACATGGTATTGCAATGTCACTGACATCAACAATATCACCTCCACTTCTCTTCCGGCCGAAGTCCTCTGGATGAGCGAACGCTCGAAGTCAAATTCACTTGAGACTGACAACTATCCCCCTTCCATCTATGGCAAAGGAAAAGTGAACCCGACACAGAATTTCGTCGATGCCTTCCCGATGGCCAACGGTTATCCCATTTCCGTAGAGGCCGGAGGATATGATGCCGCCAACCCATACACTGACCGCGATCCGCGTCTTACTGCTTACGTCGTCTACAACGGCATGAAGATGGGTCTCTCCAACGCTACCATCACCACTGCTGCCGACGGTACCAACAATGATGCCCTCAACAAGCTCAACGGTTCGTCGACCCGTACCGGCTACTATCTGCGCAAGCTCCTCCGTACAGACATCAGTCTTGACCCCAACGGAACAACCGAGGAGTATCACTACACTCCGCGTATCCGCTACACTGAAATGTTCCTTCTCTATGCCGAGGCCGCCAATGAAGCGTGGGGTCCGACCGGAACAGGTTCGCACTCCTATTCAGCCTACGATGTAGTCAAGGCACTCCGTGCCCGTGCAGGTGTAGGTGTTGAAAACGGCGATGCCTACCTTGAATCAATCAAGGGTGACAAGGACAAGATGCGTGAGCTCATCCGCAACGAGCGCCGTATAGAACTCTCATTCGAAGGTCACCGTTTCTGGGATCTCCGTCGTTGGAAAGCTGAGGTCAACACGACCGCAACAGGTATGCGTATCGAAGGCAATATTTTCAATATCTTCGATGTGGAGACCCGCAACTATAAGGACTATATGTCCTACGGCCCGATTCCATATTCGGAAGTGTTGAAATTCAGTGAACTCCAGCAGAATACCGGTTGGTAACGTTGTAAAAAACTCAAATTTGAAATCATGAAAAAGATAATATTCCCCCTCCTTGCAACAGCTTTGGCGTTCTCATCCTGCAAAAATGACAGCAAGGACTTCCCCGACTATGTGTATCAGACCATCTCGTTTGCCCAGCAGACACCTGTCCGCACCATCACTCTCGGCGAGGATGGTGACTATGACACCTCTCTTGACAACGAGCATATTTTCCAGCTCTGCCCCGTGCTCGGCGGTGTGAACACAAACAAGAAGCAGCGTTGGGCCCAACTTGAGGTAGACCCCTCGCTTGTGGATGGTCTGCAGTTCTCCGACGGTTCGGAAATGAAGGTGCTTCCGCAGTCCTATTACAGTTTCCTCAACGACACCAAGGTCACGATTGAGAAAGGGAAGGTGCTCGGCTATCTGAAAGTGAAACTTGAAGATGCCTTCTTCGCAGACCCTGAAGCTGTCAATATGCACTATGTCCTCCCGGTGCGCATCACTTCCGCCTCTGACTCAATCCTTGAAGGCAAGGCTAAAGTCGAGGGTTCAGCGCCGAGCCTTGTCGATAACAGCCAGTGGTCTACACTTCCCAAGAACTATACCCTCTATGCCGTCAAGTATATGAACAGATGGGATGGGATATGGCTCAGCAAGTCGAAGACCACCGGAACCAACAACGGTCATGCATTCTCATCCGAAACAAATCCCTCGAATTGGGAAAGCGCGGATGTCAAGGAGCTCAGTTCGAAATCACTCACCGAATCGCGTTACAAATTCACTCATGCCGTGACTTACGTCGGCCCTGACGGTGGAGACGGAGAGAGAAATATCAGTTGCGAACTTATCCTTAAGATTGACGACAACGGCAACGTGACAGTTTCAACAGAGACTCCCGGCTGCACGGCTTCGGGTACAGGTAAGTACACTTATCACGGCGCACCTAAGGCATGGGGCAACAAAGACCGTGACAAGATTGAGCTTGAATATTCCTACTCGATTCCCTACATCGTTAATGAGATGACAGGTGCCACCGCAGAATATAAGGTCAACGTGACCGAGACACTCGTGGCCCGCGACCGTCAGAATCATCTCACTACTTTCAGCTACACTATCCGATAACCTGTAAATTTGGTACTTAAATGAAAACAAACCATAAATTATGGCTCGCATTTCTTGCCGGTGCATCCCTCACGGGATGTGCCGACCAGGAGATTGACAACTATTATGTCGAGAAGCCTGCGAGCATCGCTCAATACGAGTATCTCAACGCTTACGGCAACCTGAAGGACTATCTCCGTCAGCGTACCGGCATAAATCCCGATTTCAAACTCGGAGTTGGCGTGGCAGCTCCGGACTATAACAAGTTCGGTCAGGTTTACCGTATCACCAATGCGAACTTCGACCAGATTACAGCCGGAAACGCCATGAAATATGCTTCGGTCGTCAAGGACAACGGGGAGATGGATTTCAGTACTGTCACAGCCTTTGTCGAAGCAGCCGAAAAGGCGGGAATCGAGGTCTACGGACATACTCTCTGCTGGCATGAACAACAGAATGTCAAATGGCTCAACGGCCTTATCGCCGACAAGGAGATGGAAGTTGATCCGGATGCGAAGAATGAAGTCGAGGATGCCGTCAAGGATTTCAAGAATGATGCGAAATTTCCTTTCTATGTGATGGGCTATGAACCTGAGATTATCAATGGAATCCTGACTGTTCCGGAATATCCCGGAAGCTGGTATCAGTTCTTCATCATGGACGGACTTTCAACCGTTCCGGAACGGAGTTATACCGTAACGGCCCGCATCAAGGGTAGCAAAGCAGGTGAACTGAACGTGCAGCTCGGTAACTGGGGAGCGTTGATGGAAAAGAAAATGCAGTTCACTGATGAATGGAGTGAATGTGCGGTGACAATTGACGGTATCACCACTGAAAGCAGCTTCGTTGTGTTCCAGCCCGGAACATACGATGGCAAACTTGAAATCGAATGGGTGAAACTGTCGCACTCCGAGGCTCCGTCGGTCAATTATTATGAATCGCTCGTTGCCAACGGCGATGCCGAAGGTGAGGAGGGAACATCATTCTATTCAGTTGAAGGCGCTGGACTTCAGGCTGCCCGTATTGTCGACAATCCTTTCGGTGACGGACATGTCTATGAAGTGGCTTTGCCTGCTAATCCCGCAACTGCATGGGATGCACAGTTCTTCATCAAATCAAACATCGTTCTCATGCCTGACGATAAGGTGAAGGTCACTTTCCGCTACCGTTGTACTGATGACCGCAGCATTGACACGCAGGCTCACGGCGAACCGACAGCCTACCATCACTGGTCGTTCATCGGCACACTGAGCGCAACCACCGAGTGGAAGGAACATGTCTGGACAGGCAGCATCACGTCTGATCATGCCGGTGCTGACGGATGTGGCTCCATCGCGTTCAACCTTTCGTCGGCTGACACCTCAGGAAAATTCTATATCGATGACATCACATTTGAAATCGAACGCAGCGGTAACACCATTCCTTTGACTCCCGAGGAAAAAGCTGAAATCCTCACCAATGAAATGGAACGTTGGGTCAAAGGTATGATGGAAGCCACCGCAGGCAAGGTCAAGGCTTGGGATGTTGTCAATGAGGCAATTTCCGGAGGCCCCTGGGGACAGCGCTATGATCTGCAGCACGCTGCGACCGCATCCGGCGACCAGTCCAACAAGTTCTATTGGCAGGATTATCTCGGTGACAACTTCGTGCGTGTTCCCGTCAAGTTTGCCCGTCAGTATTTTGCAGAGAACGGAGGAAATCCCGAAGAACTCAAACTCTTCATCAATGACTATAACCTCGAATCCGACTGGGATGACAACCAGAAACTGAAGAGCCTCATCTCATGGATCGAGCAGTGGGAATCGGACGGTGTGACGAAGATTGACGGCATAGGGTCGCAGATGCACATCACTTGCTACATGAACCCCGAGACACAGGCATCGAAAGAGGCCCACGTTGTCAAGATGCTCGAACTCATGGCTGCGTCCGGAAAACTTGTCCGCATCACCGAACTCGACATGGGACTCTGTGATGAAAACGGTAATACAGTCAAAACGGAAGATCAGACCTTCGAACAGAAGCAGGCCATGGCCGCATACTATAAGTTTGTAATCGAGAAGTATTTTGAAATCATACCTCCCGCTCAGCAGTATGGTATCTGCCAATGGGCACAGACCGACAGCCCAGAAGGTTCCGGCTGGCGTCCCGGTGAACCCATCGGACTCTGGGACAGCAACTACAGCCGCAAACCGGCCTACGGAGGTTTTGCCGAAGGTCTTGCCGGTGGCAAATAGTGTAGAAACTGATTCGTATTAATTCATTATTTTGGTAGAAGGAGGCCGTTGTGATAATGGCCTGTCCACCGCCGGGATGGCCCGTGCACTTCCCATCCCGGCGGTGATTTTTATAACATTACCTCTCATCAATATATTCAAAATATCGGTATGAAAAATTTAATATTGTCCGCAGTTCTGGCACTGTCGTTCCCTTTACAATCTTTTGGCCTTTCGCTCGCGGAGGGAACTCCTGCGGTGACCAACATTCCACAGGCAAACTATCCCTGCGTCGATTCAGATTCGCGAGCCACCTTCCGGCTGTTTGCTCCCGAAGCCAAGGATGTCAAGGTGGACATCTGCGGCACAAGATATGATATGACGCGTGACGGCAATGGCTTGTGGAGTGTCACGACTAATCCGCTTGTCAAAGGATTTCACTACTATTTCCTGATTATCGACGGAGTGTCGGTGATTGATCCGGCTTCCGAGACATTCTATGGTTGCGGACGTAAAGCAGGAGGAATTGAAATCCCGGAGGATGATGCAACAGCGGCATATTATTCTTTTGACAAAAACATAGCCCACGGTCAGGTCAGAGAGTGCAGATACTACTCCGGACTGGAGAATTCCGAACGCCGGTGTTTTGTCTATACTCCTGCCGATTATGACAAGGATTCCTCCAGGCATTATCCTGTACTTTATCTCCAGCATGGTATGGGAGAGGATGAGCGCGGATGGCATCAGCAGGGAAAGATGGCCAATATTCTCGACAATCAGATTGCCGCAGGTAAGTGCGTGCCTATGATTGTCGTGATGGATAACGGAAATTGTGACTACATATTCGGTGCACGGGAAGGGGAGACCCGCGATGAATTCGGCGCGTCGTTCACGCCTATAATGCTGAACGAACTGATACCATTCATAGAAAAGAATTTCCGGACATACACCGACCGCGACAACCGTGCGATGGCCGGGCTTTCATGGGGTGGTCATGAAACCTTCCAGACAACACTCTACAATCTTGACAAATTCGCCCATATCGGGGCTTTCAGTGGTGCGTTGTTCTTTCTGTCTGACGGCCTTGAGAATGCCTACAGAGGTGTCTTCAACGATGCGGCTGCGTTCAATTCGCGTGTCCGGACTCTGTTTCTCGGAATGGGTACGGAGGAGAATTTCGGAAGCGACAGCATAAGCAAAGCCCTTGCGGAAGCAGGCATAAACCATACATATTATTCATCAGAAGGTACTCATCACGAGTGGCTGACATGGCGTCGCTGTCTCAATGAATTCCTTCCTTTGATTTTCAAACAGAACGAATATCTGACACAAAAATAAGACTGACCTATGAAAACCGTAGCTAAAATATTATTTGCCGGAATGATGATTTACGGACCGGCAACAATGGCTTTGGCCGAGAATCCCATCATACAGACATGTTTCACCACGGACCCGGCTCCGATGGTGCATGGCGACAGGCTTTATATCTATACCGGGCATGACGAAAACAATGCCGATTTTTTCTGGATGCAGGAATGGCGTGTCTACTCGACCACGGATATGGTAAACTGGACCGACCACGGTTCGCCGCTCGCGATTGAGGATTTTTCGTGGGGCGATGACCGCGCGTGGGCACCGCAGTGCGTCGAACGCGACGGTAAATTCTATTTCTATGTTCCGTTGCATTCCAAACTGTCGGGGACTATGGCCATCGGTGTCGCTGTCGGTGACAGCCCTACCGGCCCATTCAAAGATGCCCTCGGCCATCCGCTCGTTGATGGAAGCTGGGACTACATTGACCCGACGGTGTTTGTCGATGATGACGGACAGGCCTATCTCTACTGGGGTAATCCTGAGATATACTATGTGAAACTCAATCCGGATATGGTGAGCTTTGACGGTGAAGTCCAGAAAATCATCCAAACGGAGGATGGCTTCGGCGCTCCCGGTCCGAAAGAGCGTGTGGAGGGGAAGAAATATCGCGACAACTACACGGAAGGACCTTGGTTTTTCAAACGTGACGGCAAATATTATCTTGTCTATGCCGCCGGTGGAGTTCCCGAGCATATCGCTTATTCCATGAGCGACAGTCCGACAGGCCCGTGGAAGTACATGGGCGAGATAATGCCTTTGTCGGATACAAATTCATTCACTAACCATAGCGGTATCATTGACTATAAGGGAAAATCATATTTCTTCTACCACACCGGCAAACTGCCCGGTGGAGGTGGCTTTGCGCGCAGTGTTGCGGTGGAACCGTTTGAGTACAATCCCGACGGTACCATTCCGGTTATCCATCCTACAGATGAAGGTGCTCCTTCTGTCGGAACTCTAGATCCGATGCGACGTGTGGAAGCGGAAACAATGTCCTGGTCAAAGGGTGTCAGTACTGAGATGAACTCGAATACCGGAGTATATGTCAGCGATATTCACAATGGAGATTATATAAAGGTGTCGGGTGCGAATTTCGGCAGCGGTGCTCCTGCCAAATTCGGCGCTTCAGTGGCGAGTGCTCTCAGAGGCGGGAGCATAGAAGTGCGCCTCGATGCAGTTGACGGCGACCTCGTGGCAACTCTTGAAGTCCCGGGAACCGGAGGTTGGGAGGAATGGCGCTACATCGAAGTGCCTGCATTGATGGAAATTCCCGGCGTCCATGACCTTTATTTTGTATTTAAAGGACGGAAAGGACCGAAACTGTTCAATTTTGATTATTGGAATTTCAAATAAGATGCAATTATCATGAAAACATTACGTTTGTTTCTTTCCGCAGTATTGGCGACAGTTGCAATGTCCGCTTGGGCGTGGCCGGGGATGGATATGCCTGTCCTTCATGTCGATGGTCGCTATCTTAAGGATACTGACGGCAACATCGTGAATCTTCACGGTTTTGCACAGACCTATAGTCCTTGGTTCAATGAGCAAGGCACAAAGTGGTCAAATTATGATGTCGATGCCTGTCTGAAATATAATAAGCAGAAGATTGACGAGATTCTTGTCGCCGGATGGAAGATGAGTTTCCTCAGGCTTCATGCCGATCCGTATTGGTCAAACACTCCCGGAGTGGCAACCACCGGCGAGAATGACATTTCAGCCTTTGATTTCAACCGTTTCACTACATATCTTCACAAAGTCTTTATCCCGATGGCTGAATATGCGGTTTCGAAAGGACTTTATGTGGTGATGCGTCCGCCGGGAGTGTGTCCCGAAAATATCGAGATTGGGGATGCCTATCACCGTTATCTGAAAAAGGTGTGGGGATATGTTTCGACACAGGCTAAGTTGAAGAATAATCCTCACATCATGTTCGAACTTGCAAATGAACCTATCCACATAAAAGGCTCCGACGGGCAGTTTGGTGCCAACACTGATGGCTGCTTCAAGAATCTGACCATATATTTTCAGGAAATCGTTGATCTCATGCGCTCGAACGGCTGTGAAAACATCCTTTGGATTCCGGGAACAGGCTATCAGTCGCAATACGCCGGATTTGCAAAATATCCTGTAAAAGGCGAAAATATAGGATATGCCGTCCATGTCTATCCCGGATGGTATGGAAGCGATGCCATCGAACCGAGCCATGAGCTTGGTGGTAGCTATGGCGGTGGGTTCTCTTCTTTTTCGGCAGGATGGGACGCACAAATAAAACCTGTTGCGGACTTTGCGCCTGTAATGGTTACCGAAATGGATTGGGCACCGTCGAAATATGAGGCATCTTGGGGAAAGAGTATCACCGGTACCATGCTTGGCGAGGGATTCGGTGCAAACTTCAAGCTCCTTGCCGATAATTCCGGCAATGTGAGCTGGCTCTTGTTTACCGGATGCGAATATCTTGCACAATTCAAGGATACTCCTGCAACAACAGGAAACTATACATTCCTGAATGATCCTCAGGCATGTCCGTGGTCGATTTATCATTGGTTCAAGGAATATGCCGGAGACCCGCTTCCCGAACCTGAATCTGTAGGATTGTCATTCTCTTCGAATCAGGATGGTGATGAGTGTGTCATCATGACAGGCAGTTCGCTTGGGGCTGCGGTGATTGCCAACTATAAGGAGGACTATCAGTCAAATGTAAGTTCCGGTCTTGAGATTTCAATTGATAATCCGCAGATTGTGGATTGGTCAGATGGCAAGTTCAATGCCCGCTCAATCGGAACGACTACCGCATCTGTCTCTTATTCCGTGAACGGGACGCGCCATGATGTGGATGTGAAGTTTGAATCAACTCCATTTCCACTTATTAACGGATATTTCAATCCATCAATCTGGGAAACCGGTTCATTCAATCAATCGACACATGAAATCACCACAGGCAAATACGGATTTGCCGGATGGAAATATCCTTCAGGATTGGATCTGTCGGCCTATCGCTATCTGATTGCCGAGATGGATGGCCCGAACAATTCGGCTGTTTCTTTTCGAATCTTTGATACTGACAATTATTGGTCTGATCCGGGTGCGCTTGACTTTGGCAACGGGCAAAAGGTTGTGTTTGATCTTTCGGATGTTGTCAGTGGTAACGGGAGGAAAATGGATATGTCACATGTATTTATCCTCGGGTTCTGGTCGTGGGGCAATGCTCCATTTAGAATAAAGAGCGTTTATGTGAGCGATAATCCGGATGGCGAATCCGGCCTTGACCTTGTCGTTTCTCCGGATAAGGAGGATAGGGTAGATGTCTACAATCTTCAGGGTGTCAAAGTAAGATCGGATGTCCCTGCCGCGGAGGCTTGCATCGGATTGCAGCCGGGAATATATGTCGCAGGTGGCCGTAAGCTTGTTGTGAAATAAGAGGGTGTTTAAAAATAAATGTTAACCCGTGGGTCCCGTATTTCGGAGGAGCTTTTCTGCTGCGTTGAGGGAGTGTACTTAATGTACACGACTGAAACAAAGCGGAAAAGATGCCCGAAAGACGGAAAGCCGAAGGTAACTTTTACAGCTTAATACATCCTCATGACAAAAGGAATAAACTTTAATGAAATACAATGAAACTATAATACCGTTGCCTCGGTTTCTCTTTGGCGCTTATCCCGTAACTGTTCTTTCTCCGCAAGCTGCGAAAGCGCCAAGGCGATGACGGTCGAGTGCCAAAGGGCACACTCCCTCATTGTTACGGGATAATCCCTCAAAGATAAACCGCCCACGGATTAACATTTATTATTAAACACCCTCTAAAAAATAAACCGGATACATTTCTTGACTATGATGAGATATATACTTTTATCAGCCATTCTGTTTCCGATGGCTGCATGGTGTGATGATTTTAAAATTGCTGCTCCCGATGGTTTGACCGTGGTGACGGTCGGCGAGTCGGAGGGACGTCCGGTCTATACCGTTGATTATGACGGAAAGCCTTTCCTTCTACAATCACCTTTGGGTTTGGTGACAAATCTCGGTGACTATTCTGACGGTATGACATTGACGAAGGCGAGTCCTGTGACGAGGGTGAGTGACTCTTATTCTCTTCCCAATATCAAGACAAGTCGTGTGAATTACGAGGCTAACCGTCAGGAATTCACATTCAGCCGTGACGGCAAGGAGATTTTCGATGTGATTTTTGAGGTCAGTGACAACAATGTGGCGTTCAGATACCGCCTGCATCCGCAGGGCGATACTCTCTGCTGTGTGGTCGATTCGGAAGCTACCGGTTTTGTCATGCCGGAGGGTACGACGACATTCCTCTGTCCGCAGAGTGGCCCGATGGGTGGATTCGCGCGTACATCTCCAAGTTATGAGACCCACTATTCGGCAGATGAGCCGACCGGCAGAAACGGTTGGGGTGAGGGTTACACTTTTCCATGTCTGTTTAGAAACGGTGATAATGGATGGATTCTGATTTCGGAGACAGGAGTGGCGGGCGATTACTGTGGCTCACATCTGAGTGGAAATCCCGACGGCAGCTATACCGTCGCTTATCCACATCAGGGGGAGATGAACGGTTTCGGTTCGACTTCCGCAGCCGTGATGCTCCCGGGGCTTACTCCCTGGCGTACCATTACAGTCGGCGATACGCCTGCGGCCATAGTGGAGACCACGATTCCTTTCGATGTCGTGAGGCCACTCTATGATGCTTCCATAGATTACAAGTATAATTATGGGCGCGGCACATGGAGCTGGATCATCAAGATGGACAGCAGTTGCAATTTTGATGAGCAGAAACGCTATATAGACTTTGCATCTGATATGGGCTATGAAAGCGTCCTCGTCGATGCGTTGTGGGATACGCAGATTGGCCGTGATAAGGTGGAGGAACTTGCCCGTTATGGAAAGTCGAAAGGTGTGGACCTCTATCTGTGGTATAATTCAAACGGACATTGGAACGATGCTCCGCAAGGCCCACGAGGTATTATGAACGATATTGTAAAACGCCGTAAGGAAATGGCGTGGATGAAGGAAAACGGAATCCGGGGCATTAAGGTCGATTTCTTCGCCGGCGATAAACAGGAGACCATGCGTCTCTATCATGATATTCTCGCGGATGCCAATGACTATGGAATTCTGGTTATTTTCCACGGTTGCACTCTTCCGCGCGGCTGGGAACGTATGTATCCCAATTATGCGGCGAGTGAAGCTGTCCGTGCAAGTGAGAACCTGCATTTCTCGCAGGGTGAATGTGACCGGGAAGCATTCGATGCAACCTTCCTCCCTTTCCTCCGCAATGCGGTTGGCAGTATGGATTTCGGTGGAAGCACACTTAATAAATACTATAGTGCCAACAATGAAGCCAAGGGTTCGAAGCGCGTGACTTCCGATGTTTTTGCTCTCGCCACTGCTGTCCTTTTTCAAAGTCCTGTCCAGCATTTCGCGCTTGCCCCCAACAATCTGACGGATGCACCCGAATGGGCAGTGGATTTTATGAAAAAAGTCCCGACTGTTTGGGATGAAACGCGCTATATAGATGGCTATCCGGGTCAATATGTTGTGTTGGCTCGCCGTCATGGTGATGTCTGGTATGTCTGCGGCATAAATGCTTCCGATGAGACCCGAAAGCTCACCATATCTCTACCGGAGGAAATGCGAGGTGTCCCATTGTCATTGTATTCCGATGATTCATCTCTTTCCGGCTCATTGAAAGATTGCCGTCCCGACAAGAAGGGTAGGGTGAAGGTTTCAATTCCGAAAAACGGTGGATTTGTCATAGTCAATCGTCCAGATCCGGATTTCCATGTCTATCTCTGCCTCGGACAGTCCAACATGGAGGGCGCCGCCCCCTACGAGGCGGTGGACACTTCTGCCGTCAGTCCACGTTTCCGGATGATGTCGGTTGTCGATATGCCATCTAAAAATCGTATGGCCGGTCGTTGGTACAGTGCTGTTCCGCCGCTTGTGAGGGAAAACACCGGTCTTTGTCCTGCCGATTATTTCGGCCGGTCTATGGTTGAGGCTCTGCCCGAAAAGGTAAGGGTAGGGGTGATAAATGTGGCTGTCGGCGGATGCAAGATTGAGCTGTTCGATCCAAATTCATGTGCAGAACACATTGAGTCGGAACCGGACTGGTTGAAGAATATAGTAAAGGCATATAAGGATAATCCCTACAAACGGCTTGTCGAGATGGCCCGCGAGGCACAGCGGACAGGTGTCATAAAAGGCATACTTCTTCATCAGGGAGAATCAAATACCGGCGACAGTGAGTGGCCGGCAAAGGTGAAAGCAGTCTACGACCGCTTGATTGCCGATCTCGGTCTTGATGCGGAGTGTGTACCGCTCGTTGCAGGTGAGATGCTTTCGAAAGAGGAAGGAGGGGTGTGTGAATCGATGAATGGAATCGTGGCGACCCTCCCTCAGCACATTCCCAACGCCACCGTCGTCAGTTCCAAAGGATGTCCAGGCGCACCCGACGGCCTCCACTTCACCTCCGAAGGCTATCGTGAACTTGGCCGCAGATATGCCTCCGCAATGCTCACTCTGGTCAATACTAAAAAGAGACGAACATGGTAAATTTTGAGGTGTGGATAAGTGTTAGGCAGCTAATTAATTAGTAATTTGCATTACATTATGTGGCTGTATCGTAAAAAATTACGGTACAGCCACACGATTTAATAAGTTTTTATTATAGTTTTAGAGCTTGCGTTTGTCCCAGGCGGGATGGGCCGGATCTTCGGCGACGAGGGCTTCGTCCAGACTGATTCCGAGGGCGTCGGCGAGCATTTTGCCGTATTCGGGATCGGCGAGATGACAGGCTCTGACGTGGCGTTGTTTGATGAAAAGTGGCACGTCAGCCATCTGGGTTGCTGTGTTGGAGCATGTTGCAGCTTTGTCTTCAGCACTCATAAGCCTCCACAGTTTGCCGGGCTGTGTGTAGTAGTCATCGTCGAATTCACGTTCGTTATAGTTGAACATATCGCCGTGGAGTTCCATCGGAGGTTCCTTTCGGTCGGGGGAGTCTTTCCACTCGCCGAAGCTGTTCGGTTCGTAGTTGATTGTCGCACCGAGATTGCCGTCGGTGCGCATCTTTCCGTCGCGATGATAGGAATGGAACGGACATTTCGGCTGATTGACGGGAATCAGGTTGTGGTTCACGCCAAGACGGTAGCGCTGTGCGTCGCCGTAGGAGAAAAGACGTCCCTGGAGCATTTTGTCGGGCGAAAGGCCTATGCCGTCAACGATGTTGGTGGGATTGAAGGCTGCCTGTTCAATCTCTGCATAGAAATTCTCAGGGTTGCGGTTGAGTTCAAGGACACCGACTTCGCGCAGTGGGAAATCCTTGTGATACCACACTTTGGTGAGGTCGAAGGGATTGATATGGTAGGTCTTGGCCTCATCCTCGGTCATGAGTTGCACATAAAGTTTCCACTTGGGGAAATCGCCGCGTTCGATTGCTTCGAAAAGGTCACGCTGATTCGACTCACGGTCCTTGGCGATGATTGCCTCGGCTTCCGCATCGGTGAGATTCTTGATTCCCTGCTGGGTGATGAAGTGGAACTTCACCCATGTGCGCCGGTTGTTCTTGTCAATGAAACTGTAGGTGTGACTTCCGAAACCGTGCATGTGGCGGAAAGAGGCGGGGATACCTCGGGGCGACATGGTGATTGTCACCTGATGGAGTGCTTCGGGCAGGAGGGTCCAGAAATCCCAGTTGCTTGTCGGATTTCTCATTCCTGTCCGTGGGTCACGCTTTATGGCATGGTTCAAATCGGGGAATTTGAGCGGGTCACGGAGGAAAAACACCGGGGTGTTGTTGCCCACCAGATCCCAGTTGCCGGCATCGGTGTAGAATTTCATTGCAAACCCGCGGATGTCGCGCTCCGCGTCGGCTGCTCCACGTTCGCCTGCAACGGTAGAGAAACGGACGAGGCATGGAGTCTGCTTGCCGACCTCGGAAAAAATTGAGGCGCGTGTGACATCCTTGAGGTCATTGGTGACTGTAAATGTTCCGAATGCTCCGGAGCCTTTGGCGTGCATTCTTCTTTCGGGGATTACTTCCCTGTCGAAATGGGAAATTTTTTCAATATACCACGGATCCTGAACTGTCATCGGTCCGCGTAGACCTGCTGTCTGAACATTCTGGTTGTCGGCAATCGGACGGCCGTTTTCAGAGGTGAGTGTCTTTTTGTCCATACAATCTTTAATTGGTTGTGAGGTGTAAGTATGATTAAATTATAAAAGGTCGTGACCGTAAAGAATATTCTGCTGAAAATTGCGATGGCAGATGGTTTTACGGTAACATACCAACATCCCAAAAAGCCTAAAAGTTTATCTCTTCTTGCGGTCTCTTTTGCAGTTTTTGCCTTAAGTGACATATTTCATCCATATTTGGACCTCAAATGACTCAAAATCGTTATTGATTGATTCATTCAGCATTAAAAGTGGCATTTTGATTGATTTTTAAACGTTATTGATTGAATTTTTAACGCTACTTCTTCATTGTAATGGCTATATTTGCAAAAGGAAAATTTTTGTTCCGACCAATCTGCCTTAATTCAAAAACCAATAATTCCGCACAGATGAAATCAATATTCTCCGCTTTGATATTTGCCACCTTTGGTCTGGCCGTCAACGCAGCAAATGCTTCAGCATCCAATGCCGAAATGACCCATCACGGCTATCCGATCGAGCCTGTCCCGTTCACTTCCGTAAAGATAGATGATCCGTTCTGGGGACAGAGGCTTGAAGCTGCGCGCAACGTGACCATTCCTCTTGCCTTCAGTAAATGCGAGGAAAGCGGACGCTATGACAATTTCATAAAGGCTGCCAATCCGAGTGAGAGTTATGAGGTGGGTGGATTCCCGTTTGACGATACGGATGTCTACAAGACCATCGAGGGTGCGAGCTATCTTCTCCAGACATATCCCGACAAGAAACTGGAGGCTTATATCGACAGTGTCCTTACCATCGTGGCCGGAGCGCAGGAAGAGGATGGTTATCTGAACACGTCCTTCACCATGAATCCTGCCAAACCACATTCATGGATGGCTCCGGGCAAGAGATGGGAAAGAGTGGAGATTCTCAGCCATGAGTTCTATAATTTGGGTCACATGATAGATGGAGCCGTGGCTCACTATCAGGCTACCGGGAAACGAAATTTTCTCGATATAGCCATACGCTATGCCGACTGCGTTTGCCGGTCGATAGGCGAGGCCCCGGGTCAGCTCACACTCGTCCCCGGCCATCAGATTGCCGAGATGGCTCTCGCACGTCTCTATCTCGTCACCAGTGACAGGAAGTATCTCGACCAGGCTAAATTTTTCCTTGATAAACGTGGCTACACTGCCCGCAAGGATGCCTACAGTCAGGCACACAAGCCGGTAGTGGAACAGGATGAGGCCGTGGGTCATGCCGTCCGCGCCTCTTATATGTATGCGGGAATGGCTGATGTGGCAGCCCTTACCGGTGACAGTGCCTACATCAATGCAATAGACAGAATCTGGGACAATATCGTAAACAAAAAATACTATATCACAGGAGGTATCGGTGCCACACACAAGGGTGAGGCCTTTGATGCCAACTATGTCTTGCCCAACGAAGAGGCTTACTGTGAGACCTGCGCTGCAATCGGTAACGTATATGTCAACCATCGCCTTTTCCTTCTTCACGGGGATGCGAAGTATTATGATGTTGTCGAACGCACACTCTACAACGGTCTGATAGCAGGAATGTCCATCGATGGTGGTAAATTCTTCTATCCTAATCCACTGGCAAGCGAGGGGAACTACGAACGTCAACCGTGGTTCGGTTGTGCGTGCTGTCCGTCAAACATCTGCCGTTTCATTCCCTCCCTTCCGGGCTATGTGTATGCCGTGAAGGATAAGGATGTGTATGTCAATCTCTATATAGGCAACTCTTCCGAGCTTTCGGTTGCCGGAAAAAAGGTGATGCTCTCTCAGAAAGGGGACTACACCCGCGAAGGGAACGTGACGGTAAGCATCGATGGAAACCGTGCGGGAGAATTCTCGCTCAAACTCAGAATCCCAGGCAGACTTCAAGGCAAGCCGGTTCCAAGCGACCTCTATTCCTATATAGGGAATACATCAGCCACTCCTTACAGTGTCAGAGTGAACGGCGAGGAAGTCAAAAGTGAACTCGACAAAGGCTACATGACAATTACCCGCAAATGGAAAAAGGGTGATACCGTTGAGCTCAACTTCGACATGACCCCGAGAATGATTGCCGCCAACGATAATGTCAAGGCCGACATCGGCCGCGTAGCTGTAGAGAGGGGTCCGCTTGTCTATTGTGCTGAATGGCCCGACAATGATTTCGACATTCAGCAGGCCGTCGTGAATCCGGCAACAGGATTCGAGGCTGAGAAAACAGACCGTCTCAACGGTATAACCATCCTCCACGGAAAAGCGCAGCTCCTGACGCGCGCGGCTGATGGAAACCTCGCTTTGAAAGATGTCAATCTCTCGCTCATACCTTACTACGCATGGGCACACCGTGGACAGGGACAGATGAGTGTATGGCTTCCCATGTCGCCATCTGCAACCCGTCCGCTCGTCAAGGCCGGCGATGATTTCCGCAACGAATTCGAAACACGCTGAGACCGTACACTACAAACCATTTAATACCAACGTGATGCACTACGAATCATATATCGCAGCTATTGCCCTGCTCGTCGTGGGTAATGATATTGCAGCAAGAGAGACTGCAAGTCCTGACGGACAGACAATTCTGACCACGGAGCTTAAAGACGGTTCGGCCGTTTACTCTATAAGACACAAAGGAGTCGCGATGCTCGAAAACTCGCCTCTTGGATTCAAAACCGATATAGGCGATTTCAGCAGAGGCCTGTCAGTGGTGAAAGATTCCACCGACAAGTTTGTCAGACACTTCAAGCAGGACAGAATCAAGCATGATGAAGTCCATTTTGAAGCTAACCGTCTTGTTGAAACCTATACCAACTCCGCCGGACAACAATTTGATATAGAGTGGCTTGTTGGAAACAACGACATTGCATTCCGTTACTTGATTCCGCGGCAGAAGGATACGGGTAGTGTTGTCATCATGGATGAAACGACCGGTTTCCGTTTTCCTGACCATACGACAACATTCATCACTCCGCAGAGCGAGCCGATGATAGGTTGGAAAAGGACCAAACCAAGCTATGAGGAGGAATATAGCAACGATGCTCCGATGGATACGCCCTCGCAGTTCGGATGTGGCTACACTTTCCCGGCGCTGTTCCATGTTGGTGACAGCGGATGGGTGCTTGTCAGCGAGACCGGAGTTGACGGGGCATACTGTGCATCGCGGTTGAGTGATTTCACCGACGGCATGTATAAACTGACCTACCCGATGAAGGAGGAAAACAATGGCAACGGCAGCGCGGAACCTGGAATATCATTACCGGGAGCTACGCCGTGGCGCACTCTCACATTTGCCGACAACCTCGGGCCAATTGTGGAGACCGTCATCCCATGGGCACCTCTCGATCCGCTCTATGAAGCGGACGCCAAAACCTCCGGCCGAGGGACTTGGAGCTGGATCATCTGGCAGGATGGAAGCATCAATTTCGATGACCAGAAGAAATTCATAGATCTTGCAGCCGAGATGGGTTATGACCATGCGCTCGTGGACAACTGGTGGGACACAAGAATCGGTCGCGATGGAATGGAACTGCTTTCCGACTATGCTCGCAGTAAAGGCGTGAAGATTGCCGTGTGGTACTCGTCAAGCGGTTGGTGGAATGATATAGTTCAGGGACCTACGAATCTGATGTCACGTCCGATTCCGCGCAAAAAAGAGATGAAATGGTTGAAAGACATGGGTGTCGAGACCATTAAAGTCGATTTTTTCGGTGGAGACAAGCAGGAGACAATGCGTCTGTATGAAGACATCCTCCGTGATGCGGCCGACTATGGAATAAGTGTGATTTTCCACGGTTGCACACTCCCGCGAGGGTGGGAACGGCTCTATCCCAACTATGTCGGGAGCGAGGCCGTGCTGGCATCGGAAAACCTTATATTTTCGCAGGACTTCTGCGACAAGGAAGCATTCAATGCCACCCTCCATCCCTTCATACGCAATGCTGTCGGTTCGATGGAATATGGTGGCACTGTCCTCAACAAGCGTATGGGGAAGGAGAACCGCCACGGAAATATCCGGCGCACATCCGATGGCTTTCAGCTTGCCACGGCAATACTATTCCAAAATCCAGTGCAGAACTTTGCCCTCACACCGGAAAGCTATGCTGAGGCGCCCGATGATGCCATTGCTTTCATGAAAGAGGTGCCGACGACGTGGGATGAGACCCGCTACATCGACGGGTATCCCGGGAAATATGTGGTCATTGCGCGTCGACATGGCGACAGTTGGTATGTCAGCGGTGTAAATGCCCTTGACCATCCGATTAATCTGAAATTGAACTTGCCGATGCTCCAAAAAGGTCAGACGGTGGAAATCTACACAGACACTCCCGTTGACAGTCTTAAGGCTAAAAAGCTGGCTGTCAAGAATCCGGGTGCTGTTCCGGTGACTATCCATCCCAACCACGGATTTGTAATCGTAAGCCGCTCTGAAAAGTAGTTTTATAACAACCCCACGCTATGTCAAGACTCATCAACACCATTGTTTGCGCTTCGCTCTGCCTGCTTTCGCCGACAATGCTTTTTGCCAATTCCAATGAAGCCGAAACTTCTGCCCCCGTTGCTGGCTCTTTCGAGGCCGGAAAAGGTACTTTCCTTCTTAATGGCAAGCCCTTTGTCGTCAAAGCTGCCGAACTGCACTATCCCCGAATCCCCCGGGATTATTGGGAACACAGAATAAAGATGTGCAAGGCGCTCGGGATGAATACCATCTGTCTCTATGTGTTCTGGAATGCACATGAAAGTGAACCCGATAAATTTGACTTTACCGGACAGAATGACCTTGCGGAATTCATCAGGCTCTGCAAGGAAAATGATATGTATGTCATTCTCCGTCCCGGTCCATACGTCTGCGCGGAGTGGGAGATGGGTGGATTGCCCTGGTGGTTGCTCAAGAAAAAAGATATACGTCTGCGTGAACAAGACCCCTGCTTCATGGAGCGTGTAGACAAATTCCAGAAAGCAGTGGCCGCTCAGGTTGCAGACATGACGATAGCCAATGGTGGACCCATCATCATGGTGCAGGTGGAAAATGAATATGGTTCATACGGAACCGACAAGGAGTATGTAGGTGCCATCCGGGATATGTTGCGTAAAAACTTCGGTGAGGAGGTCACGCTGTTTCAGTGTGACTGGGCTTCCAATTTCCTCAATAATGGTCTTGACGATCTTATCTGGACCCTGAATTTCGGCACCGGCGCGAATATCGACAAGCAGTTTGCAAAATTGAAGGAGGTGCGCCCGGATAGCCCTCTGATGTGTTCCGAGTTCTGGAGCGGATGGTTTGACAAGTGGGGTGGCAACCATGAGACCCGACCTGCCGAAAATATGATTGCAGGGATAGATGAGATGCTATCGAAAGGCATATCATTCAGCTTGTACATGACTCACGGAGGAACAAACTGGGGACATTGGGCCGGAGCAAACTCCCCGGGGTTTGCTCCTGACGTCACATCATACGACTACGATGCTCCGATAAGTGAATCCGGCCGACCAACGCCGAAGTATCATGCTCTACGGGAAACTCTCGCAAAATATTCCGATAGGAAACTGCCGCCTGTACCGAAAGCCATCCCCACAATCAAAATCCCGGCATTCGGACTGACGGAAGTTGGCCCGCTTTTCGCCAACCTTCCGGCCCCGCATAAGGATGAAAAGATAAAGACCATGGAGGAATATAATCAGGGCTTCGGCAGCATCCTCTACCGCACCGTGCTTCCGGAATTGCCGACTTCCACACTGCTGACCGTCAACGATGCCCATGATTTTGCCCAGGTATTCCTCGACGGAAAGTACATCGGCAAACTTGACCGCCGTCTTGGTGAGAAAAGCCTGCAACTTCCATCGGTCGGTAAAGGTGCAACGCTCGAGATTCTTGTTGAGGCAATGGGACGTATCAATTTCGGACGTGCCATCAAAGATTTCAAAGGTATAACAGATAATGTGACCATAACCGAAAACCGTGACGGGCATAAATTCGTCTGCGACCTCGGCGACTGGGAAGTGTTCAACCTTGATGACAAAGAAGAATTTTACAATTCAATGGAATATTTTCCGGTTGAGGCTTTCACCCCCGGCGATGATGGCAGGATGCCGAGAGGTGTCTACCGTACAACTTTCAATCTCAACAAAACGGGCGATACCTTTCTCAACATGGAAACATGGGGAAAGGGGCTTGTCTATGTCAATGGTCATCCGCTCGGACGCTTTTGGGAAATCGGACCTCAACAGACGCTCTATCTCCCCGGATGTTGGCTTCGGAAGGGTGAGAATGAAATTGTCATCTTCGACATCATCGGTCCGAAAAAGGCTGTGACCGAAGGCCTTGATAAACCGATTATCGACAAACTTCAGCAAACAGCTCCCATCACTCACCGCGATACGACCGGTACTCTCGACCTCTCAGCAGAGACTGCCATAATTACCGGTTCTTTCGCTTCCGGCAACGGATGGCAGGAAATAGACTTCGATTCACCCGTAAAGGGTAGATATGTCTGTCTGGAACTTCTCAATTCACAGGATGGCGGCGATGAAGCGGCAATCGCAGAGCTGTATCTGACGGATGCTGATGGAAAGCGCATCTCGCGTGAACCGTGGAAAGTGAGATATGCTGATTCGGAAGAAGTAAAGAAAGGCAATCATGCCGCCGACAAGACATTTGACCTGCAGGAATCAACCTATTGGTCCACTGTCTCCGGGATCGCCTATCCTCATTCAATAGTTATAGACCTCGGAGCCCCACACACTCTGCGAGGTCTGCAATACCTCCCGAGAATGGAATCCCACTCTCCGGGAGCCATAAAAGACTTCCGTATCTTCGTAAAGGAAACAGATTTCAGATATTGAAAAGCCCTGTGGCTTTTGGATGCTGAACGTTATTTGGTGAAAATGCCATAATTTTTGTACCTTTGCGCTATCTTATCTCTAATAAACCGATTATTATGAAATTTAGCTCCAAGGCGATAATGTTCGCGCTGCTGTCGGCTTTTGCCCTCGGTGTTCATGCAGAGTTCAAGAATTTTCCTGACGGAAGCGCAGTTCCGGCATGGTTCAACGACTCGAAGGCTCCTAAAGTCGATAAGCTTGGCAAGAAGTATGTGATTACTGACCACGGCGTTGGCCGCGACAGTACCGTCATCCAGACCGCGGCCATTCAGGCCGTTATCGACAAGGCTGCCGCCAACGGCGGAGGCGTGGTTGTCATTCCCGAAGGTACCTTCCTCAGCGGTTCGCTCTTCTTCAAGCCGGGAACACATCTCCACATCCTCAAAGGCGGTAAGCTGAAAGGTAGTGATGCCATCACTCACTATGAAATCGTGAAAACCAGACTTGAGGGCCAGACAATCGACTATTTCGCCGCTCTCGTGAATGCCGACAAGTGTGACGGTTTCACCATTTCAGGTGAAGGAACCATCGACGGCAACGGCCATCGTTTCTACGATGAATTCTGGCTCCGCCGTAAGGTCAACCGCAAGTGTACGAATCTCGAAGCGCTCCGTCCGCGCATGGCCTATATCTCGAACTCGAAGGATGTCACAGTCAGCGGTATCCACATGGTCAATTCCGGTTTTTGGACAAACCATCTCTACAATTGCGAGCGAATCAAATATCTCGGTGTCACTATACTCGCTCCGACCGACGGCTATCCCAAAGGCCCGAGTACTGATGCCATCGACCTTGATGTCTGCAACGATGTGCTCGTCAGCAATTGCTACATGAACGTGAACGACGACGGTGTCTGCCTCAAAGGTGGTAAGGGTACCTACGTCGATACCATTGCCGGTAACGGTAGCGTCAATCGTGTCATCGTTGACCGCTGCACCTTCGGCAAGACAAACGCGGGTGTCACTTTCGGTAGCGAGGCTTGGGACTGCTCCAATGTCATACTTAAGGACTGCAAGTTTAACGGCACCTACCATGTGCTTCTCTTCAAGATGCGTCCCGACACTCCCCAGCAATACCGCAATGTCCTCATTGACGGTGCTACCGGTACGGTCCGCAATGCTGTTGAGGTTCAGACATGGACTCAGTTCTTCAACAAGGTTGACCGTGATCCGATGCCTGCCTCGGGTGTCGACAACGTGACATTTATCAACGGCCACCTCGAATGTACCCGCGATTTCTATAAGGATAAGAAGACCGACGACTACACCCTCACCAACTTCACATTCCGCGATATCTGGGCCGTCGATCCGTCAAAGACATTCGATACCTCAAATATCGAGAATTGTGTCATCGAAAACGTGACTCTTAAATAAACGTTGGATTACATAATTTATTAGCGACATATCTGATAAGAGGCTGTGCTCATTTGAACTGCACCCCAAAAGTTTTTTGTCTAACTTTTGGGGTGCAGTTCATTTTGACACAGCCTCTTTCAGTTTAATAGAACAATTGATATTGTTTTATTACTGTCCAATCATTTTTAGAGTGGGATTATCTGATATGCTCTCTCACTCGGGCGAGGTAGGCTTTCATGGCTTCGCTGTCGCGGTGCTTGATGATTTCGAGGAGTTCAGCCATCTGTTCCTGGATTTTTTCAATCTGTTCGGGAGTATTGGGATTGAAAAGGATTTCACTGACAAGAAAATCGTCTTCCGACATCAGCCCGCGCGCAATCTGCATGTGGCGCTTGAATGTCGTGCCGGGGGCTTCCTGATGCTTCATCACTCCTGCAAATGCCAATGTCGCGGCAAAGGGTATCGAGAGGGAGTAGGCGATGGTCTCGTCATGCTCCTTGAAAGAATACTCCACGATGTTGAGATGGAGACGCGAGTAGAGGTCGCGGAAAAAAACTTTGCCGAGATGGTCACCCTCGCTGATGATGATAGCGTTTTCATTGCTGAGGTTGCTGAGCGATGCGAACGTCGGGCCAAACATCGGGTGGGTGCTGACGAAAGGATGGCCGCACGAGGCATAGAACTCCGGCAGCCCTGTCTTGACCGATGCGATGTCGCTGATGATGCACGACGGTTTGAGGTAGGGGAGTACGGACTGAAAGGACTGGAGGGTGTATTTCACCGTCGACGCATTGATGACGAGCTGTGGCTCGAAGGCCTCGATTTCGCTGAGTTCCTTGAAGCGGAGAGCATTGAATGTGAAGCGCAGGCGCTGATGGTCGGGGTCATAGACTGCCACCTCGTGGTCAAACGAGAGGAGGTCGCAGAAGAAGCTGCCCATCTTTCCGGCTCCGAGAATCAAAATTTTCATCTCTGTCTATGTTTCTGTGGAAATATATATAATTGAAGCCTGCCGGTCTCCTGCAAGCAGAACCCGCCGGCAGGCTTCTGTATGATTCGTTTCTGTTTTATTTCTTGTTTTCGGTCAGTTCCACCTGGATTCTTACTGACTCCTCATGGATTGTCGAGAGAATCTTGCGCATGAAGTCCTCGTCAACACCGGCTGCGGCTGCGGTCTTGACGCGGGTGTGCATGATGTCGCCGTAACGTCCCGGCTGCACGACGGGCATATTGTGGTTTTTCTTGTAGGCACCGATTTCGCGCGAGATGTTCATTCGCTTGGCGAGGATTTCAACCATCTCATTGTCGAGTTGGTCAATCTGGCGACGGAGCTGTGCGAGGCTTTCAGTAGGCACCGGTGCGTCGCGATACACGAGGTTGTCGAGAATCACGCCGAGCACTTCCGGTGTGATTTGCTGGTTCTTGTCGCTCCATGCACAGTCGGGGTTGCAGTGGCTCTCGATGATGAGGCCGTCGAAGCCCATGTCAAGTGCCTGCTGCGAGAGTGAGGCAATGAGTTCGCGTTTGCCGCCGATATGGCTGGGGTCGCAGATGATGGGGAGCTGCGGGTAGCGGATACGGAGTTCGAGGGGGATGCGCCATTGCGGATGGTTGCGGTAGATGTGTTCGCCGTAGGTGCTGAAACCTCTGTGGATGACACCAAGACGGGTGATTCCGGCATTGTAGAGGCGTTCGAGTGCACCGATCCAGAGTTCGAGGTCGGGGTTCACGGGGTTCTTGACGAGCACGGGGATGTCGCGTCCGCTCTCACGGAGTACGTCGGCGATTTCCTGCATTGCGAACGGGTTGGCCGAGGTGCGTGCACCGATCCAGAGGAGGTCGATGTCATATTCAAGCGCTGCTTCGACGTGGCCTCGGTTGGCTACCTCGGTCGAGATTTTCAAGCCGGTCTCCTCGCGGACCTTGTTGAGCCATGCGAGTCCGGGGACACCAACACCTTCGAAACCTCCGGGTTTGGTGCGGGGTTTCCAGATGCCTGCGCGGTAGATTTTGACACCTGTGCGCAGGAGTTCGCGGGCTGTTTGCATCACTTGTTCCTCAGTCTCTGCACTGCAAGGACCTGAGATGATGATAGGCTTGGTGAGTTCCACTCCGTCGATTGCGAGCGGCTTGATATTTTCCATGTCCATAATTGTCTATATTCTATGTATAAGTTTTTTATTCGGATAAATTATTTTGTGTTGAGTGCTTTTATGCGGTTGAGCGCTTCGGTCATGCGCTCCTCGGTCGCACAGAGCGAGATGCGGATGTAACGTTCGCCGTTTGATCCGAAGATGAATCCCGGAGTGAGGAATACCTTCGCTTCATGGAGCAGACGGTCGGCGAGGGCTTCCGATGTGACGTTCGGGTCATTGATTCTTCCCCAGAGGAAGAGTCCGCTCTGAGTCGGATCGAAGGTGCAACCGAGTTCACCCATGATTTGCTCTGCCACCTTGCGGCGCGACGCGTAGACGGCGTTGACCTCGTCGTGCCAGTCCTTGTCGGCTTCGAGTGCCTTTGCGGCAGCAAGCATGAGAGGTTTGAACTGTCCGGAGTCAATGTTGCTCTTCACTTTGAGTATCCATGAGATAAATGTGGGGTTGGATGCAGCCATACCGACGCGCCATCCCGGCATGTTGTGGCTCTTGCTGAGCGAGTTCATCTCTATGGCTATCTCTTTCGCTCCAGGCACTTGCATGATGCTCATTGGAGTGTCGTTGAGGATGAAGGAATAGGGGTTGTCGTTGACAATCACTATGCCGTGCTTCTTGCCGAAAGCTATGGCCTTCTCGAAAGTCTCCATCCTTGCGCGGGCACCTGTCGGCATGTGGGGATAGTTGAGCCACATCAGTTTTATGCGGTCGAGGGGAAGCTTCTCCAGAGCTTCGAAGTCCGGCTGCCATCCGCTCTCCTCGACGAGATCGTAGTTGAATATCTCAGCGCCGACGAGCTTGCTGATTGAGGAATAGGTCGGATAGCCGGGGTTGGGGACGAGCACACCGTCGCCGGGATTGAGGAAGGCGAGAGAGATGTGTGTGACACCCTCCTTGGAGCCGATGAGCGGCTGGATTTCCGACTTCGGGTCAAGGTCAACGTCATACCATTTCTTGTACCAACGGGCAAAACCTTCACGCAGTTCGGGCACTCCGACGTGGGGCTGATAGCCGTGGTTGGAAGGGCAGTTGAGCGCTTCGGTCATTGTGTCGATGACTGCCTGATGGGGAGGACGGTCAGGCCCTCCGATTCCGAGCGACACCACATCGTCGCCGGCAGCCTTCATGGCCGCCACTTCTTTAAGTTTTGTCGAGAAGTAGTATTCCTTTATGTTCTCTACTCTCTGTGAAGGTTTTATTTCCATGAGTTTGGTGATTTTTTTTCGTTGGATTTTGATGAGTTTGCCTTGCGTCAGTTTTTTCAGGCGTGGGTTATGCCCGCTTCGGCATATTCGCCGAGGATTTTGAGGTCCTTGATGAGCGGTCTCACCGCTTCGATGGCCTGATGGTAGCGCACAAGGCTGTCGAAAGTGACATCTACATAGAATCTGTATTCCCATTCGCGCCCGACAATCGGGGTTGACTGTATCTTCGAAAGATTGATGTCGTAGAAAGAGAGGATGGTCAACACCTTTGAGAGTGCGCCGTGTGTGTGGGGGAGAGTGAATACGATTGAAGCCTTGTTGATGTCGCGCTCAGCCGGTCCGATTTCCGAGGCAAGCAGCGGGTCGGCTATGATGAGGAAGCGGGTGAAGTTGCGCTTATTGGTCTCGATGCTCTTTTCAAGTATGTTCAGGCCGTAGAGATTCGCGGCATATTCTCCGCAGACTGCGGCATGACCGGTCAGCTTCCCTTCGGCTATCTCTTTCGCACTTCCGGCAGTGTCGAGATGCTCGACTATCTTGAGGTTTGGATGGCGGCGCAGGAACTGTTCGCACTGCATGAGGGCCATAGGGTGGGAATTGACTTCCGAAAGCTCGTCAATCTCCTGACCGGGGAGCGCACACAGGACGTGTGAGATTCTGAGTTTAAGCTCGCCGATGATGCGGAGGTTGCTCTGCCGGAGCAGTTCATGGTTCTGCAGCAGACTCCCGGCAATGGTGTTCTCGATGGCCACGATTCCTAAGAGCGACGCATCGGTCGAGAGGGTGTCAAACATAGCCGGAAAAGTCTCGCAGGCTATTGTCTGAATCTCTTCATTGCCGAAATAAAGGTGAGCGGCGGCATCGTGATAGCATCCGGCCACACCTTGTATGGTGACTTTCTTCATCTCTTCCTATATTAGACGTTAAAACACAATTAAATTCTTAACATATTAAAAAAATCCCGTTCGGGTATGAACGGGATTATATGATTTGGAAAAATATTTCGCAGGTATGTGAAAAATTTACGCGTGCAAATCCCGTTCTTATTTTTTGTCAAAATAAAAATAATAAAAAAACGGATATGCGTAAAATCGTGTCATCTTTTGAAAATTTTTCTTTTTTCTGTATTGAAAAATTGGTTTTCCTTTTAATTCGTAGTGCAAAGGTAGGGATTATTTACTAAACACCAAATATATTCACGGAAAAATTAAAAATTTTAACTGCAATAGTTGTCTCAATAGGAATCATCAGATTAGTCTTTATGCTACGGTCAAATCTCAATTATCTTGTCTCTCTTGAAATCTCCGTGTTCGTTTGAGAATACATATCCGAGTTGGTTGCTGACGCATTTCACGCCTCCAATCTCCCGGTCATTATTGCGGTGTGAATGTCCGTAAATCCAATAGTCAATAGGCAGAGATTCCATCAGAGCGTTCAAATCGGATGTGAAGGCCCCGTTGATAAGGCTTCCTTTGAACTCCTCCGCCATAAGGTCGAATGACGGCACATGATGGGTGACGACAATCTTTGTTCGGGCGTTGCTATGTTCAACACTCTTTCTGATAAACTCCACGCATTTGTCGTACTCATCATTGAATCTGTTCCATGAGAGTCTATGGTCGCCATCCCGAATCGCTCTGAAATCGGCAACTCCATGTTCCGTGAAATAAGCCTCGGAGGGTGGGATATGTGCCCAAAGTGTTGAGACTATCAAGTCGGTTTCACCGTCAAGCGAGATTACAGAGTTATAATAAGCCTTGACATTTGCGCGTATATCCAATGTCCAGCCCTCGCATAGTTCATTTATATCAAAACTGCGGTACAGTTCATGATTGCCGGGGACAACGATAGTCCGATTGAAGTTGCGGCTGCACCAATCCCAGAATGGATGTTCGGAATACAGTTCAGTGCCGAGATAGGCAATATCTCCGGCAAGCACAAGAATAT
>NZ_CAJTMT010000011.1 GCF_910577345.1 uncultured Duncaniella sp.
GGCTGGTGATGAGGGCCGCAAGTAGTAGAAACAGCTTTTTCATACCTAATAGTTATGTAAAGCTGCGGGGGAGTTGTGAGTTGTAAGTTTTTAGTTGTGAGGGGGTAATTCGGATTTTGGATGGAAGTTTGGTGGCGATTATCAGGCGGAAGTCGGGGATAAGAGGGGGAAATCAAGGGGATATGTGGGGGATGAAGGCGGAATTTAAGGAGGGAATGGGAGGAGGAGGGATAATAAGACTAATAGGGCTAATAAGGCTAATAAGGCCAATAGGACTAATAGGGCCAATAAGGCAGAGAGGGCTGATAGGGACAATAAGGCTAATATGGCGAATAGGGCCAATAAGACTAATAGGGCGAATAGGGCGAATAGGGATGAAAAAAGGACATAAAAAGTCCGCCAAGTTTTTGGTAAACTTGGCGGACTTTTTATGGTTGAATTTTTGTCTTTGTTCTGACTTTTTGTCAGAGCAAGGTTTTAGTCTGTCTTCGGGATTTTTAGCCGAGACGGGCTTTGATGGCTTCGGTTTCTTTTTCGTAGCCGGGTTTTGCGAGGAGGGCGAACATGTTGCGCTTGTAGGCCTCGACACCGGGCTGGTTGAAGGGGTTCACACCGAGGATGTAGCCGCTGATACCGCAAGCCTTCTCGAAGAAGTAGATGAGCTGGCCGAGGTATTTCTCTTCAAGTGCGGGAAGGGTGATGAGGATGTTGGGGACACCACCGTCGACGTGTGCGATGCGGGTACCGAGTTCAGCCATCTTGTTGACTTCGTCGATGTGCTTGCCTGCGATGTAGTTGAGACCGTCGAGGTTTGCTTCGTCGGAGGGGATGAGCTTTTCGTGAGCGCTCTCCTGAACAGAGATTACGGTCTCGAAAATTGTGCGTTCGCCTTCCTGAATCCACTGACCCATTGAGTGGAGGTCGGTAGAGTTGTCGACGGCTGCGGGGAAGATGCCAAGGTTGTCCTTACCTTCGCTCTCACCGTAGAGCTGCTTCCACCATTCTCCGAAGTAGTGGAGTTTGGGGTTGTAGTTCACGAGGATTTCAGTTTTCTTTCCTGCCTGATAGAGAGCGTTGCGGGTTTCAGCATAGAGGAATGCGGGGTTGGCAGCATCAGGTGTGTTGGTCATTTTCTCCATTTCTGCAGCACCGTCGATGAGCGCGCGGATGTCAAATCCGGCAACTGCGATGGGGAGAAGACCTACGGGGGTGAGCACGGAGAAACGGCCACCTACGTTGTCGGCGATGACGAAAGTCTTGTAGCCTTCCTCAGTGGCGAGGCGACGGAGAGCGCCGCGCTGTGCGTCGGTGATGGCAACGATGCGCTTGCGGGCTTCTTCAACACCGAGCTGACGTTCGAGCTGCTCCTTGAGGAGACGGAATGCGATGGCGGGTTCGGTAGTTGTACCGCTCTTAGAGATTACGATGATGCCGAAACGCTTGTCCTTGAGATAGTCCTGAAGTTCGTAGAGATAGTCCTCACCGATGTTCTGACCGGCGAAAAGCACTTTGGGATTGCCCTCGGTTGCGGGACGATAGGCAGCGAAGCTGTCGCTGAGAGCCTCGATGACAGCCTTGGCACCAAGATATGAGCCACCGATACCGATTGCCACGACAGTGTCGCAGTTCTGGCGGAGGCTGTCGGCAGTAGCCACGATGTCGTCAAGCAGCGCATCTGTTGTCTCGGTGGGGAGATTAACCCAGCCGAGGAAATCGCTGCCGGCACCTGTGCCGTTAAGAACTTCGTCAAGGGCATTTGCAGCCTTGGCGTCAAGCTTATTGATCTCTTCACGGCTCACTGTGCCGAGAACTTCTTTGATGTCAACGGATAGAGTTTTCATGCTATTTATGATTTTAAAATTTGATTGTCATTTATATTGTTTATAGGGTTAGAGTTGATTTGCAGAGAATCAGATGAACCACTTGCCGAGAGCACGGATGGCACGCTCGGCATTGGCATGACGGTAGAGAATATCGTAGACTGCATCGAGGATAGGCATCTCAACACCATATTTCTTGTTGATTTCCTTGATGCACTTTGTGCCGTAATATCCCTCGGCCGTCTGCTCCATCTCCATTCGGGCAGTGGAAACCGAGTAGCCCTTGCCGATAATGGAGCCGAAGTTATGGTTGCGCGAAAAGCGCGAATAGGCCGTCACCAACAGGTCACCGAGATAGACGGAGTCACAGATGCAGCGCGGACGCGGACATGCCTCGTCGATGAAACGCTCCATCTCCCGGATGGCATTGCTGACAAGCATTGCAAGGAGATTGTCGCCCCCTTTCATGCCGTGGACTATTCCGGCGGCTATCGAATAGACGTTTTTAAGTACGGCGGCATACTCTATGCCCTCGACATCGCTCGATGGAATCGTGCGGGTGTTGGGCGAGGCGAGTTTCTTGCCGAACTCAATGGCATTGTCGACGTTATGGCAACCGACCGTGAGGAAACTCGGACGGTCAAGCGCCACTTCCTCGGCATGACAGGGCCCGGCGACCACAAGCACCTTTCCGGACTTAGCGCCGAAATGGTGCATGACAAAGTCAGAGATGATTTCATTGTCGCCCGGCACTATTCCCTTGACAGCCGACACGATGTATTTATCCGAAATGTCGACGGAAATCTTGTTGATGTGCGTCTTGAAGTAGGGCGACGGCATGACCATCAGCAGAGTGTCGGCTTGGGAGCAGACATAGTTGATGTCGCTTGAAAATTCGATGCGCGAGACGTCAAACTGCACATCGGTCAGATATGCAGGATTATGCCCGAGGCGTTTGAAGTCCTCGATGCGGTCATCTCGCCGCATGTACCAGAGTATGGAATCGCAGTTGCGCAGGAGGAGCCGGGCGAGAGCTGTAGCCCAGCTTCCGCCTCCCATCACTGCTATTTTATTGAATGCCATGATTATGCGCGAACTGATGATAAGAATTCAGGAAATAAAGTTTCATTCAGCCGACGAAGGCGCTGCGGCAGCAATCCACTGGCCAACCTCGTCGATGAGCGGAGACTTGAATCCGAGCTTGAATTTCTTGTTGATTCCGCAGAGTTCCTGATGGAGCTTTCCGGCAGCCTGGGTTGCAAGCTGCTCGAGAGTGTAGACACCGGCCTTATAGAGAGGTGCAACCCACTCGGAGGGAACGCCGATAGCGGTAAAGGCCTCTTCCTTGTCGCGACGCTGAACCTTCTCGGGACGCATCTGGGGGAAGAAGAGCACTTCCTGAATTGTGGTCTGTCCGGTCATGAGCATCACGAGACGGTCGATACCCATGCCCATACCGGATGTGGGAGGCATACCATATTCGAGTGAACGCACGAAGTCCTGGTCGATAATCATAGCCTCGTCGTCGCCCTTGTCGGCAAGCTTCATCTGCTCGATGAAACGTTCATACTGGTCAATCGGGTCGTTGAGCTCGGAGTAGGCATTGGCAAGCTCCTTGCCGTTGACCATAAGCTCGAAGCGTTCGGTGAGTTCGGGATTGTTGCGGTGCTTCTTGGTGAGCGGCGACATCTCGATGGGATAGTCGATGATGAAGGTAGGCTGGATATATGTGCCCTCACACTTCTCACCGAAGATTTCGTCGATGAGCTTACCCTTGCCCATTGTCTCGTCGACCTCAATGCCGAGCGAGCGGGCAGCATCGCGGAGCTGCTCCTCAGTCATGCCAGTGATGTCGATTCCGGTATGCTCCTTGATGGCATCGGTCATGGTGACACGACGGAAAGGAGCCTTGAAGTTAATCATGTTGTCACCGACCTTGATTTCAGTAGTGCCGTTGACATCAAGACAGATTTTCTCGACAAGTTGCTCGGTGAATTCCATCATCCAGTTGTAGTCCTTGTAGGCAACATAGATTTCCATACAAGTGAACTCGGGGTTGTGGGTGCGGTCCATGCCCTCGTTGCGGAAATTCTTACCGATTTCATACACACCGTCGAAACCACCCACAATCAGACGCTTCAGATAAAGCTCGGTAGCGATACGCATATAGAGCTCGATGTTGAGTGAATTGTGGTGGGTGATGAAGGGACGGGCGCTTGCACCTCCGGCGATTGACTGGAGAATGGGGGTCTCAACTTCCATGTAGCCGTGGCTATTGAAGAAGCTGCGCATTGAGTTGAGCACCTTTGTGCGCTTGACGAATATATCCTTGACACCGTCGTTGACGATAAGGTCGACGTAGCGGCGGCGATAGCGGAGTTCGGGGTCATCGAAAGCATCGTAGGTGACACCGTCCTTAACCTTCACGATGGGGAGCGGACGGATTGACTTTCCGAGCACGATTAGTTCCTTGGCATGAACAGAGATTTCGCCTGTCTGAGTGCGGAACACATAGCCCTTCACACCGACGAAGTCACCGATGTCAAGAAGCTTTTTGAAGACGACATTATAGAGGTCCTTGTCCTCACCCGGACAGATTTCATCGCGGTTGACATAGACCTGGATACGTCCGTGAGAATCCTGAAGCTCAAGGAATGAGGCCTTTCCCATGATACGACGGCCCATGATGCGGCCTGCTATCGCTACTTCGCGCTGAGGTGCATCATCAGCAAAGGTTTCCTTAATTTCATCTGAATAACCGCTGACAGGAAATTCGGCAGCGGGGAAGGGGTCAATGCCACGACGGCGCATTTCGTCGAGACTGCCTCGACGTACTATCTCTTGTTCACTGAGTTCAAGGACGTTCATATATTGATGATTTTGTTATTGTGTATCTAATATATATTAAGGTGGTAAATCTGCTGTTTTCCAACCGCAGGAAGGGAAACAATTGCAAAATTAAGTATTTTTTCCACTATGCCCAACAAAATAGGCTCCAAAACTTGGAGCCTTATGTTAAAAACGTAAAAAACGAGATGGTGATTTGCTGTCAGAAAACAGCCCTCAGCATCAGCTTCGGGTCACTGTCAGGCCTGAACGGGAAAGGGTAAGGTCGACAAGACGGGCGTTGGGACGGATATGGTCCGTGTGGAGCAACTGGCGGATGCGCGCTGCAGCTTCGGGATCCTTGGCAATCATGTAGAGATAACCGCCGCCACCTGCACCCGGGAGTTTGTATCCGAGACAGAGGTCGTCGATGCGGCGGGTGATGGCCTCGACCTCCGGAGGATTGGTTCCACGGTCGATTGCAATTTTCTGATTCCATGTGGTGCGGACAAGCTCACCGAGACGGTTGAAATTGCAACGCATGATAGCGTCATACATCTCCATTGTGTGGGCCTTCATGCTTCGGAGAAGACGGAGTTGCGAACCTTCATTAAGGAACATGTTGCGCACGATTTCCGCAAGAATATCCTTGGCAGTACGGGTGATGCCAGTATAGTAAAGAAGGTGGCATGAGGCATACTCCGGATCGGTGAAGAGTGTGTCGGGAAGCCAGCTTACCAAGGGATTCTGCTCGAAGCCCTTGGTGGTCTGGAGGAGTTTGACACCTCCGATGACACCACCGAACTGATCCTGCCAGCCACCACCGGTGGTCAGTAACTGTTCGAGCACGAGAGTGCGGCTGCATATCTCATTCTTGTCCCATGCGAGGGAACAGAAATCACTGATGGCGCCGAGGACAGTGGCGGCAAGCACACTGCTCGTGCCGAGACCGCTTCCGGCAGGAATGGCCGAGAAGAGGGTGATTTCAAGACCCGAACCGAAGTCCTCAAGCTGTGCTTTAAGCGACGGATAGGCAATCTCGCAGAAACGGGGATGGAAACCGGCAAGCGCGAGAGCAGCCTTCGGGATGGAGAAGGGACTGCCGACACGATGGAAGTCAAGGATTGCATCGAAATTGTCGATACGCTCCTCCGCGCCGAGGTCGATGCTGCGGCAGATGATATGCGGCTCCTTGCATGGACGGACGTAGGCCTGCAACGGGGGCTGGCCGTTAAGTTCAATCGCGAAGTTTATGACCGAACCACCCTCCATCAGACAGTAGGGTGCCGTGTCGGTCCATCCACCGGCAATGTCGATGCGAACCGGCGAACGGCTCCAGACAATCTGGTCGGAACATACGGCACGGCGAGGAAGCTGCTTCTTTTCAAGCGCTGTCCGTGTCAGACCCTCGCGGAGTATCGAGAACGCACGGTTGCGCTCTTCCTGACCGTCAAGACCTGAAAGGCGCATGACTTCCGCGCGGAACATTGCATCACTCGCTCTTTTTATCAGCGGTTCGGTTTCCGCAACAGGTGACGGAAGATTCAGACCATCATTGGCAAATGCCTGCGCGGCTTCAAGAAGGTCGCTCTGATAGAAGACGCTGTGATGATGGTTGTCGGCAAGCGCGATGCGGTTGGCCTTGCGGAACTCACGGCGCTGCGCAACAAGACGGTCAAGACGCGCGATGTCAGAGATGCGTTCGGCACTCAGCAACTCACAGCCTTCAAAGCTGTCATTTCCGGCAAGCATTTCCTTGACCATCCGGCCCATCTCGTCAATATCTGTCACAACCGGGAAGCGGGGGCGCTTCTGCTCCTCGCCTGCGAAACGGTCGTCGATATTGTAGACACGCACGGCGTATGCATCATCCTTGACGGGGATGATGTCGATACATTGGCCAGGTGCAAGCGTGAGTTCCCAATCGTTGCGGGGGACACCGGTGATTATATGGTCAGTGGTCAGAGTCCAGCCTTTGGCAACATGGCTGTTCTCGACCCAGATATTGGCATGTGTATGGTCAAACGGACGGTCAGTAAGCGCATTCTGCACGAAAATCGAAGGGTGAGGCTTGCGGTCGCGGTGCATGATTTCGCGCTGATCGTTGACGAGATTCTGAATGGCAAGCGTCGAAGAAATCATCTCGCGGCCGGTTCCGAAATGATAGAACTGACCGCCCTGCAGGGGTACAATTGCCACCGACAATTCCTTAAGCTCCGGATCTACGATTTCCGGATCGGTTCCGAGGGCGCGTCCGAACTCGGAATAGAGATCATATTCCTTGAATGAGCCGTCGGCATTGCGCGAACGCTTGCGCAGAAGTTCAACCGCACGGTCGCTAAGCAGCCAGATGCCTATGTCGGTCAGGAAATAGCCTGTCTGCAGGAGAGAATTGAGCTTCTCGACCGACGGCTTCTGAAGCATACGGTTGAGCGTAGAGGGTGCATCATGAGTGCTATAGAAGACCCCGTGGTTCTTCGCAATGGATGAGCTGAGCCAAAGGCCGTAGCACACGACATCCGCATCAGGGACGGGTGCAAGCTGCTCGGCGGCACGGATGTAGACGTCGCCACTGACAATCATGGTGTTCAATCCTGCCGGAGCCGTGGCCATGATGCGCTCATAGAGCGGGATCTGAAGGTCGAGCAATGTCTGTGAGAGTGATTGTCCGCGTTCCCAACGAAAGATGGGCACCGGGGTCAACACCTTGCCCGACGGAGCATAGGCGGGAAGTCTGCGGCTTTGTCCACCGGCATGGATTATGATTTTCCTTTCCTTTCCGAGCCATTCGCCGAAAGTCGCCGAAGCGGAATCCGACTCGCGGTGACATTCCTCAAGAATCCAAGTTGTGCCACCGCCACTACCGAGGCGATGTCCGACAGGATCCGATGTGCAGTAATATTCAGATTTCGATAAGCCGGTTATATCATGGAAGCAACCGACCAGATTCGGCGGAAGCGAAAGGAGTTTTTTAGTCATCGCAATGGTATGTATAAAGGTTATTATCTAATTTTATGGGTACAAATTTACAAAATATTATTTATATTTGCAGGATAATCAACTCATCTGTCAGCCATGTTTAAATCTTTCACCTTGAAATCGCTGCTTGCGGTTGTCCTCGGATTGCTCATTTGCCAGCCCGTGTATGCTTCTGATAATATTGAGATAAAGATACCTCAGAATTGTGTCGATATACATCTTCCAGATACCGCGTCGTATGTGCTTTTTCTTACATCTTACAAACCGACCATTACCGACACGCAGAAAAGAATCAAGGTGGCTTCACGAGAGGATGGCCGCGGTCTGTGGGCCAAGAAATATTACCCCGGTCGCTTTGTCGGTATCTGTGACCACGGTGTTTTCATGCAGGATGCTTTTGATGTAAAGCTCCTTGACCTGAAGAATGGTAATGAAATAACCAAATTCAATCACATCCCGTGTTATGTGGATGATGCCAATGATATAGTCATAGGCGTGAGGGGTTCAAATTGTGATAAACTTGCAGGCTACAGATTGTCAACCGGCGAGAAGCTTTGGGAAAAGAAGATAGGAAAAAATTACGGATTGGAGTGGAACGTGATTTCGCGACCGGACCCATCAACAATTATTTTCCAGTCGGATTATTTGGGTAAAATCGACATATTCAGCGGTGAAATGACTGTCTATCCGTTGAAAAATGTCACACATGACATGAAGAAGTCATTGGGAGAATCAGCGCTTGCGAGCGGAATCGGAATTCTCGGAGGACTTCTTACCGGATTCTACGCAATAAATGTTGTGATGGTTTATAACGTCGGTTTTGGCTCCGAGGCAATGATGGACGAGAATGGCCTCATCTACGTTTATGATGCTGATAAAATTGCTTGTCTCGACTCTGAATTGAAGGAACTTTGGCAGACACCACTACCAAATGGTGCAGGGAGCAGGGGTGAATTGCATTTCAGAGGCGATACCATCCACATGTTAAACTACGGTTGCATCGGAGCTCCTGAAACAGGAATAAAAAAAGGAAAACCGTTCATGGCATCGTTTAATCGTGCAACAGGCGAATGTCATAAGTGGGATTTCCTTCCTGAAAAATGGGATGAGGGTGAATTCGGAAAAACTTTGAATTTTGTGACCGGCCCTGTTTTTGTCCATGATGGTTCCAGTGATAATAATTATTCCTCTTTGGAAATTCCTTCAGGCTGCTGTTTGATAAAGAATACCGGCAATGATGTACTTATTGTTGATTCGGACCTGAACGTTTTTGGCAAATATGATTCCGGAGATGTCCATCTCACTATGGCGGAACTTCCTGACGGATATGTGATCCGCACCCAGTCCGATACACCCTCCTATATCCGCATCACCGCAGATGGGAAAGTAGGTGAGGTCTATGACTCAGCCACAACCGGAATCATGCTTAGAAACAACCGTCTGGTCCGTAAGAGCGGGAACATGCTGACAGTGACTGATCTGACGGATTGATTTGCAATTTTGACCGCAGTTTTGAAATTTTTGTAGTGTACCTATGATTTACACAAAAAATTAGAACGTATATTTCGACTTTTTGTGTACTTTTGCGTTGTTATGGCAAAGTTTCAGGTCAATATACTCGGATGCGGTTCGGCCACTCCGACTGCGCGCCACCAGCCGTCGTGTCAGGTGGTGGATTTCCGCGACAAGCTTTTCATGATTGATTGTGGCGAGGGCGCACAGTCCCAGTTCCGGAAATTGGGACTGAAATTCTCGCGTCTGAACCATATCTTCATCTCTCATCTCCACGGCGACCATCTTTTCGGATTGCCGGGACTGCTTTCGACCATGGCTCTCCACGAGGTGACCGGCTCGGTGACAATCCACATCTTCCGCGAAGGCGCCCGCCTCATGAAAGACTGGATGGATTTTTTCAACCGCAACTCACCCTTCGAAATCATCTATGACATTATCGAGGAGGGAGAAAGGCGTGTGGTCTACGAGGACTCCGGCCTTATCATCGAGACTTTCCCTCTCTATCACCGTACCCCCTGCAACGGCTACATCCTCCGCGAGAAACCCAAGATGCGCCATCTGCGCGGTGATGCCGTCAAGTTTCACAATGTCCCCGTATCACAGCTCAAAGCCATCAAGGAGGGAGCGGACTTTGTGAAAGATGACGGGACAGTCATCCCCAACGCCATGCTCACTACGGACGCTGACCCGTCTGTCAGCTATGCATATTGCAGCGACACGATGATGGACCCGCGCGTAGCAGAGGACGTAAAGGGTGTGGACACCATCTACCATGAGGCCACCTACGATGACTCGCTTGAAACCCAGGCACGCGAACGCGGACACTCCACCGCACGTCAGGCCGGAAAAATTGCGGCTATGGCAGGAGCGAAAAGACTTATCATCGGACACTTCTCAAAACGCTACAATTCCGAAGAAATCCTTCTCCGTGAAGCCTCCGAGGAATTCCCGGAAGTCATCGTCGCCAACGAGGGTCTCCGTATAGACCTTGAATGAATACACTGAATAAACAACTCTCAAAACATACCAACAAGAATATGCAGAATCTTATCATCGAGCGCATCGTCGCTCTACGCAAAGAAATGGAAGCTGCCGGAGTGAAGGCAGTCATACTTCCCCGCACGGATGCCCATCTGAGCGAATACATCTCATCACATTGGCACATTGTCCGCTATCTCAGCGGTTTCACCGGATCGGCCGGCACAATGGTTGTGACCGACAAGGAAGCCCTCCTCTGGGTGGACAGCCGCTACTTCCTCCAAGGCGCACAGCAGATTGAAGGAACAGGTATAATTCTGATGAAGGACGGGCTGCCCGACACTCCGTCAATCACCGAATATCTCTGCGAACATCTCCACAAGGGTGACAAAGTCGGCATCAACGGACTGCTCATGTCAATCGACGATACGGCGGCTCTCCGCTCCCGCCTCAATTCCTGCGGCATAGAACTCGACGTGGACTTCGACCCCATCGACCGCGTATGGGCCGACCGCCCTGCCCTACCCTCCGACAAGATTTTCATCCACGATGAGAAGTATGCCGGAGAATCTGCCAAATCAAAAATCGCCCGTATCCTCAAGGATGCCGCCTCGCAGGGTGCAAAAGCATATTTCACCTCCGCGCTCGATGAGATTGCATGGGTGCTCAACATCCGTTCGAATGATGTCCCCTGCAACCCGGTCGCCACATCGTTCCTCTATCTCGCTCCCGAAGGCAGTACCCTCTTTGTCGATGAGGCAAAAATGACTCCCGAAGTGGAAGCATATCTCAAAGATGCAGGTGTGGCAGTCGCTCCCTACAACAGCGTACTTTCGGCTCTCGCCGCCCTCCCCGCCGATGTGACCGTCCTTCTCAGCGGAAGCCGCGCATCGGGTGCAATCGCCCATGTGCTCGAAGGTCGCTACGTCAAAGGCGACTCACCTGTGGCACTTCCCAAGGCTATCAAAAACGACATCCAGATTGCAGGTATCCGCGAAGCCCATCTCCGCGACGGTGTGGCTATGGTGCGTTCGCTCATGGAAATCGAGAAGACAGTGGAGGAAGGTAAGACTCTGACTGAGATCGGCGTGGCCGACATCCTGCTCAAACATCGCAGCAAGGGTGACCTTTACTTCGACCTCAGCTTCGAAAGCATCTGCGGTTTCGGTGCCCACGGCGCAATTGTCCACTATTCGGCAACACCCGAGAGCGACATCCCCGTGACCAAAGGTAATCTTCTGCTCATCGACTCCGGAGCCAACTATCTCGACGGTACCACTGACATCACCCGCACCATCGCGCTCGGCGAACCCACTGCTGATATGCGCCATGACTTCACCCTTGTCATGAAAGGTCACATCGCAATCGCTACCGCCATCTATCCCGAAGGCACCCGTGGCGCCCAGCTCGACGCAATGGCCCGTATGCCATTATGGAAAGAGGGCAAGAGCTATCTCCACGGCACAGGCCACGGTGTCGGTCACTTCCTCAACGTGCATGAAGGCCCGCAGAGCATCCGTCTCAACGACACCCTCGCTCCGCTCACTCCTGGTATGCTCACCTCCAACGAACCGGGCGTATATCTCACCGACCGCTACGGCATCCGCTGCGAGAACCTCGTCCTGACAATCCCCTACGAGGAAACCGAGTTCGGAAAGTTCTACGCATTCGAGACCATCACACTCTGCCCCTTCGACCGCAAACTGTTCGACACCTCAATCATGTCGGCTGATGAAATCGAATGGGTCAACAACTACCACCGCACCGTCTACGACCGCCTCGCTCCCCTCATGAACGAAGAGGAACGCATCTGGCTCGCAGCAGCGACAGCAGCCCTTTGAGTGGCATGTTTTTTGAGTATAGAGATTAAAGTATAGAGTATAGATAATAGTTTTAATGTTTGGATATTATATCAATTGACCATCTTTAATAGTAGAGCAATTATCTATACTCTATACTTTAATCTCTATACCAAAAAGAATCTCTATACTGAGGAAAATCTCTATACTAAAAAAAAATCTCTATACTCTAATGAAAATAAAATGGCATTAATAATTCCCGTAAGGGGTTTCACTCCTGAAATCGGCCCTGACACCTTCCTTGCCGAGAATGCGACTGTGGTCGGCGATGTGGTCATGGGTAGCGAATGTAGCGTATGGTTCAACACCGTCATCCGTGGCGATGTCAACTCCATCCGCATCGGCAACCGTGTCAATATTCAGGATGGCTCCGTGCTCCATACACTCTACAAGAAATCAACCATTGAAATCGGCGACGATGTATCCATCGGTCACAATGTGACCATACATGGCGCAAAAATCCATAACTACGCCCTCATCGGTATGGGTGCCGTAGTGATGGACGATGCGGAAGTGGGCGAAGGCGCTCTCGTCGCTGCCGGTTCCGTGGTGCTCTCACGCACAAAAATCGGCCCAAACGAACTTTGGGGGGGCGCACCCGCCAAGTTCATCAAGATGGTCGATCCCGAAACTTCCAAGGAGCTTAACATCAAGATAGCCAACAACTATCTCCGCTACTCCCGCTGGTATACCGACCCCGATGCTCCGACCGATTTCTAAAAATCAACCATGAAATTTGCCTCTTTAAAGCAAAAAACTGAATATGAAAACGGTCAGGCTATTGTCTGAACAAAAAAAAATTCCTACCTTTGTCCCCGTTCAAAACATAATCGTTGACCGACGGGGACAAATTTTACAATCATCCCCACCTAAAGCCCGAATGGCGGAATCGGTAGACGCGACGGTCTCAAACACCGTTGGAGCAATCCATCCCGGTTCGATCCCGGGTTCGGGTACTGATAACGACTAATAATCAAGTGATTATTAGTCGTTATTTTTATCTTAGAGTGTACTAAAATGTACTACTCGGCAAAATAAAGGCGAACCGATAGTGTCGGGTTTGCTATTTTTAAGGTCTGTTCGTTATATTTAATTCCATTTGTTTGAACGACATTATTACGAAAAGACGCTCAACATAAAATAAGTTGAGCGTCTTTTTGCCAGTTATTAAACATTTATTGGCTACTTGTTGATTAACTCAATGGTAAAATCCAAAACTGTGTCATGGCTGTTCATAAAATCAGAGACAGTTTGCTCAACCTTATAATCGGGACTAATGCCAATGCCCTCCATCGGAAATCCTTTTGGTGATTTTGATGGTTCACGTGTTGGAAGTCGGAAATAAATGCCATTTGTGGTATGGAATGTTTTTGGACTATTGCCTGTATCACCTGCTGTTGCAGAGCCTATCAGAATAGCATTTCCACTTTCCTTAATATCCAGAGCAAAACTCTCTGCGGCGGAAAAGGTATATGGGCTTATCAATAAGTACAATTTCCCTTTGTATGCGTCACTTTGAGGCTCCATGACTTTTGATGGAGAAACACAGTGTGGCTGTGGCTTCTTGATAAGATATTCTGCTATATCCATGCCATTCCCACTGTTGCCACCTTCATTTCTCCGAATATCGACAATCAGATGTGGAAGTTCACTGACATTCCTGTATGCCTTTATAAAGTCATCAGTCACAGGATCCATCATCGACTGAATATTGATGTAACCAATAGAGTCATTAATTATCGACCATTTAACAAGTTTGTTATCTTCCACCTCCTTCGGCAAAAGGTCATATTTCTTTAACGGCAGTCTAATTTCCAACGTGTCCGCTTTACGGACTACATTGTATGTCGCTATCGTATCTTCCCAAGAACGGAACACAGCCAAAGCCGTGTTCAATCTTCTTGCTTTATCAGTTGATGCCGATGTGAATTTTTCATGTTTATCCAACCATTCTGACACAGCAGTGCCATTCACGGCTATTATCTCGTCCTTATCTTCGAAGCCGTTTGCCAACAAGTACTCATTAGGAGTATCAACAAAAATTCGATTTTCTATAAAAACAGGAGCATAGCCCGCGGTGTAATCCCTCAGATAGACAAACGAATGTCCGACATTCAAGCTGCTGAAAAATTCTTTCAGAATATTGCCAAATTCAGCCTTGTTAACATCAGTGTTTTCAAATCGCTGTAAAAACGAAATGTGAATACTATCCATATTCAACCCTTTGGCTTGATACAAAGAATAGTTATCAAGAGTGAGTTGGTATATTTCCTCAAATTCACTCTTAAAATCATTCTTGTCGATACTCAGTTCATCGACATAATACCTGATGGTTTTTTCGTGTTGAGTTTTAGAGAATTGAGCGTACACAATCAACGAACCCAATCCAATCAGTAGCAATCCAATAATGCTACTCAGTACAATCAGCGTGATTTTGACAGGTTTCTTCATTGTAGTAATTTTCGTTCATTATTGTCGCTTTCCAATACACTCATCTGATGGATAGCGATTTGGTTTAGTTTGATAAGTCGTTCTGATTGTGGTAAGCTCTGCTCTATGAATACAGCATTGAGGCTCTCCATGTTTGAGAGGCAGATAAGTTCGTTGACCGATGCGTAGTCGCGTATACTACCTTTCAAATCCGGGTTAGCCTCACGCCACTGTTTTGCGGTCATGCCGAACATTGCCACGTTCAATACATCCGCCTCATTGGCATAAATGATGCTCGCCTGCGCTTTAGTGACTTCTGCCGGAATTAGGTTCTGCTTGATGGCATCGGTGTGTATGCGGTAGTTGATTTTCGACAACTCACGCTTCGCCGACCAACCGATTAGCCGCTGTTCATCGGCTTTAAGTCGTTGGTATTCTTTTACAAGGAGAAGTTGGAACTTAGGGCTTAACCACATTCCAAAGTGATACGCAATATCCCTGTGCGCGTAAGTACCGCCATAGCGTCCTGCCTTGGCAATTATGCCTTTGGCATTTGTACGCTCAATCCATGCCTTTGTGGAAAGGACAAAATTATTGCTTCCGGCTGCATTTTTAATTGCACCGAATTCGGTACAATTAAAATCCGGATTATATAGCATCTCCCATTCGCCGAGGTATTCAATCGTGCCTTTGAGACTGAGCCAACGGAATATTATATGTTCTTGCAGTTGGCTTTTTGCCATGTCTGTCAGCGAAATATAATCATCTCCGTCAACTCCGATTACGGTAATTGGAGTATTTTGAACCGTTATTTTTGCCATTTGGGGATAAGCGTTTGATTTCAAATGCAAAGATACATCAAAAAAATTAATATATCAGGTTATTAGCCAACGTTTCAGTGTGATTATACACGGCTCTTTTTCTAAAGCAGAGCATTTTATTTAATTCTACTTGTTTGCTCAAATTTCTTTTATCAAGGCTCTTTTGGTATCAAATAAAATCCGTATATTTGCATTTAATGAGATATTTCTCGTCACGAATTTTTGGAAAATAAGAAGCCTTATGCTTATTTGTAGTTTGAGAACGTAGGAAACTCCCAACAAGAGCAAGAGATAGCATGGTGTTTCTCACGCATGTGCGTTGGTCACTATTGTTACATCTGCTCTAACGTTTTCTTACGAACTTCAAACCGACATAGTTGACTCACGCTTCTATATATGAGTGCAATTCGAGCAAACTTGCTATAAAGACAATGACACGTTTAACTATTCTGATTACGGCTATATTAGTTTCAGTAGCCACAATGTCTGCAAGGACGATTCAAGGAGAAGTTCGCTCCGATAATGACTCGACAGTCATTGTGGGCGCAACCTGCCGACTCATGTCCGGCCCACAATTCATCAACGGTGTTACTACTGACGAGAATGGTGTATTTGACATATCCACCACTCTCAACTCGAAATTAATCCTTGAAATTTCCATGTCAGGATTTAATACCACTGAAATAGTAATTGAATCTGACAAAAACGTCAATGTGGGGACAGTTTATCTATCAGAGGGTATTACATTAGACGAAGTTCAAGTGTCTGCCAATTCGATGATTGATGCAAAAGGGCGAACAATTATATTCCCCTCCGGTTCTGATGTGAAAGCATCTTCAACTGCCATCAGCTTATTTCAGAAACTTCCTCTTGCCGGATTGGAAGCAAATCCAATCAATAGGACTTTGTCTGTTGATGGAGGTAGTCCGGTTATTCTCATAAACGGTGTTCCGTCGTCTATTGACGATTTCAATGCGCTTCAACCTAAAGATATTGCCAAGATTGAATTTTCAAGAATTACACCGGCTCGTTACGCCGACCGTGGCAACAACGGATTTTTGAACATTACACTCAAAAAACGCAATGACGGTGGACAAGTTTATATTTGGGGCAGAAGCGCTGTAAATACGGCGTTCGTTGATGGTAATGTGCGAGCCTCTTATCATCAAGGACCATCGCAATTCACGTTGTCATATAATCCATCATGGCGTAACTATCAACAAGTGTTCGACAATACCACAAAAAGCTATATCGGTGATGATTTCCGTGTGAATCTCGAAGAACACGACCGCAATCCTTTCAATTATCATTATCATAACATTGGGTTGAAGTACGATTATAGTCCAAATGTCAACACTCTGTTCTCGGCGACATTCCGTATGACTCCAAGTTATAACAAGAATCGTTCATTGGCAAATACCATTGACTCATATCTTGGCGAATACGAGAATCAGAACCTCACTACCAGTAAAGATTTGGCTCCATCGCTTGATTTATTTTTCAAGAGAGATTTCAATGAGAAAGACGCATTGGAGATACAACTGGTAGGAACGTTAAGTTCCAGCGATTATCGCCGTAATAACAAATACTTCTATAGTGACGGTTCAACATCCGACTATGTTATGGATGTTGATAGCCGCCGCCGTTCCCTTATCAGTGAGATTAGCTATACTCATTCTTTCAGTGACAAAACCACACTGTCGGCAGGTTATCAAAATACTGTTTCCCATAGTACCAACACATATCTCACAACAGACTATAAGCCTGTACTTACGGAGAACAATAACTATGTATATGCTCGATTGGGACAACAGATAGGTAAAGTTTATTTTTCGGTAGCAACCGGTGCAAAACTCTACTGGATAAAGAACGACCTTAACAAGAGACACTTCATTCGTAATCTGACTACAGCACAAATTTCGTGGAACATATCTCAGAAATGGAGTCTCGCCGGAGCATTTCAATACACTCCGAGCATTCCATCACTGTCAGCTCTAACCGACTATCCTCAACAACAGTCTCCTTATCTGATTTCAAACGGCAATCCCAATTTGAAAGTGTCTCAGAACTTCCTATATCAACTAATGCCCACGTTTCAGTATAAGAAATTCAGTGCATCACTGCTTATGAATTACCGCCATATAGGTGATTTTGTAATGGAAGACATGTTCTATCTTGGAAATAAAATGTTCATTTCACAATCCATCAATGCAAGGAAGTCGTGGTATGCAGGAGGCAATCTAAACTTGAAACTGAACGACATATATGGATTCGGAGCTAATGTCAATATAGGATTAGATCATTATGAAACTATGGGTCAGAAGTGGTGCCATCACTTAACTTCATTCGATGGAAGCTTTACCCTCTGGTGGAATAAAGGGCCATATACAATCTCGTATTGGCGTAAGATACCCGGGAAATATCTCAGTGGCAATCACGTTGGAAAAGATGAAAATGGAGATGCTCTCAGCGTTGAGTATAAGCCAAACAAGCACTGGACATTTGAGGCAAGTTGGATGTACATGTTTGATACGAAAGGAACAAAATACCCTTCATGGGGATACTCAAGCGTGAATCCATATTATAGAGAACGCTATATCAAGAACAACGGGAATATGGTTGTACTGTCAATCAGTTACTCGGCTGATTTCGGCTCAATCTTCCGTTCTTCTCGCCGTTCACTCAACAACTCAGATAATGGGTCTTCTTTGCTGAAGATGTAATTTATCAAAAAACGAAATGGATTATCAGCCCGACGAGAGAAAAGTTCTTTCGTCGGGCTGAATCGTTAACGACGGATTCTTCGGCTGATAGTCTGCCTCAGTGATTGCCACAGGTCTTTGAACCACTGAAAAAATTTCTAATTGTGGCGAATTCGCCATAATTAGACGCCTCAGAATTCAACATATCATAATATCAGCCTATTTTTCAGTGTGATTATACACGGCTCTTTCTCTAAAGCATAGCAGTGTTTTTTTGATAAAAAATCTTTTCAAAAATTTGGTTTATAAAATAAACCGCATTATCTTTGCAGTTGAAAATAGAGCGGAAACGCGCGACCGCTCTTTTTTAAGATCCTTTCGGTTTACATTATAAACCGATTTGCAAACTATCTTTATTTTTATCCTCTCATTTACCAACCCTCCAAAACTTCTTAACATGGAAGACAAAAAACTGACACCGCAAGAGAGCATGGAGCTGATAGCTGCCATGATTCAAAACACAAAACAGAGAGTCGCCTCTCCGAATCTCAAAATATCCGTGATGTGGGCTGTCCTCTCAATCGTAACAGCCACGGCCGCATGGGTGCTCCTCACCACCACCCACAACCTGTGGTTCAATCTCGTATGGTTTGCCATTCCGGTCATCGGAATACCGGCCAACATAATTATGTCGAACCAAACACGCAGCAAAAGTCTGACAAAAACCTATATCGACAGACTCAGCGACGGGGTGTGGAAAACCGTCGGCTACATAGCCATAGGCCTTACAATCATCTGCTTCATTGCCCAGCAATGCGGCTATCCGGGAGCTTGGCTTGCAATGTTATACTACGCTTTCATAATCGTAGGATTCGCAGCGGTGATTAGCGGACTGTTACTGCGTGAAAACTCCTACATATTCGGCGGATTCTTCTCCATTTTTTCAGGTTTTGCCGTCATCATCTGTAATCTCTGTCAGATTCCATTGTTATATTCATGGGTGGTTCCGCTCTATATCCTCTGCTTTCTCCTCATGTTCATTGTCCCTGCATTCATCGTCTCACGAAAACTAAAAAAGGAGGCATGATGAAGGAACTTGATCCGCTGTTGCATTCGCAACTACGTCTTGCCGTGATGTCAATACTCATGAATGTTGACGAGGCGGATTTCGTTTATCTCAAAGAGAAAACAGACGCCACCGCAGGCAACCTCAGCGTCCAGATCGACAAACTGTCGTCGGCCGGCTACATCTCAGTGGAGAAAGGATTCGTCGGGAAAAAGACACGGACCGTTTGCCAAGTGACTGAAAAAGGACGCAAGGCATTTGAGGAATATGTCGAAACGCTCAAAGAGTATCTCAACCTATAAATACAGCTTTTTCATCCATACAACCAGAGGGAGCTGTATAAAATCGACACAAGAGATACAAAAGCACAAAAGTGCATAAGAAACAAAAGATGTATTTTTCTGTAGAGCTGAGAGTTACTCTCATATCCTGTATTATAAAATTCTTTTGTCTCTTATGCACTTTTGTGCTTTTGTATCTCTTAGGTCGATTTGAGACAGTTCCCTCACCACAAAGAGCTAATTCCCTACAGATTTCAGAATCCCGCTCCGGACAAGCGTGCAGACAGATGTCACTTAATAGTATTGAGGTCGTGGAAAAGCCTTATATACTTAGGCCATAGATAACATATACCCCATAGGCATGAAAGCGCAAGTGTCGCCACACACAACCAGAAAGCTAAAGGACGCACCGACAGCAGATTCGGGAGGAAAAGCGTAAAGAACACTGCCAATCCGATGCCAAGCACAATCTCACCTGTGAGAGTAAGAAGCCTGATGGTTGTCGTCGCAGAAAAAAGCTTGGCAGGAGCAAGAGAGCCAATGTCGACCCGCTTTAGTTTTAGATACATAAACACATACCATACAGTAGCTATAACGAGATATATCACGAGAAATGCCCTGATATGGGCGGGAAAGGCTTGCGGATTCACATTGCCAATCCAAGAGGCTGCGAATACTACCGCGAGGACGGCAGTCGCAGTGAATGACTGGCGATACTTTTTGAGTATCTTCTTTTGCGCGGTTTCCGAGGCTTCCACATTGATGTTTATATCGGAAGATGTCTTTGCAAGCACCTGTTCAAGCGTTGACATGCTTTTTTTGAGTTCGTCGAGTTGCATAGGTTATATCGTTTTTGAAAGTTTTTCTTTAATGCGATGTATTTTAGTCGCAACCGTGTTGCGTTTCATGCCGAGAGTCTCAGCGATTTCCTCATACTGGAATTCATCGAGCCAAAGAAGGATGATGGCCTTCTCAATCTCTTCCAATCTGTTGATTAAGGAGTGTAATGCCTGAAGATTTTCTCTCTGGGCATCATCAAGCTCGGTTGACATTTCGAGCGAGGCGAGATCCATATCGACCGTCTCGACCTTTCTCCCGGTTGAGCGGAGAGCCATCAAGGCTGAATTGACAGCCACACGGTAGACCCATGTGGACACTTTGCTGTCGCCCCGGAAATTCTTCAGCCCAAGCCAGAGATTGATATAGATTTCCTGTCTCAAGTCATCAAAGGGCAGTTTCGGTGTCGCATAGAAATATGACACTTTGTTGATGATTCGAGAATGTTGCCTGATGAATGAAGCAAACTCTTTTTCGTTTATTGGTGGACTTGTCATATTGAAGTTGTTGGTTTTGCTTTGTTAGGTGCAGATAATTGCCAAAAAGTTTCATTGACGGACTGTTTTTTCATAAATATTATTGATTTAGCTTAGAGAATAGGCTGATAATCAATGATTACTCATATCAAAATATATCACATGGTAATATATCTCCGCCTGTGACATCCGGCAATCGCGATGGTAATCTCGCTTCCTTCCATCTTTGGGCATGTCCAGACCAGAACTGCGGAGCATTGCGTTAAAAATCTTGCAGAATTTATCCGCCATTACGAAAATTTCAATAACTTTGTCCTCGGTGAGCATAGCAATGAGAGTACTTATTTAGAATTCAACACTTTAAATTTACCACTTCTATCGCTAATCACCAATTTTCAGTTACTTAATTTTCATAGAACTCACATTAAATAACTTTATCATATTATCCTACCCCTGAATTCTCAACTCCATCACCAACCCGACAATTCACTATGACTCAACTTGAAACTGACGAGAAATATATGAGGATGGCGCTTGCGGAGGCGCGTGAGGCAATGGAGCGCGACGAGGTGCCGATCGGTGCTGTCGTAGTCTCGCCCCGCGGCATGGTCATCGGGCGTGGCCACAACCTGACCGAAGCACTCGCCGATGTGTCGGCCCACGCCGAAATGCAAGCCATCACCGCCGCAGCCATGACCCTCGGCGGAAAATATCTCCAGGACTGCACGCTCTACGTCACGGTCGAACCCTGCCTGATGTGTGCCGGAGCTATCGGCTGGGCGCAGATAAGCCGCATTGTCTACGGAACGGCTGACGATAAGCGTGGCTACCACACTTTCACTGCCAAATCCCCCTTCCATCCCCGTGCCGAAGTCGTGAAAGGTGTCCTCGGTGAAGAATGTGCCGACCTCATGCGCACATTTTTCAAATCCAAACGTTAGTGTTATAGAAGTATAGAGATTAAAGTATAGAGTATAGAGACGGATACTGAGTATTAAGTACTAAGTTCTAAGTAGTAAGTATGAAGTATGAAGTACTAAGTACTAAGTACGAAATTTAATTATAGCTTATGAAAAAGCCAAAACTCGTCATATCCTCCGGAGCCGGTATTTCGGCTGAGTCAGGAGTATCGACCTTCCGCGACGCAGGAGGTTTGTGGGAAAACTACCCGGTGATGGATGTTTGCAGTGCCGACGGATTCGCCCGCAACCCAGCACTCGTCCACCAATTCTACAACGAACGCCGCAAAGGGCTGATGAACTGCAAACCCAACGCTGCCCACACCGGTCTTGTCGAACTGGAGAAATGGTATGATGTCTACGTCATCACCCAGAATGTCGACGACCTCCACGAACGCGCAGGGAGCTCGAAAATCCTCCACCTCCACGGTGAGTTAATGAAAGTCCGCTCAACCCGCGACGAGACACGTGTCTACACACTTGACGAGGAACATCTCGAAACCACTCCCGATACCCGCGACAGCTACGGCGACCCCGTGCGCCCACATATCGTCTTCTTTCAGGAAGCCGTCCCCAATATCGAACGTGCCATCGAGTGGGCACAGGAAGCCGACATCTTCGCTGTCATAGGCACCTCTCTCGCCGTCTATCCCGCAGCGAGCCTCCTCCACTACGTCCGCCCGGGTGTACCTATATATTATATAGACCCGCGTCCGGCCCCCGTTCCGGGAAATGTTAATGTGATTGCAAAACCCGCCACCGTCGGCGTTGCCGAACTCGTCGAACTCCTCCGTCCGCGTGAAGTGTGATAAATTGTTAAAGCATTAACACATATTTAATATAATTTTTTACCTTTGCGCTCTGAAAAGCGATAAACGGCCCGATTTACAGGTCCGTTTGCCATCACCCGCAGGATTTCTTACCGTTCGGCGGAACACTTAAGCAAGAATATGTTGAAAAACCTCGTTATAGTAGAGTCTCCGGCAAAGGCCAAGACTATTGAAAAGTTCCTCGGCAAAGACTTCAAGGTCATGTCGAGCTATGGTCATATCCGTGACCTCCGCAAAAAAGATATCAGCATCAAGGTCGATTCCGACTTCCAGCCGGTCTATGAGATACCTGCTGACAAGAAAAATCTTGTGGCCGAACTCAAGAAGGCAGCCAAGGAGGCCGAGACCGTATGGCTCGCATCCGATGAGGACCGCGAGGGTGAGGCCATCGCATGGCATCTCTACGAAGTCCTCGGACTGAAACCGGAGAACACGAAGCGCATCGTTTTCCACGAAATCACCAAGAACGCCATCCTCAACGCCATCGAGCAGCCACGCGACATCGACCTTCACCTCGTCGACGCCCAGCAGGCCCGCCGAGTGCTCGACCGCCTCGTAGGCTTCGAGCTCTCCCCGGTGCTATGGAAGAAAATCAAGCCCGCGCTCTCTGCCGGCCGCGTGCAGTCAGTGGCCGTGCGCCTGATTGTCGACCGCGAAAACGAAATCAACGCCTTCACCTCCGAACCCTACTATCGCGTCACAGCCCTTTTCAACATTCCCGGCGACGGTCAGCTCCGCGCCGAACTCGCCAAGCGCCTCCCCGACGAGAAGAGCGCCCGCGAATTCCTTGAAGCCTGCAAGAAATCTGTCTATACCGTCACTGACATCAACGTCAAACCGGTCAAGAAATCTCCCGCTCCACCCTTCACAACCTCCACTCTCCAGCAGGAAGCGGGCCGCAAGCTCGGTTTCACTGTCTCGCAGACCATGATGATAGCCCAGAAACTCTATGAAGCCGGCTACATCACCTACATGCGTACCGACTCGCTCAACCTCTCGCAGCTTGCCATCAGCTCCATCTCCAAACTCATCACCGATGAGCTTGGAGAGAAATATCTCAAAGTGCGCCGCTACCACACCAACTCAAAAGGCGCGCAGGAAGCCCACGAAGCCATACGCCCGACATACATCGACAAGGAAACAGTCGATGGAAGCGCACAGGAAAAGCGCCTCTACCGTCTCATCCGTCTCCGCACAATGGCCTCGCAGATGGCAGATGCCGAACTCGAAAAGACAACAATCGACATAACCCCCTCCGAACGCACTGAACACTTCACCGCTACAGGCGAGGTCATCAAGTTTGACGGCTTCCTCAAAGTCTACCTCGAAGGCAATGATGACGACGACAATGGCGAAAACGAGGAGGGAATGCTCCCGCAGCTCAAAACCGGAGAGGTGCTCACCGCCGACAATGTCACCGCCTCCGAACGCTTCACACTCGCACCTCCGCGCTACACCGAATCCTCACTCGTAAAGAAGATGGAGGAGCTTGGCATAGGCCGTCCGTCGACCTACGCCCCGACCATCTCCACCATCCAGCACCGCGAATACATCGTCAAAGGCGAAAAGCCCGGCGAGAAGCGCGACTTCAAGGTCATGACTTTAAAGGCTGACGGTAAAATCACATCAAGCACGAAGAGCGAGAACGTCGGAGCCGAAAAGGGAAAACTCATCCCGACCGACACCGGTATCATCGTCAACGAATTCCTCACCCAGCACTTCCCCGACATCCTCGACTACGACTTCACGGCCGACATGGAACAGAAGTTCGACCGTATTGCCGAAGGAGAGAGCAACTGGAATCAGGAAATCGCCCGCTTCTACGGACTTTTCCATCCGGAAGTCGAGAAAGCCAACGAACTCCGCACCGAGCATAAGATAGGCGAACGCATCCTCGGCACCGACCCCGCCACAGGCGAACCCGTTTCGGTGAAAATCGGACGTTTCGGACCCATTGTCCAGATTGGCTCCACAGAGTCAAAGGACAAACCGCGCTTTGCCTCACTCCGCAAGGACCAGAGCGTCTTTGACATCGAACTCGCCGAAGCTCTCAAACTCTTTGACCTCCCGCGCGAAGTCGGTGAGTTCGAAGGCAAGGAAGTCATTGCCGCAGTAGGCCGTTTCGGGCCCTACCTCCGCCACGACGGCAAGTTTGTCAGCATCCCCAAGGACCTCTCCCCGACATCAATCACCATCGAGGAAGCTGCCGAACTCATCACTGCCAAGCGCGAGGCCGACAACAACAAGGTGCTCAAAACCTTCGATGAAGATCCCGACGTGCAGATACTCAACGGCCGCTACGGTGTCTATATCGCCTGCAAGAAAAACAACTACAAGATTCCCAAATCTGTGGAAAATCCTGCCGACCTCACGCTCGAACAGGTGCGTCAGCTCATCGAGGAGCAGGACAAGGCACCCAAGCGTCCTGCTCGCCGTGCCTCCACACGCACAAAGAAATCCTGATAGTTCAACAGTCCACAATCCGTCAATAAAATACATAAATCTGACATGGCAAAGAAAACATTCTCCACCAAACCCGGAGCTGAGCGCAACAGCTTCAAGCCTGACGTTATCGAGACATACAGCGTCAATGAAGACGCGCGTCTGCTTGAATTCCTCATTCAGGCTATGCCCGACCGCAAACGCACGGCAATCAAGAATCTTCTGAGCCACAATCAGATTGCAGTCAACGGCATTCCGGTCACCCAATTTGACACCGAGCTTCACCCCGGCGACGAGGTGAAAGCCAACCTTACGCGCGAATTCCGCGTGTTCTATAACCGTAGGCTCAAACTCGTCTATGAGGACGACGACATCATCGTTGTCAACAAAGGCTACGGCCTCCTTTCGATGGGTACCGACAAAATCAAGGACGGAACTGCCTACAGCATCCTGCGCGACTATCTGAAATGGAAAGATCCGCGCAACAAACTCTTCATCGTCCATCGTCTTGACCGCGACACTTCCGGACTCATGGTCTTTGCAAAGACTCAGGAAGCCAAGGACCGTCTGCAACACAACTGGAACAACATGGTGCTTTCGCGCAAGTATCTCGCCGTGGTCGAAGGCAAACCTGAACCCGAAGAGGGAACAGTCAAGAGCTATCTTGCCGAGAACTCCCGCTTCGAGGTCTACTCGACCAAAAATCCGGAGGAAGGACAGCTCGCCATCACGCGCTACAAAACCCTCAAGAGCCGCAACGGCTACTCACTTATGGAAGTGTCGCTTGACACAGGCCGTAAGAACCAAATCCGTGTCCACATGAAGGACCTCGGGCATCCGATTGCCGGTGACCGCCGCTACGGTGCCAAGAGTTCACCCATCCATCGCATGGCACTCCATGCACAGACCCTGCGCTTCGTGCATCCCATCACCCGCAAGGACATGAACTTCTCAACCCCCATCCCCGCCTCTTTCTCCAAGATGGTGGCAATGTAAGGATCAGGATAAACATCTGCACTCATCATGAAACGGCTCTCCCTCTCATTGTCGGCAATCCTTTTCGCGTCAATATCCCTATTGGCCGATGAGCCTCTGACCACCGATGATTTCTCGGCACGCATGAGCTTCGACAAAACAGTCGTTGACTTAGGCGAATTAAACAAGGCCGATGGTGAGAAGCCTTTCAACTTCCAACTTGTCAATTCGGGCAATGCTCCATTGGTCCTGACCTATCTGCACGCATCGTGCGGATGTATGCGCCTCTCCTATCCACGCCAGCCGATTCCTCCGGGGGATACTGTAAACATCTCCGGCATCTTAAATCCCCACAGCCTTAACTCAGGCGACTTCAAGCGCAATGTCCTCGTGCGCTCAAATGCCGAACCTTCTCAAGCCCGTCTTTTCATCATCGGCAAAATTCAGTAATCTGCACATCTCACCTACCAATGTGTAGATTTATTATGATTTAGCCTAATTTCTGTTTCAATTTGCTATGATTTTGTAGTTTTTTAGGGGGTACTTATTGTAAATATGCCATATTATGGATATATTTGCAATAATATTTGTGACTTATTTCCAATCATTAACATTATACCCCTCATCATGAAAAGACTTTTACTCCCTATCATCACAGCATGTGTGTGCGTGGCTCCTGCCTTTGCAGATGAAGTTTACGGCACATCACCTGAAACCGCAAAGCCCTTCCCCACAGGCGGATGGTTCCTCCCGACACTTGACGGCGCTCCCTCCGAGGCTTGGTTCACAATAACTTCACCAAAAGCAAATCCCGCTCAGTGGGGCGACTGTCCAGGCACAGACAAACTAATCTGGATTTATCTTTGCGATGGAGGACAAGAAGCCATGCAGCCAATGGGTGCTGAAGGAAGCAATACATACGCCCTTTTGCCCAATCAGGAATATCTTGTCAAAATCACACCAAAGGTCGCTGGATTTTACGGAATGAGTCCTTTTATGGAATTTCCTGCTAAATGGGAAGGTCTCTACAAATATTATCCCAAGAATATGACTGAAACTCCCGGTGCCACCCACACATTAGCTCCGGGTGAAACAAGATGGTATCTCTACAATTTCAACTATCCATCGCAGGTAACCACAAAATACATGGGAATTATGCCTGTGCTTGATATTGAAAAAGTCGAAGCCATCCATAATGAATGTCCCGGCGGCACTAACATCGGCAACGGTATGATAGGCCCATACGTCAAGGCCGGTCAAAACATTATCGGTGTGACTGTCTCATCAACAGCAACAACCGACGCAGTCTTCACTGTCGGTCTCGATGCCATGGTCACTCTCAGCTGCAACAACAATCTGCTCCGCGGTCAGAGCCTTGTCCTCGATGCGGCAAACACCTATCCTGACGCATATTACACCGTTGACCGCTTCTTCACAGTTCCCGAAGACGGAACATATACCTTCATCAACCACGGTGCGAAAGGCACAATCCTCAACGTAGGCATGGTTAAACTTACCGACCCCGCCAATGAATACGCCTACGAATGTGACTGGTCCAACATCCAGAGCGCAACCGTCGGTAATGAAGATGCGACAGTCGTCGTTTCAGGTCTTAAAGCAGGCGAGAAAGTCCTCGTGCAGTCTGACGCATTCGGTGTTATCGGCGAAGGTGCAAGCAACCTCCCCTACCTCAAGGTTGTCAAGGGTGACCAGTCAGGTATCGCAGATGTGACTGCCGACGGCAATACCCTCAAGGTCAACGCAGCCAACGGCAAACTGAATGTGGAGAGCGTTCTCCTCGCTTCAGGTGCTGAAGTAGCCGTCTACGACATGATGGCCCGCAAGGTTGCATCGGCTACCGCTGCAAACGGTGCTTCGAACCTCGAAATGAATCTCGACGTGACTCCCGGCGTTTACATTGTCGTTGTCTACGGCAAGGGCAACTCCGAATCAGCCAAGATTGCTGTCAAATAAGGTACAGTAACCTCTTATAGCACTACCAAGGGGGGCATACACACCAAATGCCCCCCTTTCTGTCAATTCCGCAAATTTCCGAAACCATATATCCATAACCCTGATGAAGTATCAAAATCCGGTTCTTTGATACAACAGACCCATCATCCATCACACAGTATATATCATAACATTATTACAAGTCCTATAATAAACCAACCGAATCCCATGAAAAGAGCATTTCTGATATGCATACTCACAGAGATGTCATTCGCAAGTATAATAGCAGCTCCCGTCGACCGCAACGCCGCACTCATTTCCGCTGAAAAATTTCTCGCGGAGCGCGGTGTGACCGCCGGTCTCACTCCCTGCCCAACGGAGCGTACGGGCAGAAGTTCAGAAGCTGCCGACGAACCATTCCACATTTTCAATCTCAATGATGGAAACGGCTATGTAATCATAGCCGGCGACGATCGGGCGCAGACCGTCCTCGCCTACAGCGACAGCGGCTCACTCGACTTTTCATCCATGCCTGAGACATGTAAGGCATGGCTTCAGCAATATGCCGACCAAATCCAGTCCCTACCCACAGAGCAAACTGCAAGCGCAACGGAAAGAAAAACTCCGCTCATCTATTCGCAAATGCCCGTTGCCCCGCTTCTAAAAAGCAAATGGGACCAAGCTGCCCCCTACAACAACCTTTGCCCTACCGACAAGACAACAGGCTCACGATGCCTGACAGGCTGTGTGGCAACTGCGACAGCACAGGTGATGTATCATCACCGCTACCCTGAGCGTCCGGTGGGCACCATCACCTACGATGACAATGCCCAGGGCCTCACCCGCACCTTTGATTTCACTACAGTCGGAGCTTTTGACTGGGACGCGATGACTGACACTTACTCCTCCGCGTCTCCCGACAACAGCAAACTTGCCGTGGCTACACTCATGAACGCAGCCGGTCATGCCATGCGAATGCAGTATTCACCCAATACGAGCATGACCGCCATCCGCTATGCCATCGACGCATTGGTCAACCACTTCGATTACGATAAAAACATCCATTACTACGAACGCCGTTTCATGACGGATCAGGAATGGGTCGATGTAGTCACCGCCGAAGTGCAGGCAGGCCGTCCGGTCATCTATGATGGGCGAAACACATCTATGGGCCATTCCTTCGTCTGTGACGGATATGACGGAAAAGGCTTCTACCACTTCAACTGGGGTTGGAGCGGAATGAGCGACGGCTACTACAGCCTCTCCGCCATTATTCCGACCCAGCAATCGTCAGGAGGTTCTGACAACGGCTACACCCACAGCCAGTCCATCATCTGCCATATCGCACCTCCCGGACGTGAAGACTCCACACCGCAGACCGACTATCTCCTGTCCATCCGTGAACTCTATTTCCGCGATGCAAACGCCTATTACGTCGCCGACGCAACATCCGTGATAAGCTCTCCCCTCTCAGCCGCCCAATTGTTTTTTTATGTCGACAACATCGGCTACTTCAACTTTGAGGGTGAAGTCTGGGCTGTGAGGACCGACAACGGCTCCATCACACCAATCTTAAAAGGCACTCCGGTCCAAGGCCCCTACTCCACTGGCTATACCTTCCCGCTATCCGAGGCAAAACTTGAGGACGGCAGCTACACAATCGGTTTCTACTACCGTCTGAACGGTTCGGAAACCCTTCACCGGATACCCACAGTTCCCGGTCGTCCGTCAACCTGCCTTGCCACTGTCAACGGTGAGAACGTCACGCTCAGCCAAGTCCCCGCACTCTCCGATGTAATGCTTGCCTCCGACTTTGAACCCGGCACAATCTATGCCGGAAAGAACAAGGTCTGGACACTTGACATTCTCAACAACGGCAATCAGCGCCTCGAAGCCTACGCAGGTGTAGCGCTCATGAAAGCCGACGGTTCTGATGCCAAGTATTTCACAACTCAGATCCTCTGTCCTGCCGACGACAGCATTTCAGTCATCGTCAATGCCAACCTCAGAAATGTCGAAGCCGGTGAGTATCTCGCCATGCCCTTCTACTCACTGACTTCCAACCCTTCCGCTGCCGACATAAAACCCTTCTCACGTCCGATGAACGTGACAGTCGCAACCTTCCCCTCGCTTGTAGTGCTTCCGACCGGCAACGCATCCTACTTCTCAATGGACAAAGGCGACCAATCGGTTGACGTGCAGATTACCAATCTTGGCACCGCACTCCGCGAAGGGACCATGACTGCGACCGTCAGCAAAACCGACGGCACAGTCTACCCCGGCACACTGTCAGCCGACTTCTCAATCGACGCCAACGCAAGCAATACTGTCACACTCAAAGCCAATGGCCTTGACATTGAAAAGGGTAACCACTATATCAATTTCTACATCGGCGAAGGAGCTGAACACCACGTCGCAACCTCCGTCATAATGGTCACCGACAATCAGAGCGCTCTCGAATCCGTCAATCTCAACCCTGCTGAAATCAGCATTGAAGCAGGAAGAATCACCGTCACTTCAGACCATAACATTTCAAATGTCAGACTCACCGACATGTCAGGCCGTACTGTCTCAGCCATGACTGTCAACTCTCACGATGCAGAAATCACTACGTCTGACCTCGCTGACGGTGTCTATATCCTCATTGTCAACACCGACGGCAATGAGCCGATGGTCAAGAAACTCGTCATCCGTAAATAATCGAAAAACCAGAACAAAGCAAAATCAGTAATGCATAAGAATACCAACATTATCTGCAAATCACTCGTGATAGCGACATTCGGGCTTTTCCTCACGCCTGCAATGCCGTCGAGAGCCGAAGCTGCAGCCTCAACCCTTGCAGTTCCTCCGGCACAGACATATAAGATTAAGGGAACAGTCGTTGATGAGCTCAACGAACCCCTCCCCGGAGCAACCGTCTTCGTCAAAGGTACAAAAAACGGCACCGGAACCGACATCGACGGCAATTTCGAGCTGAAAGTGCCCAAACAGGGCAAAGTGACACTCCTCGTGACCTACGTCGGCATGAAAAACAAAGAAGTGCAGACCACCACAGGCTCTAACATCGAAATCGTGATGGAAACCAACGCCGACATGCTCGACGAAGTCATCGTCTCAGGTTTCCAGACAATCTCCCGCGAACGCAACACCGGTTCGGCTGTCGTGGTCGGAGCCGAGAAGCTCGGAAAGATACAAGCCCCCGACCTCAGTTCGAAACTCGAAGGTATCACCCCCGGTCTTACCATCTACAACAATCAGATGAGCATCCGAGGCAACTCCTCATTCTCCATCGCGAGCACACCGCTGCTTGTTGTCGACGGTCAACCGGCAACCGGCATGAGCCTCGACGACATCAACCCCAACACCATCGAGAGTGTGACGGTGCTTAAGGATGCCGCCGCCACATCGCTCTACGGTGTCTACGCGTCAAACGGTGTGATTGTCGTCACCACCAAACGCGGAGCCGACCGCAAGCTCGAAGCCCACTTCTCACTCGGACTTTACTACAATCCCCTCCCCTCACTCGACTATCAGCACTACGCATCGACATCCGACATCATCGACCTCGAACGCCAGATGCTCCTCAGCGATCCTGACTATATCAAAAGCCCGTCAGGCTACTTCGCGACAAAGACAAGCAAAACCAATGCGGCATATATGTCGCAGGTCGACATGCTCTACTATCGCCTCTCGCGCAACGAACTCAGCGAGAGCGAGGTCAATGCCTCCCTTGACCTCCTGCGCCGCAACGACTACCGCGAGGAATATCGCAAACACCTCTTGCAGAACAGTCTCCGTCAGGACTACAACGTCACCCTCAACGCCGGTTCCGACAAATACAGCTTCTATGCCGCCTTCCGCTACGAGAAAGCCGGTCTCCACACCAAGTATGACAATGATGACCGTTTCTCGTTCTATACCCGCAACGATCTCAAGGTCGCTCCCTGGATGAAACTCACTCTCGGTGCCAACGTATGGCTCAAAAAGAGTTCCTACACCCAGGCAAGCGGTCTCGGAGCAACGGCCGCGATGCCCTACGACACTCTCTATGACAACGACGGAAACCTCTCATACCGCTACCTCTACAATCAGGTACTCGCCGAAGAGGTCAATGCCACGGAGGGTCTGAACTTCATGGGCTACAATGCCATCGAGGAGTCAGGCTACAACAAATACCGCAGCGATGACCTCTACACCAAATACTTCCTGCAGGCGAACTTCGACCTTCTCCCCGGACTTGACCTCGAACTCAAAGCCCAGTATGAGAAGCGCAAGGTCAACGCGACCGAGTATGACGAAGCCGATTCCTACATGATGCGCTCGATGATTAACGAATTCGCATCAGCCAACTCGCGCGGGGGCTTCACCTACAATATCCCGCAGGGAGGACGCATGTATTACCGCGACACCAACTATGACAACTACAACGTGCGCGCGCAGTTCAACTACCGCAACACTTTCGGAGAGAAACATGACGTGACCGCACTCCTCGGAGCTGAAGCCCGCGAGGACAAGACGACCCAGCATATCGGCGAACGCTACGGTTTCGATGCGCAGCGTCTCACCTACGGTCAGGTCGACTGGAAAACCCTCTCGCAGACAGGCGTGGTAGGCTCCCTCTATGCCGCCTCCCGCACCAAAGCTGAAAACCTCTATGTAGCCGACGTGAAACACCGCTACGTTTCCGCATATTTCAATGCCGGATATGTCTATGATTCGCGCTATTCGCTCAACGCAAGTGTGCGCGTCGAGCAGGCCGACCTCTTCGGCAGCGATCCCAAGTACCGCTACCGTCCCCTCTGGTCGGTAGGTGGCAGTTGGAACGTCGATAAGGAACAATTCATGCGCGACTTAACATGGATAAACATGCTCAAAGTGCGTGCCACATACGGTATCACCGGTATGGTCGACCAAAGCTCATCACCCTACCTACTCGCGTCATTCGCGACATCGCCATACTCCAATGGCCCTGTCACCATCATTCTCACACCTCCCAACAGCTCACTCCGCTGGGAAAAGACATCGACAGTCAACGCCGGTATCGACTTCATGCTCATCAACCGCCTGTCGGGTAGTTTCGACTTCTACCGCAAATATAGTTCCGACCTCCTCGTCAACAAGAGCATCGACCCCTCGCTCGGCTTTGACGGCATGGCCCGCGCCAACAACGGTGCGATGAAGAATGTCGGTGTAGAACTCAACCTCAGCTATGACTGGGTGAAGAACCGCGATTTCACATTCACGACCACTTTCTCGGCTGCCTACAACAAGAACACAATCGAGAAAGTCGACTACAAGCCGACAGATGCCCTCGACATGATGCGCTACCCGACTTCCAACTATCTTCAGGGCGACACTTACAACTCCCTCTATGCCTACAAGTATGCAGGACTGACCGAAAATGGAAACCCCTCGGTCTATGACCAGAACGGCGACGTTGTGTCAATCAATCCTGTCCGCAACATCGGAGCTGTTGTCTGCGTCGGTCAGCTCGCCCCGAAATGGAACGGTGCGCTCAATCTCGACTTCCGCTGGCGCGACATCTCTGTATTTGCAAAGATGGTCTACTATGCAGGCCATTCGCTCCGACTCGACGTGCCCACTCTCTATGACTCTACCCACAAGCTCCTCGACGGAGCCGTCAGCGAGGACATCGTCGATCGCTGGACCGAGGACAACACCGACACCAACATTCCCGTCATGGGCATCCACGGCGACAGCGGTGAGCGCAACGAACACTGGCGCTACGCCGATGTCAACACCGCAAGCGCATCGTTCATCAAACTTCGCAACATCGGTGTCGCCTACACCTTCCCGACGCGCTTGCTCAAAAAGACCCACGCATTCAAGGGTGCGCAGGTGCGTTTCCAAATCGACAATCTCTGCCACTGGGCTTCCAACAAACACGACATCGACCCGGAAGCATTCAATGCCAACACAGGCTACAGAACCGATCAGCAACGCCCGACATATATCTTCGGTCTTAACTTCAATTTCTAATCCAACCTGAAAACATTCATGAATATCAGAACCAACATATCAGCCATACTTGCAGGTTCACTCATGCTGCTTTCGTCATGCGACAGCTATCTCGATGTTGAACCGAAAGGCAAAACCCTCCTTGAAACCACCGACGACTATCTCGGACTGCTCGAAGAGATTTCGCCGACCTACGACCACGCCAACAGCCTCAACATCTGCAACGAAGCCTCATGGTATAAGGTCGAGGAACTCAAAAACTACACCTCCCCACTTCGCTCTGCCGGCTTCCTTTGGGACGACAGCTATGACCGTGCGTCGGTAACCATCAATGACTATCTCTACAACAATTGCTACAACCGCATCACAAACTATAACGTGATTGTCAGCAAAGTCCACACGGCCAAAGGCCCTGAGGAGGACAAGACCCTCGCGCTTGCCCAGGCAAAAATCATGAGAGCCTACAACTACTTCTTCCTCGTCAACACCTACGCCAAGCCCTACGACCCGGCTACTGCTGACGCGACAAACGGCATCATCGTGAGGGAGAAAATGTTTGAGAGCATCGAGGAGAAGGGGATTCAGCAGAGCGTAGGCTATGTCTACCGTTTCATCCAGCAGGACATCGACGAGGCTGTCAACGACCTCCCGCATGTAGCGCTCAACGCCTTCCGTCCCGACAAGACTTTCGGCTATGCTTTCAAAGCAAAGGTCCATCTTTTCAAACGCGAAATCGACGAATGTATCGCTGCCTGTCTCGCCGCACTGGAGGAAGCTCCGGCCGGGCATCACGAACTGTGGAACATGAACGACGAGTATAACCGCTACGCTCCGCAGTTGCTCATGGCCTACGGAACTGACCGCGCCATTGACCGTCCGGAATACATGGGCCTCAACGACGCTATCGAAAGCATCTGGAAAAACGGTGTGCAGAAAGGATATGATGCCTCTGAAAACCTCCTCTATCAGTTCGGCACCACCTACAATGACCCCTTCCCGATGTATCTCAGCTCCGATGTCATCAACCTCTTCGAGCCCAACGCCGACCTCCGCGAACTCTACTGCATCCGTTATCGCCGTACCCATGAAACAGCTCCCGAAGGTCACCGCGAGTTCGCCTCGATGGGCATACGCTGGAATCCCTCGGGTATGCGCTTCTCGGAAGTCTATCTGATGCTTGCCGAATGTTATGCACGCAAAGGTTCTCCGGAGGACATCGCAAAATCAATGGCCTATCTCGACATGCTGCGTTCACACCGCAACATCACCGCGCGCTACACCCGACTCAACACCACCGATGCAACCGAAGCCTTGAAATTTGTCCGCGAGGAGCGCAAACGTGAACTCTTCTTCACCTACAACGGCTTCTTCGACCTCCGCCGCTTTGCAACAGAGTTCAACGAAACGCAGACCAAGGTGTTTGAAGGCGAAACCTACACCCTCTCACCGACCTCAACGCTTCTCACCTTCCCCTTCCCGCTCAAAGCAATGCAGACAAGCGACTTAAAACAGAATAGCAAATGAAAAGTCTGATTCTTTCACAATTAATCATATTGGGTGCCGGACTATGCCTCCATGCATCCGCTGCAACACCTGCAACTGTTAAAATCAGCAACCGCTCCGGCGAAAACATCTGTTTCCAACCGGAGACAGCGCTTGAATACAGCCGTGTGACCGCCCCCGACACGCTTATCACCATCAACGACTCCCCGGCCTACTATCGTCTCGTATCGGCCGACGGCACATTCTACCCTGTCTTCATCTCCCCCGGTTCGACAACCGACATCACTGTTGCCAACGACGGAGTGACCGTTGCGGGCAGCAATGAGAAAATCAACCGTTTCATCAAGGATAACGCCTACATCTGCCGTACCCCCAAATCAATCAAGACATATTCACCGGAGTGGGTTGACTACAACGAGCGGGCCATTGCATCGCTCGACTCATTGATTGACGCATCAGGTTTCGACGGGGAATTTGCAGCGATGCACAAGCTCTATAACCGCTACACCTTCCTCAACCAACGTCTCGGAGGCTTGACACTGGCGAAAGCCTTCCGCCCCGGTGGTAAGAAAATCGAAATCGGCGAGGACTTCTACAATTTCCTCGACACTCTGAAATTCACGGACTCGCGCATACTCGCGATTCCGAAATGGTTCAACGTGGTGAACAGCGCACTTGAGACAAAAGAGAGCCGCGGGCTGCTTCCTGTCGACAATGACAACTACATGTCGATTTTCGCCAATGCCATCGAAAATGAAAAAGTGCGCTCCCACTATCTCACAGATCTCCTCGCGCTCACGCTGAAACGCAACTATCTGAACGATTTCAGCCGTCAGCTTCCGACGGTGAAAGCCCTCATTACCGATGCTGACGCCCGCTCAAGACTGTCGGCTCTCGAAAAAGAATATGCCGAAAAGGCTGCGGCTGAAGCCAATGTGTCGGCCGGCACACAAATGCCGGAATTTACATTCAAGGATGTTGACGGTAAGGAATATGCTTTCTCAGATTTCAAGGGCGATTATGTGATTCTCGACTTCTGGTTCACAGGCTGTGCTCCCTGCCGTGCCGAGATGCCCTACTTCGACGAAGTGGCCAAGGCTTTCGACGGTCGCGGAGTGAAATTCATCTCGCTATCTGTCGACACCGGCGAGGAGCTTTATGCTGCATGGGAAAAGATCATCCGCGAAAAGCCCCACACTCCCGGAGTGTTGAGCGTGAACCTTCCCGACGGCTTCAACTCTCCCCTGCTCGGCAAACTGAACATCCACGGTGTGCCTCGCATCATGCTCATTGACCGTGATGGCAAGATAGTCGAGAGCTACGCCAAACGCCCCTCCGACCCCAAACTCCGCCAGCAACTCGAAAATCTCACGAAGGAAGGGAGATAGAATTTAATAAGGCTAATAAGCTTGATAGACCCAATAAGTCTAATAAGCCCAATAAGTCCAATAAGCCAAATAGGGCCAATAGGCAATCAGCGAAAACCTGATGCCTATTGGCCCTATTAAATCTATCCCTTATTAGGCCTATTGGGCTTATTAGACTTATTGGGCTTATAAAGCTATTAGGCCTATTAGGCTTATTTGACTTATTAGGCCTATTTGACTTATCAGCCCTCTTATCCTCACTCCCCCTTATTTGCTTTCCCGCTATCCTGCTCCTTCATCGAGACTGCGATTTTGTCAATCCTTGCACGGTCCATATCGACCACCTCCATGCGGAAGCCGTTCCATTCAAGGACATCGCCGGCTGAAGGGACTCTTTTAAGGTTCTCAATAATCAATCCGCCCAGAGTAGTGTAGCTCGACGGATGATAGAGGTCCTCCCTATCAAAAAACGCAAGGAAATCATAGACCGGACATTGCCCGTCGACAAGCCACTCATCCATATCCGGACGTTTGACTATGACCGGCTCCTCCGCACCCTCACGCAACTCGCCGACAAGGCCGTCGAGAATATCACCGAGAGTGACAACACCCTGAAAACATCCATATTCGTCGTAGATGAGAGCCGTATGTTCGCGGGTTGACTTAAACGTATCGAGCGCATCGTAGACTGTCATACTTTCAGGAAGTGAAAGACCCTGTATGAGGTGCTGCTCAATCTTGAAATCCGGTTCATCGAGTGCAAAAATCAACTGTTTCAGTGAAATAACGCCGCATATCTCCTCCTTCTCGCGGTCAAACACCGGATAGGTCGAATGGAGCTCCTCAGCAAGCACTTTCCGGATGCTTCCGGCATCCATCCCGACAGTCAGACAGGCCACATCCTTACGGCTCGTCATGATGGCCTCGATACGGCAGTCGCCGAGAACAAGGGCACGCTCCATGATGTCCTGCTCAACTTCCTTCACTTCACCCGACTCAGTCCCCTCCTGAATCAGCGATTTAATCTCCTCCTCAGTCACCTTTGAGGTCTCCGAACCGAGGCGAAGGAGCTTGACGATACCGGCCGTAGAAACCGAAAGCAACCACACGATAGGGAAAGTTATGATTGAAAGCAACTTCATAGGGCCTGCCACAATCTTGGCTATCGTGTCGGCCCGGCCAAGACCGATGCGCTTCGGCACCAGCTCACCGACCACTATTGAAAGATAGGTCACGACAGACACTATCACAACCTTCGACAAATTCAAAGCTATCTTCGGGGCGACACCATGCTGTGCAAGCCAATTGCCAAGTTCGGTTGCAATCGTAGCACCCGAGAAAAGACCGGTCAGAATACCGATGAGTGTGATTCCGATCTGCACCGTTGAGAGAAAGCGGTCAGGTTCATTGGCAAGCTCAAGAGCGGTCGAGGCATTGCGGTTGCCATTTCTTGCATCAGAGGTGAGTTTTGATTTTCGCGCCGATATGAGCGCCACTTCCGACATCGAGAATATGCCGTTCAAAAGAATAAGTCCGATAATAATAAATAGGTCATCCATTTAGAATAAAAATACATCAATTGTTAACTTGATAACAATTTTTATACTTTATTGGTTTTGATTCAATGTCAAGAAACAGTCAAGCCCCCTCAGAACCGTGGTTCGGAAGGGGCTTGACTGTTATGGAATATTCTGTTCAATCAACGCTGATTATTCAGCTTCCAGACAAGCTGCGTTCTTGTCCTCCTCCTTATTGATGAACTGCACGAGAAGGAAGCCGACAAAGAAGATAAGCAGGGTGCTGATGACGATGCTCAGATTGATGTGGACAAACTGAGGGATGCCCCACCAGTCAGTGAGCTTGGTCTGCAATGCTATCAATATGAGTGAGGCAACACCGATGATGACACCGGGGACGACATGATGCTTCTTGGCCTTCGGACAAAGATATGCGAGAAGGAACATGCCGAGCACACCGCCCGAACATACACTGCTCAATGCCCACCATGCGTCGAGCGCATTGTCGACAAGGAGGAAACAGAGAGCCACGCCTATACCGAGAATACCGACCGCCACACTTGCCAGACGCAACACAAGCACCTTGCGCTCATCGCTTGCATTGGGGAAGAAATGGGAATAGAAATCGGTCAGCACGATTGTACCTGACGAGGTGACACTCGTGGCAACCGTACTCATTCCGGCACAGAAAATCGAAGCGATAAGCAGACCGATCAGACCGACGGGAAGTTCGTTGATGATAAAGTAGGGGAATACATAGTCGCTCTTAATGCCCTCGGGAAGCGAACCGGGATGCACCTGGTAGAAGGCAAACAGACATGAACCGATAAGGAAGAGAATGAGATTGACTGGAAGTGTCAGAAGCGAACCCCAGAAGGCGCTCTTTCTGGCCTCGCTGAGCGACGGAGCGGCGCAGTAGCGCTGCGTATAGCTCTGGTCAATGGCAAAGTTGTTGAGGTTGGTAAACATGCCGTAGATAAGACATACCCAGAAGGTACTTTCAATCAGGCTGTCGCCGAAACTGCCAAGCGAGAACTTATTGTTTTCCATACAGATTTTCAACGCCTGACCCGGACCCTCCGGCATACCCTTCAGCAGCATTACCAGACATATCAATGCGCCGACAATGAGAATGGCTCCCTGCAATGCCTCGGTCCATATCACTGATTTAAGACCACCTTTCTGACTGTAGAGTATGATACCTATGCCTGTGAAAGTCACGACAAGCGGTATGCTCCAACCCATCAGCACATTCATCGGGACGGCAAGGAGAAACAGGATGGCACCCGAACGGCAAACCTGAGTGAAAAGATAGAAGACCGACGCATACAGACGCGCCCAGCGACCGAATCGTTTCTCAAAGAAACTGTAGGCACTGATGCTGCCGAGCGAACGGTAAAATGGGACAAAGTAACGCATTGCAAGCAATCCTGCGGGGAGGATTGACAGTGTGAACACAAAGGCATTCCAGTTTCCCATGAATGCAGAAGAGCAATATCCGAGAAATGAAATGGAGCTGCAGAACGATGCAAAAATAGAGAGGCCAACCACCCAGCCGGGCACTTTGCCTCCACCGCGCGTGAACTCCTCGCTGCTCTGCTTTTTACGGCCGAAAAGGTAGCCGAACAAAATCGTGCCCACTGTAAAAACAAGAAACACGACGAGGTCGATTATATTCATGGTATAGGGAAAGGGAGTTGTTAATTTAGGGTAAGATTCAGAGGAAAGATGGAAATTAGAAAAGGAGAGTGGAGAATGAGTTAGTTATAGCTTAGCGCTGAGCAAATCAGAAAATCAGCTTGCCATTCTCGATGGGGAGACGGTCAAGGGCTTCCTGAATCTTGCGGCGTTCGGGTTCGTTGAACTTATGGAAAGGTGCAGCAACGAAGTCGTCTTTGATAACGCCGAGAAGCGAACATGCACATTTCAGACCCTTCAGGTAGCTTGAACCATGCTTGCCGACGCTGTAGATTGAAGTGCTTATCTGCATGATGAGCTGCTGCAGACGCCACACCTCAGCCACATTCTGTGCCTTGGCTGCATTATACATAGCTACATAGAGTTCCGGGAACATATTGGCACCGCCGTTGATACCGCCGTTGGCACCGAGAAGCACACATTCGCCTGTCACCTCTTCCGGACCCATAAGGAGCGAGAAGTCGGGACGGTCCTTCATCGTGTACATCACCGACTGGAAATAAGGAATGTTGGCGGAGCTGTCCTTGAAACCTACCACCTTCTCGTTTTCAGCAATGCGGTGGATGGTCGCGGGTGAGAAATTGACCTTCACATGGCTCGGCATGTTGTAGAGGAAAAGCGGGAGGGGGAGCTGGGGAAGCATATCCTCATAGAATTCAGCAAGCTCGGGCTGGCCGGTAGCGAAATAGTAGGGAGCGGCGCTGACAACTGCCGATGCTCCGCAGTCGGCTGCAACTTTCGCGAGATTGACACTCTCGACAATCGAAGTGTCGGTCACGCATACGAGCACAGGAAGACGGCCTGCGTTGATGCGGCAGGTTTCCTTGATCATTTCCTTGCGGAGACGATAGCTGAGGCTCTGCTCCTCACCGGTGGTGCCGAGGATGAAGAGACCGTGAACACCACCTGCAATCAGGTGTTCGATAAGATTTTCAAGGCTGGCAACGTCGAGGGTGTCATTACCGAGAAGTGGAGTGACGAGAGGAGGAATAATTCCGCTAAGTGGAGATTTAAAGGTAGTAGTCATGATTATGAATGGTATTACCGAGAATAAATTACATATATGCTTGCAAAAGTAACAAATTCCCGCGGGCAATACAAGAAGTCCGCCGCAAATAATTCTAAAATCGAAGTATATTCACTGTCAGACAATTACCGCCACATACAATAAGTACGCTTCGTTCACCGGCACTTATTGTGCATCTCGGACATCCGAACCGTCACGCCTACACCCGGTTACGGCATCATAGTTGTCCACTGCCCGGCTCACAAGATTGCCGAGCAGCGGAATCAGCGACTTCCCGAGTGCAGTCAATGCATATTCCACCCTCGGTGGCACCTCCGGATAGACCTTCCTGACGATAAGCCCGTCAGTTTCCAATCCCTTCAATGTCGACGACAGTACCTTCTCTAAAAAGTAGCTTGACTACAAAACGAACGGAAGTCCGGGACAGCCATAAGCCCCGGACTTCCGTTTTTTTTAGTATCTTACGTCAGTCCTCCTGCATTAATGTCCGTTGAAGAACGCATAGAGTCCAATCATCACTATCGCAAGCGACAGCCATGCCATCTGCACGCCGACCGACATCTTGTTTTTGATAACAGTCATCGGTGCGCGCTCGGCAGTGGCCTTATCCATGAAACTGATGGCTACCATTGTCAGGATAAGCACAACGAAAATCAGGAACGAAAGCATCATGAAATGCACATGCTCCGTAGCGTTGGGGATGACCCAGAGGTAGAGCACACCGCAACCGATACTGAAAATGGTTCCGAAGGTCAGGACAATGTTTGCGGCAAGCGTCGTGCAGCGTTTCCAGAACACACCCATCACAAACACCGCAGCCATCGGGGGTGCGATGAAACTGAGGACAGACTGGAACACGTTGAAAAGATCCATACCCTTGATATTGTCAACGGCAATGGTTATAAGAATCGAGACAAGCGCACCGACGACAGTCACGATGTGGCCTGTGCGGACAATCTCCTGCGGAGTTGCGTCTGTGCGGATATTCTTGACATAAATATCCATGGTGAACACGGTGCTGAGAGCATTGAGGGCCGAACCGATGGTGCTGATGAGAGCTGCAGTCAGCACGGCAATTACAAGTCCGACCATACCGACGGGGAAGAGGTTGGACACAAGTGTCATATAGGCATGGTCAGGTTCAATCAGCGCGTCGCCGAAGAAGCCTTTCTTCCACAAGGCAAAGCAGACAACGCCGGGAATGATATAGATGGCCACGTCAAGAATCTTCAGCCACCCGGTGAAATTCGCACCCTTCTGACCTTCATTAAGGTCGCGGGCTGCGAGGACCGGCTGCACCATCGACTGGTCCGTACACCAGAACCAAAGGCCGGAGATGGGATAACCGAGCAGAATCGGAAGCCAAGGGAACTCCTTGTGGTCGTTGGGCTGGAAGAGGTTCCAGTAATGCGAGGGGACAACACTCGAATCGGCAAGCGTGCTGATACCTCCGGCCACCGAGTGGTCGCCGAGATGCCAGATGCCCACAATCGTGAGCGTGGCCGAGACGAGGATGAGAAGTACCATCTGATAGACATTCGTGTAGGCAATAGCCCTAAGTCCGCCAATGATGGTGAAGAAAGCTGAGATTGCAAGCAATATAAAGGCCGAAAGCCACATCGGGATACCGAACACCTGACGAATGATGATACCGCCGGCAAACAGTGTCAGCGCCAACCATGAGATGAGGACAGTGACAATCGTGTACCATGCAAGCATGTTGCGGGTCGACTCACCGAAACGTTTTCCCATGAATTCAGGAAGCGTGGTAATCTTTTCGCCGAGATAGCGCGGGGCGAACACAAAGGCAAGCAAGGCTATGAACACAAAGGCATACCATGCATAGTTGCCGGATACTATACCTGCGGCAAAACCTGCACTCGCCGAGGCGATGAGCATTGACGGTCCCACATTGGTGCCCCACATCGAAAATCCGATATGGTGCCAGCGCAATGAGTTTCCGGCCAAAAACTTATGGGCACCTTTCTTGGTCTTGGAACTGGCCCACAGGCCAATGGCAAGGAGAACCACAAAGTAAGCGATGAGGACAACCCAGTCCATCGGTCGCATTGACAAATCGTTCATGTTTCTATATTTTCTTAGATTTAGGGTAAAAAGTTAGAATTTCAATTCATCTTGGAGTCTTGACACAAAAGGAACAAAAGAGCAAAAGAATCAAAAGAATACCTGAGACGCTGAAACTTCCGTTTCTTCCGCGCTTATGTCCTTTCGTATCTCCTCCTTATATAGTTTACGCCCCGACAAGTCTGCGGGCAAGAGCAACGGCAGTATTGGCATTGTCGCTGTAACCGTCGGCCCCGATTTCATCGGCAAAATGCTGGCTGACGGGCGCACCACCCACCATCACCTTCACCTTGTCGCGAAGTCCTGCCTCGGTCAAAGCGTCAATCACATCTTTCATATATGTCATAGTTGTCGTGAGCAGGGCGCTCATACAGAGAATGTCGGCATTCGATTTGCGGATTTCCTCAACGAATGTCTCGGCAGGAACATCAATACCGATATTGATGACCTCGAATCCACAGCCTTCAAGCATCGACGCAACGAGGTTCTTGCCTATGTCGTGGAGGTCACCCTTGACCGTCCCTATGACCACTTTTCCGAGTGTCGAGGCAGCACCTCCGGCGAGCATCGGTTTCAGAAGTTCGAGAGCTGCTTTCATTGCACGTCCGGCCATCAGCAACTGCGGGACGAATGCCTTGCCGTCCTGGAAACGCTGTCCGACCTCGGCCATGGCGCGTATCATCTGATTGTTGATTATCTCCTGCGGTGCCACGCCTCTGTCAACGAAGCGACGGGTGGCTTTGGCTGCATCGTCGGCCTTTCCGGCAACGATAGCATCAAAGACTCCGTTGTCTTCCTCGGCTGCAGCTTCAACTTTCACCGTTGGCGGACAGCAGTCACACTCCACACCGTGAATCTGCGGAACTACGCTTCGCAAAGGTGACTTCACTGTCTTCTTTTCCTCTACTGCCGTTTCTACAATAGTACTCACCAATCCGGAATCACTACCCGGACGGTGAGGCGACATCCACAGACCGGCGATAGGCTCGACGGTCTGAGCAAGCTTGCGGATATGCTCGTCAGTAGTACCGCAGCATCCACCGATTATGTTCAGCACATGGCCGTCAATGAGAGGCCAGACGGCTTTCTGCAACATCTCCGGGGTGAGCGAATAGTTGCCATTCTCATCCGGAAGTCCGGCGTTGGGATAGGCACTCACAGGATAGTCGGTCTGCACACCGAGATTCACGAGCAGCGGAGTCATCTCGCGTATGTCCCTGACGCAGTTGATTCCGACCGACATCACGGGATAATCCTTGAACCCTTGGATGAAATCAACGACGGACTGGCCGAGCATATTGTGACCGGCGGCCGTCTTGACTGCGAAACTGAGCATTATCGGGAGGGTCTTTCCACTCTTGACCATAGCTGCGGTGGCAGCCTTTATGGCAGCTTCCGCATTCTTCACATCAAAGATGGTCTCGATGAGGAGCATGTCCACCCCACCCTCTATCAATGCCTCGGCCTGTTCGAGATAGGCATCATACAGGGTGTCATAATTGAAGGTTCCCCAACCGGGCTGAACCGTTTCCGAGGTCAGTGAGCATGTCTTGCTCGTCGGTCCCATCGAACCGGCCACAAAACGCGGCTTCGCGGGATTTTTGCGGGTATATTCATCGGCAAGCTCACGCGCGATGCGGCAGGCAGCAAGGTTGATTTCGCGTGCCACACCTTCAAGCCTGAAATCGGCCATGGAGATGCGCTGGGCATTGAAAGTATCGGTGCTGATGATGTCGGCACCGGCTTCGAGATATTTTTTGTGTATCTCACGGACCACCTCGGGACGTGTGATGGCAAGAAGGTCGTTGTTGCCTTTGAGTGAACAGTCATGTCCGGCAAAACGCTCTCCACGGAAATCATCTTCCGCGAGTCCGTAAGTCTGAATCATGGTGCCCATTGCTCCGTCAAGCACCAGCACTCTCTTCTCCATCTCCTTGAAGAGCGGAGCCTCGCGGTCCAATTCCGGCAGCTTTGCAGCCTCAGATGCCGACTGTTCAGCCGCTTCGCTCTCGACTTTTTCGATTATGCGGGCAACCTCTGCATCGGCATCAAAGGCCTCATCCTTTCCGGATTTTATGCTTATCACGTCGCTCTCCTCGCGGACCTTTGCCGGACGGTAGCGGTATTCCTCGACAATCTTCATTGCCTGCTCGACCTCATCCTCATTGTGGAAGTCCATTTCGAGATGCACACCGTTGCCTCCGATGTTGTCGAGAAGAGGTTTAAGCTCATCGAGAGTGACCCAGCAGGCCATAATGCTCTTTCCTCCGTCGAGTATGCGGCGGTAGAGGTCATACCACTTAGGTGAACCTCCCTGCGGCTCACCCACTCCGGGAGTCCACTGGATGGCATTAAGTTCCTCAACCTCAAGCAGGGCGGGAAGATGGTGGAGCGCACCGACGCCGTCGAGATGATAGAGGGTATAGTCAATCTTCTGACACTGCTGACGGATGAAGGGCTGCACGAAGCGGCGATAGTCCTCCACGCTTATCATTGTCGATATATCGCTCTGGAGTTTCGACATCCTTCCGGGCGCCCACGAAGAGAAGTAGCAGAAAGCCATCTCGTCACCCTCGCGGATGATGTCGTAAAGCTCATCGTAGACTTTGAAATATATGTCGTTTATCTGCTGCATCTGCCGTTCGAGCACATCGGGCTGCATGACCGTGTCGAGAAGCACCTTGTCGGTTCCCTTGATCGCAGCAAGCACATCGAGTCCTTCCATGAGGTCGGGCATACCTACGAAATAGTTCCCCTTCGCTTTTGCCTTGCAGGCTTTAAGAAGCTCCTTATGGAGAAGCCAGTTGGGATGGTTTTCATCAAACTTTATCTCATCCGTGTAGTTCGGGTCGGGATGAATCCATATCGTGTCAGGTCCTCCCTCAAACACACCTCCGAGTATGGCCGCAAGCGAACCGGGACCAAGCTGTGTATTGGCGACGGGGAGCATATCGGCTTTCAGCGAACTGTGGGCCACATACCAGTCGAGATATTCCGCCCTCCACTGAGGGTCGAACCACTTCTGGTCAAGACTGACCGGCTCTTTCGGTGCGGGGATGTCGGCGTGAGGTTTCACACCGTTCTGAAAGTGTTCCCACATGTTGAGGACAATCCCCTTGTGGTTCCACCAATCTATATAGTGCTGTTTTGTCTCTTCAAGATTCTCTTTCCAGGTTTTCATTGCAAAAGAGATTAGGCGTTAAATAATTTTTCATTCCAGATACCCTTGAAATTCTCATCGACAAGGATACTTACCGTATTGGCCATATCCATCTGGTCAGTGCAGTCTACCGCCTCGGGATAGAATGGAATCTCGCTTCCATACTTCACATAGACAGGCATTTCCTCGAGAGGTACCTCAACATCCTTGAGCCAGCGTCCCCCTTCAAGAACCTCGCCGGTGAAGAAGTTTACCCACTTCCCTTCCGGAAGATAAATGTCGCGGCGGTTTTCGGAGTTCATCACGGGAGCCACGAGGAAGCTGTCGCCGAAATAATACTGGTCGTCGATGTGACGGCAGGTGCGGTCATCGGGATTCTTGAAGATGAGTGCCTGCACGAGTGAAGCACCGCTGACACAGGCCCTCTCGCTCTCGGCATATATATAAGGAATGAGCGCATAACGCAGTTTCCACCATTTCTTCACGATAGGCGCGATGGCAGGATAGTGCCACGGTTCGCGCTTGCCGGTGCCGTGATAACGGATGTGTGACGAGAAGACACCAAACTGTGTCCAGCGGACATAGACATCGTCCTGCACGACCGAATTCATGAAGTTGGGAAGGGTGTGGAATCCGGGAACGTCGTGGCTCCAGAACGCGAAGCCCGACAGTCCGAAATGGAGACCGCCTTTGAGCGAACCGGCCATACCGTCCCAAGAACTGCACGAATCGCCGCCCCAGTGGAGGGGATAGCGCTGGCAACCAGCCCATGCGGCACGCGCCCACACAATTCCGTCGCCTGTCACATCCTTAGTAATCTCGTAGGCGGCCTTCTGATAGAGGAGCGCATAAAGATTATTGAGAAGTTCGGGACTCATCCCCTTGTATTTGGCATCCATGTGGATATTTTCGCCGAAATCGGTCTTGATGCAGACTACCCCCATGTCAAGAAGCTCCTTCAACAGACCCTTGTACCACTCCGTGGCTGCTGGATATGTGAAGTCGATTGTTCCGGCATAGTCGAGGGCGGAGAAATTGGAGCCTTCCGATGCCTGCTCCTTGGTGAGCGGGGCGATATACTCGTTCTCACGGGCCTCATCAATCTGCTCGGCATCCTTCGCAACGTAAGGCAACTGCCAGAGAGATACACGGAAACCCTTCTCCTTAAGTCCGCGCAGGAATCCCTCGGGGTCCGGGAAACGTTCGGGATTGAATTTCCATTCGCAAAGCCAGTCGGTGCGGAACCATCCGGTGTCGAGGTGAATCACGTCGCAAGGATAATGCTCCTCGCGCATACGGTCGCAGATTTCCTCGACCTCATCGGCGCTGAAATATGTCATTCGGCTCATCCACACACCGAAGCTCCACAACGGCGGCATTGTCGGATAGCCGGTGAGGTCGCGGTAGCCACGGATGATTTCCTCAACCGAGTCACCTCCGATGACGAATGCGTCAATCAAGGCCTGATCGCTCATGAACTGCACCGAACGTGTCGAATGTCCGGCAAGCGAGAGCTTGCAGTGTGAGGTCGTATGGTAGAATGTGCCATACATACGGCTCGACACATAGAAGGGGATGTTTTTATATGTACGACGGTTGTTGACACCCTGACCGTCCTGATTCTTCAGGAAGAATGTCTGTCCACTCAAATCCATCTTTGCGAAACGCTCACCCGTGCCGCCGAAACATTCGTCAGGCTTGCATTCAAACGAGAGGGTGGCGCGCTCTTTCTCCCCGTCGAGCTTGCAGTAGGCGATGGGAAGAGCATCGTAGCGGGGCGGTGAGAAATGGTCGTAGGCAGCAAGGCGTATCTCACGCTTTCCGTCCGGGAAAAGACGCAAATCGAGCGTTTCCTGCGGGTCTGGAAGCAGGGTGCTCCAACGGTCGAGCAGAGGCTCACGCATATTGATGACAGCGCGGCGCACACCGTCGGCCTCGGTTGAGATTATCCACTCGCCATCGCTGAATGAGGCGGTCAGTGGCATTTTCCCGACACGCTCACTGAGCATGAGCATTTCGGAATCATCGGCCATTGAAAGCACTCCGAATCCCATGAAGACACGAAGGATTTTCGGGCCATATTGACGCAGAATCAGAGTGTGGTTTTCACGCGGGACGGCTTCGTCGGCTGCCATATCATTGGCAAGCACCTGTTTCTGGAAAGGGACAGTAATCAATACGTCGCCATCCTTACATTCTACCGCAACAGGAGCGCAAGCTTTCCAGAGCGACTCGTCACGTTTGAGATCTATATCGAAATCAAGAAAATCGAATAAATGATAATTGGTCGGTTTCATCGTTGATGATTATCGTAGTCAGTTTTGGAGTATACTATTAATATATGTGTCAGAAAAATTATGAGTCACTGTATTTTATTTCACGCTTATATGCGGTCCGTTGTCGCCGACAATCAGCTTCGGGCCGGGGCGGTTATATCCGAATTCAGGGTTCGGGCAGTGATTCCCTTCAACCGTATAGCCATCGGTAGCCTCATCGAAATAGATGTAGAACGCGCGGTTGTTGGTCGCGTAGGGCGCATCAATCAGATTTTCAATCCTGTTTCCGCTGATGACTGAACCGGGCTGATTGGAGAGAGTGTAGATACCGCCGGCATCATAGAGCTGTGCTGCGAAATGGTGGACATGGTTGCCGGTGATTCGGTTGTTGCACATACCGCTTTCAAGTGCGGTCCATCCCCACCCCACACAGATACCTGAGTAGTTGAGATGCGATACCTCGTTGTCGGCAATCGTGACGTCGCGCACATATCCCGCTCCTATGCCCACGCAACCCCAGTCCTCATTGGTGGCGTTGCGGATTGTATTGGCGGTAACCTTTATGTCGCGACATATATCTTCAGCCACTGCAGGAACGTAGGGGACGTGGGTCTCGAATCCGCCGTCGGGGAAGGTGCCCATCTGCAATGCGGTTCCGCCAATATCCTCAAAGGTGCATCCATTGACGGCAGAATTGCTGACCGCAGCCACATAGTCGAGACCGGTCGCTCCGAGATGGCGGAAACCGCACCCTATGAAATCAATTCCGGAGGCATGGCGGACGGTAATGGCAGCTTCCGGACGTGCGATCCATGCTTGATTTTCAAGCTCAGCTTTTTCGGGGAGGCCGGGGATATGGAGTTTGTAGGCATCGAGAAGTCTGAAACCTCCTTGGAGCGTCACATGTCCCTCATGGGACGGGCGCAGCCATGATGCGTGTTCAAAATCTATATTTTCAAAACGGATGTCGCACACAGGGCGTTCGCGGCTTCCTTCAACCGCAAGAATCGTTTCAAGGAGCGGAACCACCACCTCCCGGTTGTTCATATCCTCATCTGTCGAGGGATAATAGTAGATACGGCCCGAGGGATAGTCCTGATACCATTCACCCGGCTCGTCGAGGAGTTCGAGTGCGTTGGCGAAGAAGAAGGATGAATTTCCACGCTCACCACCGATGACCGGCTGCGGCCAGGGATGCTCGAATTCCAGACGGCTTTCAGGGTCATGGAAAGAGACAACAGTGTTGCCGTTCCCGTCATCCTTCATATCCTTGACGCGGAGAATGGCGATGGCCCAACGCTGATGCACGAACATTTCAAGCTGACGGGCCTTTGACAGGTCAAATTCGGGTGTAGGGACAGTGATAGTGCGGTCCTCGGTATTGAAATCAACCATCCGCTCCATGACTCCGGGAGCGAACTGCGATGCGCGCTGTGCTTTTTCACCATCGACGTAGAGCTGACGCGTCTCGACGATGCGCGTGCCGTTGAGCGGAGCTTCCGCCACCCATATCTTGTCGCGCAGATGCGGGGCCACACGGGAATCGTCACACCCACGCGTCCAGTCCGTCACCTCAACACCACCGCTTATGACCGCACGGGTTCCTTCCGGCGCACATATAACGGTCGCTGATTTCTGATTTCCACTGTCCTCCGGACGTAGGAACAACGGGGAGGTCTGACGATAGACCCCTCCGTCAAGAATGATGCGGATGTCGTCGGCAGCTTCCGGCGCTTTCAACCTGCGCCATTCGCGGGCGCGCTTCAACGCCTCTCCTACCGTCTGCAATGGATGCTCACGACTACCGTTAGCCCTGTCAGAACCTCCGGAAGCCGATACATAAATGTTTCCTGAATACGATATGATGCCTGTCGATAGCACTAATGTGACAAGCAATGCGACAAATCTCATGGTATCTCTTTGTTTCTGCTAAAGTTGCAATCATGCACGAAAAGCTGTCAATCCGGCATGAAAGTTAGATAATGTAAAGCAAAGATACAAATTCTCAATGAAATTAGAAAATTTTTATATAGAATTAAGCTGAAAAGAAGTATATTTGCAGTCAGATTCGATAATTCTCCAATTTCAGCATATTGTAAAAACCATGAAAATGAATATGACCCGGTGGATGCGCGATATAATAGAGCGCAAAAATGTTGAAGCCATCCCTGTGATGACCCATCCGGGAATTGAAATAATAGGTGATACGGTGCTTAAAGCCGTAAGCGACGGTGAAACACACCATAAAGCCATCGTGGCGCTTGCCGAAAAGTATCCCACTGCGGCTGCTACGGTCATTATGGACCTCACTGTCGAAGCGGAAGCCTTCGGTGCGGAAATATCATTTCCCGAAAACGAAGTCCCCGCTGTCATAGGCCATCTTCTGGACACTCCGGAGGACATAGACAACCTGAAAGTCCCCTCGCTCAAAGCCGGCAGGGTCCCCGAATATATAAAAGCCAACCTTCTTGCCGCACGGTCAATCACCGACCGTCCGGTCCTCGCGGGTTGCATCGGGCCTTTCTCTCTCGCAGGCCGTCTCTACGACATGTCGGAAATCATGATTCTCATATATCAGAATCCCGATGCCGCACATACACTTCTTTCAAAATGCACTGACTATATCCTGAAATACTGCAAGGCGCTGAAGGAAACAGGCGTGAACGGCGTAGTCATGGCCGAGCCTGCAGCCGGACTGATGTCGGACGAGGATTGCAAACGTTTCTCCTCGGACTACGTCAAATATATCGTGGACAAAGTGCAGGACGACTATTTTACCGTCATACTCCACAACTGCGGCAACACCGGTCACTGCACCCGCGCGATGGTGGCCACCGGTGCCGGTGCCTATCACTTCGGCAACAAATGCGACATGGCCGAAGTCATCCGCGAGGTTCCTGCCGATGCACTTGCGATGGGCAATCTCGACCCGGTTTCGGTGTTCAAGGATGCGACTCCGGATGAGATGCGCACCGAGACGCGTAAACTGCTCGAACGGATGAAGGAATATCCCAATTTCGTGCTTTCGAGCGGTTGCGACACTCCGCCGCATACCCCCTTCGCCAATATCGACACATTCTTCGAAACTCTCGAAGAATTCAACCGCAGCCAATCGTAAACGAAGAATCTGCACAAAAGACATATCATTAACCATTGAACAATGATTAAAAAGGAGCTTACATTCGACAGTCTTGCCATCAGCCCGGCCGACATCTACGAACAGATGGGCTACGGCTCAGCCATCCCCGACGAAATGACCGTCAAGGAGACTGCAAGCCTGTGTGAGCATATCAGCTCCTTCCTCCGTGCAAGATTCTGCTTCTTCATCACCGATGGCTCCCTTGACACCGACAGCAATCTCCTCTCTGCCGTCGGGCGCGACTTCTCGATTGGCCGCATCATCTCGCGTCAGCTCAGAGGCTCACGCAGATATGCCTTCTTCGTCGCAACCGCAGGTATGGAATTCGAGGAGTTCCAACACAAGTTGATGGCGGAAGGCGACATGGTAAAGGTCTTCATCGCCGATGCCATCGGCAGCGTAATCGCTGAAAAAGCAGCCGACCGCATGGAAGAGGAGCTTCAGACTCTCCTCGCCCCTTCCGGATGGAAACACACCAACCGTTTCAGTCCCGGATATTGCGGATGGCATGTGAGCGAACAGCAGAAACTTTTCGCACTCTTCCCGGAAGAGAATCCGTGTGGAGTCATCCTGTCAGACTCAAGTCTCATGACACCGATAAAATCTGTCAGCGGTGTCATCGGCCTCGGAGACACGGTGCGCAAACTCGATTACTCCTGCGGTCTCTGCGATTACCGCCAATGCTATAAACGCAAGGCCGTCCCCAAAATTCCACACTCCACATAGAGTGAATCTCAGCTTTTTTCATTAGATTTGCATCATAACTTCTATACAAAATATCATCAGTATCATGAACACTTACCCTAAAATCGGTATTCGCCCCGTCATTGACGCCCGTCAAGGGGGTATCCGCGAAAGTCTTGAAGACAAGACAATGAATCTGGCCAAAGCTGTGGCCGACCTCATATCAGCCAACCTCCGCTACCCTGACGGAACCCCCGTCCAGTGTGTAATCGCTGACGGCACCATCGGCCGTGTGCCCGAAACTGCCGCCTGTGCAGAGAAATTCGAGCGCGAGGGTGTAGGCGCAACAATCACCGTCACCTCATGCTGGTGCTACGGTTCTGAAACAATGGACATGAATCCCCACTGGCCTAAAGCTGTCTGGGGCTTCAACGGAACCGAACGTCCGGGTGCCGTATATCTCGCAGCCGTTCTTGCAGCTCACGCACAGAAGGGTCTCCCCGCATTCGGCATCTACGGTCACGACGTGCAGGACCTCGACGACAATACCATCCCCGCCGACGTTGCAGAGAAACTTCTCCGCTTCACCCGTGCGGCTCTCGCAGTTGCCCTCATGCGCGGCAAGTCGTATCTCTCTATCGGCTCTGTTTCGATGGGTATCGCCGGCTCCATCGTCAACCCTGACTTCTTCCAGGAATATCTCGGTATGCGCACCGAATCAGTCGACTCTGCAGAACTCATCCGCCGCATGACTCTCGGCATCTACGACCAGGAGGAATATGCAAAGGCGATGGAGTGGACTGAAAAATATTGCAAGCCCCGCGAAGGCGAGGACTTCAAGAACCGTCCCGAAAAGAAAAAGACCCGCGAGGAAAAGGAAGCCGACTGGGAATTCATTGTCAAGATGACCCTCATCGTGCGCGACCTTCTCAAAGGCAATCCCAAACTCCGCGAGATGGGCTACAAGGAAGAGGCTCTCGGCCACAACGCAATCGCCGGTGGTTTCCAGGGTCAGCGCCAGTGGACCGACTTCTATCCCAACGGTGACTTCACCGAGGCGCTCCTCAACACCTCGTTTGACTGGAACGGTATCCGCGAGGCATTCGTATTCGCAACCGAGAACGATTCCTGCAACGGCGTTGCAATGCTCTTCGGTCACCTTCTCACCAACCGTGCCCAGTTCTTCAGCGATGTCCGCACTTACTGGAGCCCCGAGGCTGTGAAGCGTGTGACCGGCAAAGAACTTACAGGCCGTGCAGCCGGCGGTATGATTCACCTCATCAACTCCGGTGCGACCACCCTCGACGGAACAGGCCAATCAGTCGACGCAGAAGGCAACCCCACAATGAAACCCCACTGGGAAATGAACAATGAAGACGTTGAAAAGTGTCTCGGAGCCACCACATGGTATCCTGCTGACCGCGACTACTTCCGTGGAGGCGGTTTCTCTTCCAACTTCCTCACCAAGGGTGGAATGCCTGTGACCATGAGCCGTCTCAACCTCGTCAAAGGCCTCGGCCCGGTTCTCCAGATTGCAGAAGGCTGGACAGCCGACGTTGATCCCGAAATCATGAAGGTTCTCGACATGCGCACCGACCCCACCTGGCCCACCACATGGTTCGTTCCCCGTCTCTGCCCCGACCGCGACGCATTCAAGGATGTCTACTCGGTGATGAACAACTGGGGTGCAAACCACGGCGCAATCTCTTACGGACATATCGGTCAGGACCTCATCACCCTCGCTTCGATTCTCCGAATCCCCGTATGTATGCACAACGTTGAGGACGACAAGATTTTCCGTCCCGCCGCATGGAATGCATTCGGCATGGACAAGGAAGGCTCCGACTACCGCGCATGTGCCGCCTACGGTCCCATCTACAAGTAATCAAAACATGGCTGTAGCATGATTGACAAGCCATAGATTTTTAGAATACGGAAGGACAGAAGAAATAATATGATGTCACAACTTTTGTTTCCTTTGTCCTTCCGTCTTTTTTATCTCTTGCCGTCGCATTTCATCTGCTATAGCCCATCTAAACCAGAAATATATGGAAAATAAGGAAAAAGGCTACCCGATGCGCCCCTACAAGGTGTCGGTGAAGCGTTTCTGCCGCACACTCGATCTGAAAGATGACCCCGAACTCATCCGCGAATACCGCAAGCGTCATGCCGAAGAAAACTTCTGGCCTGAGATTCTTGAAGGCATCAAGGAGGTGGGCATCCTCGAAATGGACATTTACCTGCGCGGGACACGCCTGATGATGATTCTTGAAGTTCCGGAGGATCTTGACCTCGACGAAGCAATGACCCGTCTGGCCACCCTGCCGAGACAGCAGGAATGGGAAGACTACATGTCGATTTTCCAGCAGGCCGAACCGGGAGCATCATCAGCTGAAAAATGGCAACCCATGGAACGGGTGTTCCATCTGTATGACTGAACCGACAATCGCTTCACTCTTTTAAACCAATCAAAAGAAGTCATCCTCTAAAACCTTACCTCTCACCCTTACCTTAGACCAACCTGTAAAAAACTGTATTCTCCACAAAAAATGAAAGAGAACCAATCACTCCTTCGGGCCAACGGAATAAATTACCTTGTGCCTTTCATTCTCATCACAAGTTGCTTTGCGTTGTGGGGCTTCGCCAACGACATCACCAATCCTATGGTGAAAGCTTTCTCCAAGATATTCCGCATGAGCGTCACCGACGGTACACTCGTCCAGGTGGCATTCTACGGCGGCTACTTCGCAATGGCCTTCCCGGCTGCAATCTTTATCCGCAGATTCTCCTACAAAGCAGGTGTGCTTCTCGGTCTCGGCCTCTACGCCTGCGGTGCATTCCTCTTCTATCCCGCGATGCTGACCGGAAGTTACTACCCCTTCCTCATCGCATACTTCATCCTCACATGCGGCCTCTCATTCCTCGAAACAAGCTGTAACCCCTATATTCTCTCAATGGGTTCGGAGGAGACAGCTACACGCCGCCTAAACATGGCGCAGTCCTTCAACCCTGTCGGGTCACTGCTCGGCATGTGGACAGCCATGACCTTCATTCAGGCGAAACTCAACCCGATGGAATCGGAAGCCCGCGCTACACTCAGCGATGCGGAATTTGAAGCCGTGCGCGACGCAGACCTTCTTACACTTATCACCCCCTATGTCTTCATCGGACTTGTCGTCCTCTTGATGTTTGTCGTCATCGCCATCACCAAAATGCCCAAAAATGGCGACAAATCACACGACATCAATTTCCTCTCCACCCTAAAGCGCATCTTCTCGCTCAGCCGCTACCGCGAAGGTGTCATCGCGCAGTTCTTCTATGTAGGCGCACAGATTATGTGCTGGACATTCATCATCCAGTATGGCACACGCGTGTTCATGCTTGAAGGTCTTGATGAAAAGAGCGCTGAAGTCCTCTCGCAGAAATTCAACATCATCGCGATGGCAATCTTCTGCTGCAGCCGCTTTGTCTGCACCTACCTCCTGCGCTACATCAACGCCGGTCGTCTTCTCGCCGTGCTTGCCACAGCAGCAGCCATACTGACAGTAGGTGTAATAGTCTTCCAGGACCGCATGGGCGTTTACTGCCTCGTCGGTGTCTCGGCCTGCATGTCGCTCATGTTCCCGACCATCTACGGTATCGCCCTCAATGGCCTCGGCGACGATGCCAAATTCGGTGCGGCCGGTCTCATCATGGCCATCCTCGGCGGTTCGGTCCTCCCCCCGCTTCAGGCACGAATCATCGACTGCGGCACAATCGCCAACCTCCCCGCCGTCAACCTCTCCTTCATCCTCCCCCTCATCTGCTTCCTCGTCATCATCCTCTACGGCATCCGCCGCGCAAAAGACTGACGGATTCTAAAAGATTTCAAATCTAACTTCATACAAAAAAACTATTTTGGGGTATTAAGTTCTTTTATCCTATTGGCATTATCAATAATGCCAATAGGATAAAAGAACTTCTAATCAATCCTTTTTCGGGATGTTGAATTGGGCGGTTTCGGAGTGGTATATTGTGGCGAGGAAGAGGGAGTTTTGGGCAAACCATGAGCGAGCGTCGTCAGGGAAATCCGAGCCGACAAGACGGGCATCGGGGAGGAGATTGTTATCAACCAGATATTCGCATAACTCTATTGATGCATCATCCCGCAACAACAACGTTGCACCAGCTTTTGTCGACTCCTCGGGACTGTAGTACGGATTTCCTGGAATATCGACAAGACCGGCACAATCCGGCAGGATGCGATTCCTGCCATTCTCGCGTTGACACAAGATATTTTCGTGTGTTACGTTTATTCTTTGATACTTTCGCCATATTATAATTTGCAGTTTCAAATATATTAATGACAAACGGACAGAAGCGACAATTGTTATGCGGAATTGTCGCTCCTGTCCGTCTTATTTTTTATCGGTATGCTTTCCGTTTCAGAACTTCACGAGGATGCGGAAGACCTTGCCGGGGGCTGCGTCCCATTTGGCGAGGGCTTCGCCGGCCTCGGAGGGGGTGACAGTTGCTGAGATGAGTTTCTCGGCATTGTCGCGGCCGCCGGCGAGGAAGTAGCGGATGACGGCAGCGAAGTCGTTGGGCATGGCGTTGCGCGAACCGCGGATGTCGAGTTCCTTCTGCACGAAAAGCTTGGTGTGGAACGAAACATCGTCTTTCGCATAACCGATGCAGACAACTCGTCCGCAGAAAGCCACATTCTCGACTGCTGCAACGTAGGTGAAGGGTGAACCTACAGCCTCGATGACCACGTCGGGACCGTTGCCGTCGGTCAGACGGTTGAGTTCATCGGCGAGGTTGCTTGTAGCCGAGTTGATTGAATATGTGGCACCAAGTTCGCGGGCAAGGGCGAGCTTTTCATCATCGAGGTCAATGGCGATGACGGTTGCTCCGCGGAGGGCGGCGCGGACAATGGCACCGAGACCGATCATACCGCAACCGATGACTGCTACAATGTCGATGTCGGTCACCTGACCGCGGTCAACTGCATGGAAACCGACGCTCATCGGCTCAACGAGCGCACATTCGCGCGGAGTGAGACCCTGAGCGGGGATAATCTTCGACCAGGGAACAGCGATATAGTCCGACATGGCACCGTGGCGCTGTACACCGAGAGTCTCGTTGTGGCGGCAGGCATTCGGACGGCCACGCCGGCACGACGAACACTTGCCACATGCGGTGTAAGGGTTGACCGTGACACTCATGCCCTTTTCAAAAAGTCCTGCGGGAACGGCTGAACCGACTTCCTCCACAGTACCACCGATTTCATGACCGGGAATCACCTGGTCGATGGCCATAGGATTCTTTCCGCGATAGGTATTGAGGTCGGAACCACAGAAACCAACATAGTGGATCTTGACCAACACATCCTCCGGTCCTACGACCGGCATTGCCTGCTCCTCGACTACAACACGACCGGGAGCCACAATTTTTACTGACTGCATTTTCGTTTATATCTTTTTAGTATTTCTATATTCAATGATTTTACCGAATCAACCGGATAAAAGACAAGAATAAACATTCCCTCCGATTTTGTCGGAAAAACTTATGTTTCTTCTGCCCTTATGTTCTTTTGTATCCTTAAATTTCAGTCATCCACACGCACTACTCCGACATATTCTTGACGTAGGGAAGCTGCGGGAGATTCTTGAAACCGTAGAATTTCACGGCATTGTCGCCGAGGAAGAGATGTTTCTCCTCTTCGGTCAGTTCCTTTGACTTGGTGATGAAATCGTATGACATACGGTAGGTGATCGCCGTGATGGTGCGCGGATAGTCCGAACCCCACATCAGTTTGTCCATTCCGACCTCATCGGCAGCCTCCTTGATGGCGCGGACAGCCGACGGGAATGGATAGAACTCCGAGTTGAAGAGCCATGTGATGCCACCGGCCTCGACCATTACGTTGGGAGCCTTGGCGAGCTTTATCTGCTCCATCCAGCCCTCGGTAGTTACCATGCCGAAGTGTCCGATGGCCACTTTCAGTCCGGGACACTCCTCAATCACCTCCTTCATCTCCCCTACCTGCGTGTCGCCGTCGGCAAGAGTGATGGAGAGGATGACACCGCGGCGTTCCATCTCCTTGAAGAGCTTCATCATCTCGTCGGAGTTGAGCCACACGCGCTTTCCGTCCTCAAGGGGGAGGCGGTGGGCAGGGATGGCAAGGCCACGGAAACCGGCATCCATCAGCTCGAGGGCACGGGGGAGGAAACCGGGTTCGCGGAATTCACACATACCGTTGACAAAGAAGCGGTCGGGATGCTTGCGGGCCACTTCGGCAAGATATTCGTTCTGCTCACCGTCAATGAACTCCTGCACGACGACCGCACCGGCCACCTGCGCATAGTCCATGTTGGAGAGGAAGACCTCGACCGTATTGCGCCCGTCAATCATGAACGGCGGGAGCATCTGGCGCTCCTCACCCATGAAATCGGCACGGCCGTTGGGGAGCGGACGGATTGGCCGACCATTCACCACCGTGTCCTGACGCAGCCACAAGTGTGAATGCGCGTCTATAATGAAATGTTCCATTTTCAAAACTTTCTCTATTCTCTATACTCTATACTTTCTCCTCTATACTAAATTTGCTCGAAGAGCAAAAAATCTACGAGTTTTTCCAGCGCACACGCATCTGGTCGCCGATGATCTCGCGCACCTCGCGAACGAGGTTCTCATCCATCGGCTCCTCAGCAAACGCAAGATTCTTGCGCACGTTGTCGGGATTCGCCGAGCTGAAGAGAGTAGTGGCGATACGGGGATTGCTGATTGCATACTGCACGGCAAGTTTCTCGATGGGATAACCCTTGGCGTTGCAGTGGGCGGCGGCGCGCTGACAGGCTTCGACAAGCGACTTGGGCGCCGGATGCCATGCGGGCACACCGCGCTGCGAGAGCAGACCCATCGACAGCGGGGAAGCGCTGATGACACCGATGCCTCTCTCCTCAAACATGTCGAGGTAGTCGACGAGCATATCATCGTTGAGCGTATAGTGACAGAAATTCATGATTGTCTCGACCATTCCTTCGGGAGTGTTCTCGACAACCCATTTGATATTCTCAGGCTGAAGGTCGGTGATGCCGACATGGCCCACGAGACCAGCCTCCTTCAGTTCGACGAGTGCCGGAAGGGTTTCCTCGGCAACCTGCTTGAGGTCGGCAAATTCGATGTCGTGGACATTTATGAGGTCGATATAGTCAATGCCGAGGCGCTCCATGCTCTCGCTGACGCTCTCCTTGGCGCGCTTGGCCGAATAGTCCCAGGTGTTCACACCGTCCTTGCCGTAGCGGCCAACCTTCGTCGAGAGGAAATATTTGTCGCGGGGAATCTCGCGCAGAGCCTTGCCGAGAACGGTCTCAGCCTTGTAGTGTCCGTAGTAAGGCGACACGTCGATGAAGTTCATGCCTCCGTCAACCGCCGCATGGACAGCCTCGATGGCGCGGGGTTCGTTGATGTCGTGGAACACTGCTCCGAGCGACGACGCCCCGAAGCTCAATGCCGACACCTTCATGCCGGTTTTACCTATTTCATGATATTCCATAATGTATTATGCAATGTTAAGGTGAAATGCTTGTTGCATTGGTTATCAATATAGTTTTACGATGAAGTCTGCCCCGTGTCAACTGGCGGACTTATTGTCCCGAGGCATATCTTCCCCGCAAAGTTACGAATTTACCGACAAGCACCAAAAAATACATATATAGAATTCCGACCGGGAGTATGGAAAATCAAAAAAATCGTACCGGCAGCAGAGTGAGGGTGCCCTGAAAAAAAATAGGGAAGCTGCGCAGCAGCGATATGATGGTAGCCCCGCCACGAGCGGACGGATACGAGCGACGACCGAAGGTCAAAGCTCGTATCCGGGAGCGAGGCGTGGGGTAAATGGATAATTTCATCGCTACGGGCATCGAAGATGTCCGATAATAACTCACGCCTCCTGATAATTAGTATAATTGGTGGGATGAAAAATACCTTATATTACCTTGAAATGGTTCAATATCAGATAATTGGTTTGGGTATGTCGGGATGATATTATCGGACATTTTCGATGCCCGTGGAGGATGTTATTCCTTTTCCCCACATCTTCACAAAATGCCATTCCGCCCTGCGGGCTTCATTGCATTTTGCTTGATGTGTGTTACTTCAATTATAAAAAAACATGTACTATAATTCTTCTATTACAGTACATGTAATGGTAACACATTTCTATGTTTTTTGAGAATTATTTTTGCCTAACACCGGTGATACCAGACATATCGGAATCAACAATAAAACATTCCAAAGCATTTTCTTCAGTGACATGTCAAAAGCATATCCAACTGTAAAGATACAGAGCATTGCAGTTGCCACACCGCTTACCAAAAGTATCGGCGCACGCTTTCGCGCATCTGAAATACGTTTTTTTAAGAGAAGATTAACTATTAGCATGACTATAACTCCTGCAGAAATGACAATTAATGACATCTGCCACGGCATAGGTAAAAAATCCAAAATTCCGACTTCTAAAATTTTCATATTATGTTCATAGGTTTGTTAATGTTAGATGTTTCAGGCAGATTCAGAGGGCAAGAAATGCCAACCGCTATTTTACCGTTCACGCTCAAAGAGAGTGTTTTGCAGACCGGCCAATGGCCATCAAGGTCAGACCAACTATCAACACTATTGTCGCAACAATCGCTGAGACCGAACGCAGCTCCTCGCTGCCACAGCCCCCAATCCAGAAACTCATCATAAAAGCTATCATCGATATGGATTCTGTGTGTGATACACCCCTCTTTGTGAGGGCAAGAATCGACCATCCGATTGATTTCAGACGAAGTATGATACTCAACACAAACATCACTGTAATCACACCCATGCTGATGCCAAGCCCCATAGACATGGGCCATGAGACCAGGGCGATTATCAAGGACCAAATGAGTGCGAATCTAAGAATATCCGTCGAATTCCGATCGGCTAATAATTGGAGAAATCTGTTCATGACTATACTATGTTTTTTATATTGTATATATTGTGCGACGTGGGTTTCAGATGGGCATAAGGGCCTCAAATAGTATAGGTTTGTAATTATTGTTTTCGCAAATTTAAGCAAATAATCCTTAAATTCCAATATACAGCCGAAAAAATCACCCTCCTTGCCGGAAATCACCATCCCGGCAAAGCAAAACGGCTGAAAAATCTGCATTTTTGGAATTTCTGCACTTACTTACATTCTTTTATCCCCAAATTTTGTAACTTTACCAACCGATAGGAAAAAATACCGACCATCTATTTCAACTAAAAATAAATCAAACGAAAAACAATGCTTGAAGAATTAAAAGAAAAAGTATTCAAGGCCAACATCGACCTTGTGAAACATGGCCTCGTCATCTACACCTGGGGCAACGTCTCCGGCATAGATCCCGAAACCCGCCTCGTGGTCATCAAGCCCAGCGGTGTCGACTATGACGACATGAAGGCTGAGGACATGGTGGTCGTCGACCTCGACGGCAACGTGGTTGAAGGCAAACTCCGCCCCTCGTCCGACACCCCCACCCACCTCGCGCTCTACCGCGCATTCCCCGAAATCGGCGGCGTGGTCCACACCCACTCCACCTACGCCACTGCATGGGCACAGGCCGGCATCGACCTCCCCAACATTGGCACAACCCACGCTGACTATTTCCACCACGCAATCCCCTGCACCCCCGACATGACAGAGGCTGAGGTGATGGGCGACTACGAGCTCGAGACAGGCAACGTCATCATCAAGCGCTTCGAGGGCATGAACCCCATGCACACTCCCGGCGTACTCGTCAAGAACCACGGTCCCTTCTCATGGGGCAAGACTCCCGCCGATGCCGTCCACAATGCCGTCGTGATGGAACAGGTGGCAAAGATGGCCTACATAGCCTACGGTGTCAACCCCAACCTCACCATGAATCCCCTCCTCATCGAGAAGCACTACAACCGCAAGCACGGCCCCGGCGCCTACTACGGCCAGAACTAAAAACATCCCGGCCTGACTCAGATATAAGCCAGGACTGGAAGGGCACATAAAGACAAAGGGTCAGAAGAAACAAAAGATTTTTTTTACTTTGCAATCTCGCTGAAATAACTTCTAATCGAAAATTTATTTCAGCAAATAACGGGAGTAAAATATAATTTCTTTTGTTTCTTCTGACCCTTTGTCTTTATGTGCCCTTCCGTACCCTTCCTGCACAAGCTCATATTACTGCACTATTTCCATTGCGGATTCCGATATTTTTTCATAACTTTGTAATGCGTAAAATTTTAACTGTAAAAACTTACACTCACTCCATTTCTAAATATGAAAATCATCGGTTCGGCAAAACTCATGGGCGCCGTGGCGTTCATGCTTGCTCCGCATTTTGTCTCCGCCCGGTCACAGCAAGCGGACATCGACCTCACCACCCCCTCAGGTCGGAAAGTTGTAGTGACCGCTGTCAACGACAACATCATCAAAGTCTCCAACCTCCTCCCCGGTGAGAAAATCCCGGCATCGGCTGCTTCTGTAATCAAAAACTGCACAGGTGATGCAACCGTCACGACAGCTCCCGGCATGGCACTCATGACCACCCGTGGCGGGATAGTCGTGAGGGTCGACAGCATCAGCGGTGCGGTCGACATCAACGCCGGAGCCAACAAAGCTGTCAGCGACCCCGGTCTGCGCACAAATGCCGGAGGCCGTCAGAGCCTTTCGCTCTCGACGATGGGCAGCGGATCATTCTACGGTGCCGGAGAACGCGGCCACAGCTTCAACCTCGCGGGCGACACTCTCGTCATGTACAACCGCCAGAACTACGGCTACACCGAAGGCGACCCGCGCATCTCGCAGATGAACATAACAATGCCACTCTTCATCTCCTCCAACGGCTACTCCGTGGTGTTCGACGACTATGCCGCCGCCGAGATGGTGATGTCCAACCCCATTGTCTACACCTCCGAATCCCGCTCACCGATTTCCTACTACTTCATCAATGGCGCAGGCACTCTCGCCGACGCGACCCGTCAACTCTCCGCACTCACAGGCCGTCAGGACCTCCCGCCCTTCTGGTCGCTCGGCTACATCACGTCGAAATACGGCTACCGCACCCAGGATGAGACTGTCGGAGTTGTCGACACTCTCCGTCGTGCCGGCTATCCCGTCGACGGTATTGTGCTCGACCTCTACTGGTATGGAAAGGAGCAGGACATGGGACGCCTCGCATGGGAACCCGCCCAATGGCCCGACCACAAGAAGATGCTTGCCGACCTGAAGAAGCAGGGTGTCAACACCGTCATCATCTCGCAACCCTACATCCTACGCAATGGTGAGGGTCTTGCCAACTACAACGAACTCGCCTCTAAAGGACTTCTCCTCAAAGACTCCACCGGCAATCCGCAGGAGGTCACAATCTGGGTCGGCGAAGGCGGCATGTTTGACATGGCCAACCCCGACACCCGCGCATGGCTTGCCGACCGCTACAAGCAACTCACCCTCGAAGGCGTGGGCGGATGGTGGGGAGACCTTGGCGAACCGGAAGTGCATCCCGAGACAGGCATCCACGCCAACGGACTCTCCACGCGCGAATATCACAACCAGTATGGCAACGACTGGAGCGCTGTCATCTACGACATGTTCAAGTCTGACTTCCCCGACACCCGACTGATGACCATGATGCGCGGCGGCACCACCGGCTTGCAGCGCTACAGCGTCTTCCCCTGGTCGACCGACGTCTCCCGCTCATGGGGAGGTCTGCAACCTCAGGTGAAAATCATGCTCAACTCCGGTCTCAGCGGTCTCGGCTACATGAGCCACGATGTCGGAGGTTTCGCAATCGACAAGGAGCACCCCTACGATCCCGAACTCTATGTCCGCTGGCTTCAGCTCGGCCTCTTCTCCCCCATCCTCCGCACCCACGCGCAGGACACAGCCGAACCCTACAAATATCCCGAACAGCAGGACATCATCCTCCCGCTCATCAAGGAACGCTACCGCTGGCTCCCCTACAACTACACTCTCGCCTACGAAAATGCCTCGCAGGGTCAGCCCCTCGTGCGTCCGCTCAACTTCTACACTCCCGGCAGCGGAATGTATGACGACATCACCGACGAATACCTCTGGGGACGCGACCTCCTCGTGGCACCGGTCATGACACAAGGCTCCACCGAGCGTCAGGTCATCTTCCCCGAAGGTCTGTGGGTGGACTACGCCAACCCCTCGAAATTCTACCACGGTGGCGACACCATCACCTATCCCGCACCTCTCTCCGTACTCCCCCTCTTCGTCCGCGCAGGAGCCTTCCTCCCGCAAGCTGACTACGACATGAAATCGACCGGCGACTACTGCACCGATTCCTATACCGTCAACTACTATCCCTATCTCGGCAAGTCGGAGTATGTGATGTATGAAGATGACCGCAAGTCGACCTCATCGCTCGCCGACAAAGCATTCTCGCTCATCACCTTCACCGGCGATGCGTCGGTTGAGGGCATCAACATCTACGTGACTGCCGAAGGCACCTATCCCGGCGCACCCTCCGTGAAAAACATGACATTCAAAATCCACCTCATCGACGTGCGTCCCTCCGAAATCACCGTCGACGGCAAGAAGCTCTCCAAAGGCGCGTGGAAATACGACTCCACCTCTTCCACCGTCACTCTCCCGGTCAAATGGACCGTCGCACACCCCCTCCACATCGAAATCCGCTAATCCCTATATCCCGGAAGGGTACATAAAGACAGAAGGTCAGAAGGAACATAAGGTTTTTATAATCAGAAATTTGAGGCGAGTTAAATTAAGTATAACTTCCTTATTTAATTTCTTTCTACTAAAAACCTTATGTTCCTTCTGACCTTCTGTCTTTATGTACCTTTCCGGGATATGTGAGTTATTTCACGAACTTTATAGACTTGACGGTGCCATCGGGGTAGCCGATTCGGGCGAGATATACACCCTTCGGAGCATCTGACAAGCTGCTGATACGCAGTCCGCTGATGCTGAAAATCTCGACATTTTCAGCCCCGGGAGCGAAAATCTCACCTTTCACTCTGTCATAGTAAGCCTGTAAAGCTCCGTCAGCCCAAATATCATCAATACCACTATTGTCGCCGAATGTAAGAGTGAATTCAACTCCACCTTCAGTCTCAACGACATCCGAAATCGAGAACGGCGCACGGCTGCCGTCGCCATAGAAAGGATAATCGGCATCAGCCTCCGTTCCGAAGGATGTGCGTCCGGTAGCTGCTCCCAGCGGAGCCTGCGCAAGCTTTCCGACTTTGGTTGTCGAGCCTCCAGGTCGGAATACATACATCTCAAAGCGCGTCTCACTGAGATTTCCTGACTTCTGCGGGTCGATGCGATAGACGAGCATACCTGCAGCAGGAAGCGAACGATCCCACATATCCGACTTGTCGCGATATTCAACCATGAAATACTCACCTTTCGAGCCTTCGGGCACAATCTTATAGGCCACGTCGGTGGATGTGGCTGAAGCAAGGGGTTTGAGCGTGTAGCGTCCGCTCTCCGTAAGTTCTTTGATTTCCGGAATCCAGTTGCCAAAGAAGCGTCCGTAGGTCGAACGGATATAAGCCGACAGTCCTTGCGGCATCTTCTGATTGTCGCTCATCAAATCCCACACGCCGACAGGTTCAAGCTTGCCCTTACTGTAGAGGTCGGGAGCATCGAGAGTGTGCATCATCTCGTGACAGATGACCCCGGTATTCAGCTCCTGCGGTTCAAATCCCTGGTAGCCGTTGGCCTTATCGAACACTTTCAGATAATAGCCAACCTTCTTGCCGTTGAGAGTCGGGCTCGTCCACAGACACGGTGTGTTTGCCGGCCATAGATTACGCTCCGCCGAAATCTCGGAATTACCGTGGATGATTACGGTCAGATTGTCAATCTTGCCGTCACCGTTGATGTCGACCTCCACATCATCGGGGAGCGATGCATCAAGAAAATCACACATCCTCTTGAGCATCGTCTGCTCACGAAGTGATGCGTTTAGAAGGTCAGGATAGCCATCGGGATTTATCGATGAATACTTGCAGTAATATGAACGCGGAAGACTGTCGACATACACCACCGGAATCAATGTCGAAGTCAATTCGAGATTCCCATAGCTCATGTCGGAGAAATAATTGGTCACAGAATTCGCACCCTCATCGCGGTTGTTGAACATTGCTTCGTAGTAATCCTGCGTGTGCTGCCAGTCGGAATCCTCCTGGTCAGCGAATTTTACAAAGCAAACCACGTTTGCCATCCGGCGGACGGCAAACGTGGGCATTGCGACGAGCAGCGACAGTGACAGTAAAAGTGACTGTCTCATGACTCTTGTTTTTTATTTACGTTTTTATTAGCGGATGACCTTGACGGTTGCAGTACCGTTATCGGAAGTAGCCTTCACGACATAGACACCTGTTGCGAGGTCATCGAGAGCAACGGAAGTACCGTTGGCAGTAGCCACGCGCACACCGGCGATTGAATACACCTCAAACATAGCATCCTCGGAAGCGCTGACATTGTTGCCGTCAACAGTGAGTGCGAGAGCACCGTCAGCGATAACACCGTCGATACCTGCATCTTCCTGATTGGCAGCATTAGTGTAGGTCAGAATCTTGATACCCTGTACATAGAGGGGACGCTTCATATTGTTGCGGATCATACCGGTAACTTTCTCACCTTCGGGAGAGGCAAGCTTAAGAAGTGTATTCTCATTGATTACATCCTGCACATTCTTCCATTCGTACTGAGTAGCATTTGCAAGTACATTATTAACGAAACCAAATTTCGAGTACACATAAATCGTAGCCAAATCAATAGTTTCTAATGTTCCCTTACCACCTGAAAGGCCTAAGCAAATAGGGGCGGCATTGGTAGAAAGATACATATCGATTTCAGCGCAATCAGGAAGTTGGAAAAGTATAGCTCCACCATTCGGATTAGTTGAACCATTTGTAAATACCGAACCTTCGGGAAGAATGATTGCACCTGTCTTGGCACCTTCACCCTGCTCACCTGCGGCATTCCAGCCAATAGCGGTCGGGTCTCCGTAAGGTTCGGGATACTGGCCGTCGGCGTCCTCGTATGTTGCTGACTGGAGCTGGATTTTGTACTTGTTGCCCCAACCAACATACTTGTCGATTTTTGCCTGAGTGTCAAACCAAAGCCAACCGTTTGCATCAACGTCGGCAGCATCGAAGTAGTTGTAGACTGTCTGTGCGGAAGCCGATACCATGCAGGCTACGGCAGCCATTGAGAGTAAAAATTTTTTCATCTGTGAAAATTGAATTTGATAAAAATGTATGAAATAAATAGTCGTTCTATACCTTAAATTGATTTTCGGATACAAAAGGCCACAAGTGTCAAAATGCCTTCTTAACCTATGCCCTTTTGTATCCCTTAAATCTTCTTTTACATTTCAACCCACTCGGGATTCTGCTCAATCTCATGGTAACGCACATCGTCCCAATCGAGAGGCCAGTAATACTGACGGGCACGGAAGTAGCGGACCACAGTGTTGCGTCCGTTGACAACCGGATTGGTGATGCGGCGCGTACCGTTGGCATTGACCACAATCTTGACTCCGAAGAGCGGATTGGTCGTGCCGGTCATACGTTCCTCAGCAATATTGTAGCGGATAAGGTCCCAATAAGTACATTTCTCGAAAGCCATCTCAACACGGCGCTCGTTGAAGATGTCGTCCCATGTGACGGAGGGCAGCTCCGGCATCTTCACGCGTGAACGTATCTGGTTGACCTTGTCGAGAGCCGCTGAGGTGCGTCCCTTCTTGAAATCAATCTCTGCATAATCGAGAAGAAGCTCGGCAAAACGCCAGATGATGCAGTTCTGTGAACTTGCGTATGTCGCATCCGTGTCGATTGTCTGACGCTCGTTTAGGAACTTCGCCATATAGTAGCCCGTGCGGCTCACAGATGCGTTGGTCGAGGTTCCGTAGGGAGTCAGATCCTCACCTGCAACTTCTTTTCCGTCAACCACAGTGTAGTGGATGTCCATCGTGTGGCCTCTCCATCTCGCACCGTCATAGAGTATGTTGGCATAGAAGCGGTAGTCGCGTCCTTCGTAAGGATTGGCCTTGTCATAGCCCGAACCGGCATCAGTAATGAGCTTGCCGTTGTCCATGCGGTATTCATCGACATGGTTCTGGGTAGGGTTGTATGCGGCGGTCGTAGCGCCAAACGATGGAGCCGAGGCTTCGCGGTCAAGCTTGTGGCCGTTGGCTGAATCGAAATTACCGTCATTGGCATGTTGCACCTCCCAGATTGATTCCTCGGAATTCTTCGTCAAGAATATATTGCGGTAACCTGCCACGACCTCATCCTTAGAGCTTCCGGCAATCTGCACAAGGCGATAGACACCGAGATTCATCACGCGGTCATAGTTGCGTGCGGCCGAATCAAGCATCTCTTCCGAACGATTGTCGGGGAAACCGAGATATTCTTTCTCGCAATTCTGGAAATGGTCGCCTGCAGCCCAGAAGAAGGTCTTGCCTTTGAGCATGAGGGCCGCACCGCGTGTGGGACGACCGACATCGTCGGGGGTGTTCTCGACTGCAAGAAGCGATGCGGCGAGCTCGGCTTCATCAGCGATGAAACGAACCATCTCCTCGTATGACGCACGCGGGAACTTCACAGGATTCACAAGCGGATTGTAAGGCTCCTTGATGAGAAGCACACCGCCATACATGCGGAGAAGCAGGTAGTAGTAGTATGCGCGGAAGAAGTGGGCTTCGCCAAGCAGACGCTGACGGTTCGTAGTGGAAAGGTTGTTCTCATTCTTAAGCAGGGTGTTGATTGAAGAAATCTGCGTGTAGAACTTGAACCATTCAGTGCGCCCGCGTGTGGTGATGTCCTGTTGCGAGCTTTTCAGTATGTTGCCGTAGTCACCCTGATACCAGTCACGGCGTCCGACGGTAAGCTGATCGCCATACCACGGCTCATACTCGTAGCCGAGACCTTTCATGATTGTGGTGACGTAGGTGCTGAAACCATTGTCCATGTTGCGGTACCACGGGAGGACATACTCGTCGAGCAGACGGTCGTTGTCCCAGATGGACTCGCCCGAGAGCTTGTCGTTCGGACGGTCACGGAATATGCCGTCGCACGACACGAGTGTCACCGGCAGGACAAGGAGTGCAAATATGTATTTTGCTATTTTCATTTTTGTTTTCAAAAGAGTTTTTATCGGTAATGTTATGGAGGAGTCAGTGTCGTAACTTTTGTTTCTTTTGAACTTATGTGCTTCTGTATCTCCTTAAATATCAATCACACTGTTTAGAAACCGAAATTCACTGTCACACCGTAGGTGCGCTGGAGGGGATAGCCTCTGAGCGATTCGGGATCCATGTTGTCAAGAGAAGAGATTGTGAAGAGGTTTCCACCCTGCAGGGCGAGGTCGAGATTGGAGATATGGGCCTTGCGAAGCATCTTGGAGGGGAAACGGTAACCGATTGTCAGAGCCTTGAGACGCACGAAATTGCACTTCTTCACCCAGAAGGTGCTTTCAAGACGGTTGTTGTCCGACGACGATGTGAACTTCACGCGGGGATATTCGGCATTGGGATTGTCAGGAGTCCACGAGTTGGTGTAGTGATATTCCTGGAATCTCGGGAGCGAACGGCTTTCAAGAGTGTAAAGCTCGTTAATCATCTGATTGTAGCCGGTCACACCCTGGAACTGGGCGTTGAAATAAACGCCGCGCCATTCGGCACCGAGACCTACACCGAAGTTAAGGTCGGGGAGCGATGAGTTCTTGACATAGATGCGGTCATTGCGGGTGAGGACACCGTCGCCGTCCTGGTCGAGATACTTGATGTCGCCGGGGGCGAGGCTGGCATTACCGAGACCATCCTGGTCAACGGGCCATGCGGCAATCTCCTCGTAGCTCTGGAAAAGTCCGGCAGCCTCATACATGGCTTTTGACGAATAGCTCTTGCCCTTTCTGCGGAGATTGGGCAGATAGGCCGACTCGTCGCCATAGTCGAGTACCTCATCGGTTGTACGCGAGATGTTGACATTGACATTATATTTGAAATCACCGATGGTGTTGAGATGCTTAAGAGCGATGTCCCAACCACGGTAACGCACTTCACCGATGTTGATATTGGGCACAGCACCGTCAGTTCCGACAGACGGGGGGAAGAGGTAGGCGGGAGCACCGATGACCATATTGGAACGGCGGCGTTCGAACACTTCGCCGGTAATCGAGAAGCGGTTGTTCCAGAATCCGAGGTCAAGGGCAAAGTTGAAGTCCTTCGACTTACCCCATTTCAGGTCAGGGTTAGGATATGAACCGGATTCTGTCAGGATGCCGGGGCCGAAGATTCCACCGATGGGATAACCACCGTTGACACTGAAAATATACTTGCGGAGATAGTCGTAGTCGGAAGCGTTGCCGTCGTCACCGAGGATACCGTAGGAACCACGGATTTTTGCGAACGACAGTGCGTCAGGCGAAATATTCTTGAAGAAAGGTTCATTGGAGATAACCCATGAAGCCGATGCTGTCGGGAAGAAACCCCAGCGGTTTTCGGGTGCGAAGCGGGTTGAACCGTCCACACGGAAGCTGAACTCGACGAAATAGCGGGAATCAAAACCGTAGGTGGCACGTCCGACAAGCGATGCACGTTCGCTGTAGTACTCATTGCCGGAAAGGAAACCGTTGGAGGTGCTTCCCATCACTTCAGGATACTCGCCGGGCAGGTCGTCGTTGCGGCCGGTGAGATACTTGTTGTGGTAGTCCTGATAGTTCACGATTGCGAGAGCGGTGACTGAGTGCTTCTGCGCAAAAGTGTGGTCATAGCTGATACCGGCTTCGATAAGCTTGTTGTTGATGGTCTGGTGACGGTCCTCAAGCTTGATCTTGGCTTTGGGATAGACAGTGTTGGGGTCAACCGAAGTGGTACCGGTCTCAGGGTCATAGAGGTAGAGGGCCACCGGCTTGGAGAACTGTGTGGTGTTCTGGTGGTTGAGGTCGATTGTGCCTTTCAGATAAACGCTCAGGCCATCCACCTTCGGGATAGTGTAGCGGAGGACGGCGTTGAGGGTGTGGAAGTCACTGTTGACCTTGTTGTAACCGCCGTTGCCGAACACGTTGATGAGGGGATTCGAACCGTCGATGCTTGCCAGACGGCCATCTGTGAACGAAAGAACCTGGAGGGGAGAGAAATTATAGGCCGCGTCGATGGTCGTATAGCTCGAATTCTTGTTCTCGGAAACAGAGCCGGTGAGGTCGACAGAGAGTTTGAGACCGGGAAGGAGGTCGGCATCAAGTTTTGCCGAATAATTGTAGCGGTCACGGCTGACGTTGGAGTAAAGACCCTTGGTACGGGTATAGCCACCCGAAACAAAGTAGCGTACAGACTTCGAACCGCCCGACACAGAGAGTGAATAGCGCTGTGAGTTGCCCCATTTGTTCAGATAGTCAAGCATATTGGAGTTGCCGTAGACATTGGGGTCCGAACCGATGAGCGAAAGGTCGTAGGGGGTGTAGACATCGCTGCCTGAGGCCTCGACCGCACGGTTGTAGAGCTCGGCGAACCGATAGCTGTCAAGGAACTTGGGCAGATAGGTTGCCTCCTGGAGATTGAACTGGCCACGGAAATTGACCTTGGCACGTCCTGTGTCCTGACCGCGCTTTGTCTGCACGAGGATGACACCGTTGGCAGCACGCGCACCGTAGACAGCCGATGCAGCCGCATCTTTAAGGATAGAAATGCTCTCGATGTCGTCGGGGTTGAGGTCACTGAGACGCATTTCACCGTCAGAAGTGTTGGTGCCGAGACGGGGGACACCGTCGATGACAAGAAGAGGATTGCCGGTATTGCCTCGGATGCTCATTGTGGCTTCTTTGGGAGATGAGGGGTCACCGGTGGTGCTCATGACACCGAGACCGGCCACCTGTCCGGCAAGAGTCTGGTCGACATTCATTGCAGGGATGCGCACAAGCTCGTCGCCGGAGATGGTTTCGACTGAGGATGTCAGCGACTGCTTCTTCGCAGTACCGTAGCCGATGACAACCACCTCGTCCATCACGTTTGAGTTGACTTCGAGACGGGTGACAATATTGTTCTGCTCGGGAGCGACCTCAAGGGTCACTGTCTTATATCCGATATAGGATATTGTGAGTTTCGTAGTGCGTCCGGCAGCGACGGCGAGAGTGTATGCACCGTCCACGTCTGTTGCCGTGGCCTGCGTCGTACCTTCAACCTTGACAGTCGCTCCGATAAGTGCTTCGTCATTCTCATCAAGGACTTTGCCTGACAGCGAACGCGTCTGCGCTCCCGCGACTATGGCGGAAATGGCGAGCATTATGCTCATTAGGAGTATTCGCATACTGTGTCTGTTATAATGATGATTTATTGGTTATTTTTAAGAATCTTGCCTATGGTCAGAATCTGATAGTCATAGAAATCGCGGGTGTCGCGGTCGGGAGCGACGGCACGTTTCGACTTGTAGAGCTCCATCACATCCTTCAGACGTGAGGTCATCATGGGCTGAAGCTCATTGACCGGAAGTGCGGTCTGGTTGAGAAGGAGGCGGACAAATGAATGCTCCTCGTCGGTCGATGCAAGCACCTGAGTCATTCCGCAGGGGAGATCGGGCAGGGTTGCGCTCGCCATCATCTCTGCAAACTCATCAGTGACGGAGATTGCCTTCGAGGATGATTTCTGCTCCTTGGGTTTGAGACCTGAGTAGTTGACGAGGACATTGATTGCCGATGCCTGAAGGTTGCGCTCGGTGGCATCGAGAGCCTTGTTCTTATATGTGGCGGCAAATATGCCCTTCATTGCATCGTCGAGATAGTCGCGGAGCTTATAGTTGTTGGCGGGATCCATCTCCCCACCCTCTTTGATGCGCTGAAGGTTGGTCGAGAAGAGAAGACAGGCCACGACGTTGCGCTGCATCTTCTCGCGCCACTGATAGGGGGTCTCCCATTTGGCCATCAGTTCCGCAGGTGCAAGCCATCCGCAGGTGCGGGCCTGGTCGAGAAGCCAGTTCATGGCCTCCTTCTGCTTGGCCTTGGGGATGAAGGTGCGTGCATAGCCGTCGTTCATACCCTGACGGATTTCCTTGAACTCGACACCGCCGATGTAGGGGTAGACGTGACCGACATGACGGAGATACTGTCCGACCATTGCCTGATACATCTTGTCGAGCGGTTCATAGTTCTCGCCCGGCTCTCCGGCCCAGTCCTCGAAGTTATCCATGATAATCTTGAGATTGGAGATTGACATATTGCCGGCCTTGATGTGGTCATTGCCAAGGTCCTCTGTCTGGTCGGTCGGGTCGACGAGTCCGAGGAACTGCTGCGCACCGAACTCATACATCTTGTCGCCATCCTTCTCGCGTATCCATTTGTCGAGTGTAGGTTTCTCATCCTCCATTGTCTTTGCACCCGGAATCAGACGATAACCCCAGTTGATGGCATAGATGTCATAGACACCGACAGGGGGAGGTGTCAGACGCACACCGCGTTCAAGGTCGCCGGGCTGCGCCACGAAGTTGTTGCGCGCATAGTCCATGATGCTCGGTGTTGTTCCGTGTTTCTGAGTGAAGGCTGGGTCACGGAGATTGTCGAGTGTGAATGAATGCGATGCGCCCATGTTGTGCATGAGTCCGAGGCAGTGGCCGATTTCATGGGCAGCGACATAGGTGAGCGATTCATACATCACCGAGTCGGCGAAGACCTTGTTGCGCACACGCGGGTCAACGGCGGCTGTCTGGGTGAAGCGCCAGTTGTGGACAAGTTCAAGGATATTGTGATACCAGATTACGTCGGCTCCAAGAATCTCACCTGTGCGGGGGTCGGTGTACGACGGCCCCATAGCGTTGGCTGTCGGGCTGACGCAATAGCGGACGCAGGAATAACGGATGTCGTCAGGGTCGAAGTCGGGATCATCGGTGGGATAGTCGCGCGCCTCGACCGCATTCTTGAAACCTGCGGCCTCAAAGGCTGTGTTCCAGTATTCGATACCCTCCTTGACAGCGCCGCGCCACTTTTCAGGGAAAGCCGAGTCGACATAGAAAACTATTTTCTTTTTCGGCTCCACGAGCTTGCCTGCGAAATAAGCCTCACGATCCTCATCGCGCGGTTCGAGACGATGACGGGTGATGATTTCGTAGGGACGGGCACCGTCCATGGACGATGAATATTTATTCTTGTACTCCGAGAAATAACCGACACGGTTGTCGTGGAGACGCATGGGCATGGGGTCGTCGGGAAGACAGACAATCGAACGCGACATCACGACGGTGTAGGGCTGCGAAGCTGTCGCGGTCGTGTAGGCCAGACGGCTCTTGATTTCGATATTCTCGGGGAATGACTTGACCGATACGAGCGAGGAACCGTCGGGGTAGAATGTACCCTTGATGCCCTCTTTGCCACCGAGAAGTTTCAGAAGAGGATTTGATTCCTTGATTGGAGAGATGACCTTCTCATTTCCGGTGAAGAACGATGTCACGTCGATGAAGACGCTCCCCTTGGTCTTGTTGGCAATCTTGAAGCCTTTGAGCACAGGATCGGCGAAGTTGCGGGCAAACGATTCCTTGATGGGATCACCGTCGGGAACCTCCGATGCCGACTGCATCAGGTGGAGATAGACGTTGTTATCATCACGGGTGAAACGAATCAGCATGGGGTTGGATGCCATCTGACCGGCCACATAGTCCTGGGTCTGTGAGAGGCTGTTGACACGGTTCACAAGGATGTAGCTATGATTGAACGCACTGTCGGGAAGCTCAAACCAGAGTTTGTTCTTCTTGTCGATGTATGCATTGAACATGCCCTTGTGGACTTTTGCGTCCTTCAGACCTTTCATGAATTCCGCACTGTCCTTGGCCGCTGCGCTCATTTCAATCTTAGGCAAGGCAGGCGTTTTTTTCTTGGCCGACATTTCGCCGGGAATTACCATTCCGAGCATGGCTGTCGCCAGAAAGGGGACAAAAGTGATAATACGACGGTTCATACAAATTGTTGATTATAGCTTTGATACAAGATTATATTTGCGAGTGATTTCAATACTCAATATTTTTCAATACTCAATACTTATTGTATAAGAGGACTTATTGTATAAGAGGCTGCAAAGTTAAATAGAAATTAAGAATCACTTTCCCGCTAAAAGTTAAATTAAATTAACAAAAAGAATTGCTCCGTAAAATACGAAGTATTTAACAATTATATGCATTTTTTAGCCAAAACTTGATTTATCAAACGAAAAATATCGCCAACTGACCAAAATTATATCCAAAACTCTGTGTGTTGTCGATGAAAATCAACGGGTGGCGGAAGAGTCGTGATTTTTTCGTAACTTCGCGGTGTAATTCGCGAATTTTAATGATGCACACGACTCTAAAAATACTTATTTCAACCGTTGTTTTTCCCTGGTCGCTTCTGACCAACGCCTCGACACTTACGCTTAAAGAAGAACCTGACTCGCTGGAGATGGAGCTGCAGGAGGTGGTCGTCACCGAACGCCGCACACTCGGCAAATTGCGAGGAACGTCACTCAACACAGAGGTCATCTCGGCCTCGGATCTGAAACGTGCGGCCTGCTGCAACCTTGGCGAGAGCTTCACCACCAATCCGTCGGTCGACGTCAGCTACAGCGATGCTGCCACGGGAGCCCGCCAAATCAAACTTCTCGGTCTTTCGGGTAGCTATGTGCAGATGCTGACGGAAAACATCCCTAATTTCCGTGGTGCAGCCGGACCATTCGGTCTCGGTTACATCGCCGGTCCGTGGATGCAGTCAATCCAGGTGTCGAAAGGAGCAAGTTCAGTGAAGAACGGCTACGAATCAATCACCGGACAGATCAACGTCGAGATGAAGAAACCTCAGCTTGAACCGAGCCTTTCGGTCAACATGTATGCCGACCACCTCGGAAAACTCGAGGGCAATTTCGACGGAAATATCCATCTCGGCGACAAGTGGAGCACAGGCCTGCTGCTCCACGGCGAGAATTCATTCAAAGCACACGACATGAACGACGACGGCTTTGCCGATGCTCCGCGCGTCCGCCAGTTTTCCGGAATGAACCGCTGGGCCTACCTCGGCACAAGCTATGTCTTTCAGGCAGCGGTCAAGTATCTCGACGAGCGCCGTAAAAGTGGCCAGATCGCTCACGGCGCACACTATGCCGACCCCTACATCATCGACATCGACACCCGTCGAGTCGAGGCTTTCACCAAAAATGCCTATATCTTTGACCGCGAGAATGATGGCAACGTGGCCATGATTGCCTCGATGAGCTTCCATGACCAGAATGCCGATTACGGGCGCAAGCTCTACGATGTCATACAACGCGAGGCTTACGTCTCGGCCATGTTTGAGCGCAAATGGCTCGATCTTCACTCGCTATCGACAGGTCTGAGCATGGTCTATGACAACTACCGCCAGCATCTACGTCCATCAAACGTCCCCGACACACCTGTCGAGGATATAAACAGCCATGAGATGACCTACGGTGCCTACGGACAATACACCCTCAATATCGACAACCGCCTCATCGCAATGGCGGGAGTTCGCGGTGACCACAGTTCGCGCTACGGATGGATGTTCACCCCGCGCCTCCATGTCCGCTACAATATCATGGATCCGCTATCGCTGCAGCTTTCGGCAGGTCGCGGCTACCACTCGCCGCAACCGTTGGCTGAATATCACTATCTCCTTGCATCGTCACGCTCGCTTATAATCGAAAAGGATCTCAAGCAGGAGAGCGCATGGAACTTCGGCACAGGTGTCACCTCTTCGCTGCGTCTGTTCGGACGTTCGCTCGGCCTGTCGGCGGAGTATTACTACACCCGCTTCTCCAACCAGTTGCTCCTGAACCTCGATGCCGACCCTCATGCGGCAATCATCGGTAATCTCGGCGGACGTTCCTACTCCCATACCTTCCAGATTGAGGCAAGCTACAATATTCTCCCCGACCTTAATTTCTCCGCTGCCTACCGACTCACTGATGTAAAGGCGAACTACGGCGACGGTATGCGCCAAAAGCCCCTCACATCACGCAACAAGGGACTGCTTACCCTCGGGTGGACACCCGACATGGGTCTATGGCAACTCGACATCACCTGCGCGCTCAACGGCAGTGGCCGAAATCCTGACCCCTACACCACGGCTGACGGAACTCTCTCATGGGAAAAGCGCTATCACCCCTACGCACAGCTCAATGCCCAGCTCACACGCAATTTCCGTCACTGGAGCATCTACGTCGGCGGAGAAAACCTTACCGGCTACCGTCAGAAGCGCCCTATCATTGATGCCTCCGACCCTTGGGGTCCTAACTTTGATGCCACAATGGTCCACGCCCCTATCCACGGAGCAATGATCTATGCAGGATTCAGATATAATTTTACTCAGTATCTTTGATTCGCTGCGCTTGTCAAAGATATTGAGTAAAATTAAGTATAGAGGTTAAAGTATAGAGTATAGATAATAGTTCTGATGGTTCTGTTATTGCTGATGGCTGACAACTCTAACCTTAAAACTTAAAACTCTACTCTTAAAACTCACAACTAAAAACTAAAAACTCACAACTAAAAAAACCACAACTAAAACCCAATAAAAACATGAAACGTATCCTTACCATCGCTTTGATGCTCATGACGCTTACTGTCTGCATGAGCGCGAAGGAGCCTTCTCAGGCTACAGCAGTGTTCACTGTCATGCCAAAAATGTCATGCCAGAACTGCGAGAACAAAATCAAATCAAACCTCCGTTTCGAGAAGGGTGTCAAGTCAATCGAAACATCCCTCACCGGCCAGACTGTGACTGTCAAGTACAATCCTAAAAAGACCAACGTCGAAGCTATTCAAAAAGGTTTTGCCAAAATCGGCTATGCCGCCACAGAAGTAACCGAATGTGACGACAGCCAGAACAAACCCGCCGAGAAGAAATAATCCATTCGCAGGAAAAGGCACATAAGGCCCTAAGGTCAGAAGAGACATAAGTTTTTTATTTTGAGATGTTTGGGTGAGTTAATTTAATCTTACCTATTTCATCTCCCCGAAATAAAAACTTATGTCTCTTCTGACCTTAGGGCCTTATGTGTCCTTCCTTCTAATGAATACGGCTACCAAACTTAAAATCTTTTGTCCCTTCTGCTCCTTATGGCTTTATGTGCCCTTCCATCCTAAGTCCAACCCCTATACGATTTTAGCAGATTATTCGCCCGACATATCAATTTATCCTCAAGTGGTTTGCATGTCTCTTATTTTTATTGTAGATTTGTGGCTCAAGCCAACCCCCTCTCTTAAAATACCATGCAATATCTCAAGCCTTTCCTTATAAGCGGACTGATAGCTGCAGCTTCGTCCCTCTCAATTAACGCAGATGGATATAAGAATCCTGTCATTCCCGGATTTCACCCGGACCCGTCGGTCGTAAGGGTCGATGATGACTTCTATCTCGTCAATTCATCCTTCTGCTATTTCCCCGGAGTACCCATCTACCACAGCAAGGATCTTGTCAACTGGCAACAGATTGGCCATGTGCTTGACCGTAAAAGTCAGCTCAATCTTGAAAAAGCAGGAGTATGGGGCGGCATCTACGCGCCCACCATCCGATATGACAACGGCCGTTTCTACATGATAACCACCAATGTGTCGGATAAAGGAAACTTCCTTGTCCACACTACAGACCTATCAAAAGGATGGAGTGAGCCTGTATGGTTGCAGCAAGGCGGTATTGACCCATCGCTCTATTTTGAAGATGGGAAATGCTACATGGTCAGCAATCCTGATGTCGGGATATGGCTTTGCGAAATAGACCCTCTGACTGGCCGACAGCTTACAGAAAGCCGCAGGATATGGGACGGAACCGGTGGCCGTCACCCCGAAGCGCCACATATCTACAAGAAAGACGGATGGTATTATCTCCTGATTGCCGAAGGAGGCACAGAGCTTGGCCACAGCGTCACGATAGCGCGAAGCCGTGACATTAACGGGCCCTACACCCCTAATCCCGCCAATCCAATACTTTGCCATTTCAACCGTGAAAACCAATACAACCCCATCCAGGGTACCGGACATGCAGATTTAGTGCAAGCGCCCGATGGGTCATGGTGGCTCGTATGTCTTGCTTTCCGGCAGCAGAACGGTGCCCACCATCTTCTCGGACGTGAGACATATCTCGCGCCTGTCAGATGGGATAAGGATGCATGGCCGGTAGTCAACGGCAATGGAAGCATTTCACTCGACATGGATGTGCCGACATTGCCACTATCGCCGGTAACAACAAATCCCACCCGCGACAACTTTTCCGGAGATCGTCCCGAAGTGGAATGGGTGTGGATGCGCAATCCGGTCATGGAAAACTATTCCACAGGCAAAGATGGTCTTCACATCAAGGCGACGGATGTCACTCTCGACAACTCGAAAGAATCGCCGTCACTATTGCTCAGACGGCAGGAGCATATTGATTTCACTGCCGCTACTGAGGTCAGCCTGACCAATGCGCCTGACGGAATGGAGGCCGGTATGACTGTCTTTGCTTCAGAGCCGTCGCACTACGACCTCTACGTCACCCGGGGAGCCGACGGCAGTGATTCCATCAAGCTCCGTTACAGGCTTAACGAACTGACGCATGTTGAGAGCTCCATTCCTGTTCCAGCGGGATGCAGGACGGTTGGCCTACAAATCAAAGGGACACCGACAACCTACAGTTTCGCATACTCCACCGACGGCGGACAAAACTTTATGCCCATAGCATCGATGAACACCCGCTACCTGTCCACAGAGACTGCCGGAGGCTTCACCGGCACCTTCATAGGACTATTTGCCACATCGCCTTCCGGCAGTGGAGATGCCCGGTTCAAATATTTCGACTACATACCTGAAAACAAATGAAAAAATCATCACTGATTCTCGCCCTCATACTTCCCGCTGCCATCAGCGCGGAGTCTAAAGTACGTCCCGGTTCTCTGATAACCGACAATATGGTGCTTCAAGAGAATGCCGATGCCCGCATTTACGGCACCGGCGATCCCGGAGCTAAAGTCACGGTTACTCCCTCATGGGACAATAAGGAATACACCACGACCATTGACCGCACAGGTCAGTGGAGTCTTGCCGTAAGGACACCCGACGGGAGCTTTACCCCCTGCTCAATCACAATCTCCGACGGCGACCCGATTACCATCAACAACGTGCTCATCGGTGAGGTATGGCTTGCATCCGGACAGTCCAACATGCAGATGCCGCTCAAAGGTTTCCCCGGATGCTGCACCCTCGGCGGTTATGACGAGATCGCCTCATCACGCCATGAGGCGGACCGCATACGTTTCTACACCGTTCCTCTGACCCAGAGCTACACACCGGTCGATACCGTTGATGCCGTATGGACAATACCTTCGCCTGAGACATCGCCCGACTACAGCGCCCTTGCATGGCACTTCGCCAAGAGAATGACTGATGTGCTTGATGTGCCCGTCGGCATTGTCAGTGCAGCTTACGGAGGTGCAAAGGTCGAGAGCTGGACACCGCGTGATATACTGGAGACCTACCCCGATGTGTCGCTCGCCCCGAAGGACATAGAGCCGATGGTGCATTACCACCGCCCCATGCTGATGTATAACGCCATGTTCAACCCTATCAAAAACTATACTTACAAGGGAATTATATGGTATCAAGGCTGTTCAAACGTATCCACTCCCGAGACATACGCCGACCGCCTTGCCACGATGGTCAAGAACTGGCGCGATGAAATCAGCATCGGCGACATCCCCTTCTATGCTGTCGAAATCGCCCCATACGAATATGGCGACCCCTCAGAAAAGGGAAAGGCTCCGCTGCTGCGTGAGGCTCAGTGGAAGGCTGTGGAAATGATTCCCAACAGCGGTATGATTTCAATCAATGACCTCGTTGAGCCATACGAACGCTTCAACATCCATCCTGCCAACAAGGAAGCTGTCGGGAAACGTCTATGTGACCTCGCGCTCAACAAGACATACGGGAAGAAGCAATTTCCGGTGGAAAGCCCGCGCTACAAGAGCCATAAGTTCAAGGACGGTGCCGCATGGGTGGCTATAGATTCGCCTTCCGACGGCATTTGCCGCAACTATGCCATCGAGGGCTTTGAAGTGGCCGGTCCCGACAGGGTATTCCATCCCGCCGACTCCGTATGGCTCCACTGGCAGACCAACGAGATGGTCGTATCGAGCAAGGATGTTCCCAATCCGGTAGCCGTCCGCTATGCCTGGCGCGATTTCCTACCCGGCAATCTCCACGCCGGCAACTATCTGCCCCTCATTCCTTTCCGCACGGATGACTGGGAATAAGAAATATTGCAGGGACGCGCTGTAGCGCGTATGCCGTATGAAATACATCATCAGAATAAACATAATTCATCGGATTGACATTTGCATCCAATCGGGCATACGCGCTACAGCGCGTCCCTACAAGGCAATGACAATGTGAATTTCAGTGATTACTGATAAATAAAAACCGAATCTTTTATGACAAAATATGACGAATTTCGCGAATTGCTGAAAAGCAACCGCTCATATCGCCGTTTCGACGGCAACCATGCAATATCCGATGAAACGCTTCGCAAGCTTGTGGAGCTTGTGCGCTATTGCTCTTCGGGACGCAACCTCCAGCCGCTGCGCTACCGCCTTGTGTCATCCCGTGAAGAGTGCGAGGCCGTATTTCCCGCTCTCAAATGGGCAGGATATTTCACTTGGTGGGACGGCCCGGCGGAGACTGAGCGCCCTACGGCCTATCTCGTCCAGTGTATAGACACGGAGCTGATCACCAACTGCCTCTGCGACGACGGTCTGCAGCTTGAGGCCATAACCCTCGGCGCGGCCACCCTCGGTATCCACGGCTGCATCATCAAGGCATTCAATGCCGCAAAAGTGACTGAGGCGCTTGCCATCCCCGAACGCTACAAACCTCTCTATGTCCTTGCCCTCGGCTATCCCGCAGAGACAGTGGAAATCGTCGACACCGACGGCACCACTGACGCAGACATCAAATATTACCGCGATTCATCCGACCACCACATTGTTCCCAAACGTCCGACAGAGGAACTGATTCTCTGACAAACCGGCGGCCCCAATCAACCATATCTCCAACAGACCATCACATTCATATTTCTGCAAATGAAAAATTTCACTTCTTTCTTCGTCGCCATTGCCCTTGGCATGAGTGCATCAATCTGTCACGCACAGGAGCCACGGACAGCTATGGAAAATGATACTATTGCCGTAGATAATGGAAATGATACGAAAGTTGAAACTTCAAGGAGCAAGGAAAGGGAGAAAGAATACTTGAGTGTTCCATTCGAGAAGCCAGTTGTCATGGCCCTTACATTCGGAAAATGTATCAATATGGGAGGCCACGAAAATTCGGAATGGTTAGGCCGCAGACGCGGTCAGACCAACGAACTTGACTGGCGGTTCGCTTATTTCTTCCTCCGACATTGGGGCATGTATGTAGATTGTGCTATCTATGGCTCCTCCATTGCAAGTGATTGCGGTCCCCTGCTTGAAAAACAATTGGGAACAAAATTCCATCAGGACGATGAATGCGGAGCTATTTTCGCCGGAGCGATAGCCGGCATAGGTATTACCTACAGAATGGAGTGGAACAGATGGCAACTCCTTTTGCGCGGAGGAATAGGAACAATCGGCATGAATGACTCATGGACATCAACACGCGACTATGACCTGACAGATGATCCGGGATATGACAGATGGGAAATGCCCTACACACGTTGGGAATGTAATAGATATCTGTCACCATCCTTTTTGAACGGTGGACTCACAATAGGCTATCGAATGTCACGGGTGTTCAGCGTTATCCTTGACATAAATTATCGTCACACAGTTGGGGAAAAGGCATATATGTGTCTGACAAAATATGAGTACGCTCATACTGAAGATGGTTTTGAAGCCAGAGAGTTAATCCATTTTGACAAAAGTTCCCGTGCATGGGGCCGAGATCTGACCGTCTCAATAGGGCTGCAACTCCAAGCCGAATCAAGCAAAAAGAGGATGAAAGCCAACCGAAGCAAACAGTCTTCTAAATTGTAAAAAGGTCTTAATGCGATAATGTGTATAATGACAACAGTCCGGAAGGAACATGAATCTGTGTTACTTCCGAACTTTTGCCTTTATACGTCTTTGCAGCAAGTCTGATACTCATGCAATATGATTCATAACATCAAGGCTTGTCGTTGCAGGCGGTGTCGATGGCCTTGAGGATAGAGGCGAGTTTTTCGGGGTTGCTACCGTTTTCATAATGACGCACGATTCCCTGCTTATCCACAACTATTGTCATCGGGAATCCTCTGCCATTGAGCCATTTCAGAAACTGACGGTCATTGACAATATGTCGCCATGTAAAGCCACATTTTTCAAGAACAGGACGAGCAATGTCGGCAGTTTCCCATGTTGACGAGAGGAATACCACATCCGGATACTGTTCGCGCCATTTCGACAATTCGGGCATCTCCTTTCGGCATGGTCCGCAACCGGTGTACCACAGATTCAGCACCATAACCTTCCCCTCGATGTCCTTACTGCCACATTCAACCCCGTCAATATCCACGGCTGTGAACTTCGGGAAAGCAGAGCCAAGGGTCAGAGTCTCCCGATTTTTAATCGATTCGTCCATGATAGAAACAAATTGCAGACTGCTCGTAACAGCGGGCCATATCAAGTCGGGGTTTGCAAGCTGCTCCTCAGGAATCGCAGAATTGACAATATCCTCCGGGAGTGTTACAGCCTCTCTATAGACAATCAGTGTCAATCGCTTCCCCTCACCATAACTTATAAAACTGAGCGAATAGCCTTCAGGAAGATTTTTTGGCATATCCTTGAAAAAATGACCCTGCACATAGTAAGTGGGTTCTACGGTATCGGCACTGACGCACAGACTGCCCATAATGAGGAAAGCAGTGATGAAAGATAGGAGTTTTTTCATTGTAATTTAAGTGATGAATGATGGAATATGTGTAAATAACATTTCTTACAGTTGCATCCGAAGAATCGGCAACTATCCACCTGCAAATATAGTTATTTTCACGAAAACAACCAATATTTTTACTAATTTTATTTTACAGTCCACGAAAATATTAATAGAAACAAAGACCTTTCCGGAAACCATTATGGCATAATCCGGAAAGGTCTTTGTCTATATTGATGCTGTCAGCGTCTTCCGTTGTCGATTTGGACAAACGGAAAGTAGGTCAGCCGCCGAAGTTGTCGTAGTGGACTGATTCTGGATCCACGCCGAGGTCGTCGAGCATTTTGTTGACTGCAGCGCTCATCGGGCCGGGACCACACATGTAGTATTCGATATCCTCAGGCTCGGGATGATTCTTGAGATAGGTCTCATAGATGACCTGATGAACGAAACCTGCGGTGTATTTCACCCCTGCAGCATCCGCTGCAGGATCGGGACGGTCGAGCGCAAGGTGGAACTTGAAGTTGGGGAAATCCTTTTCGAGCTGCATGAAATCGTCGAGATAGAAAACCTCGTTGAGCGCACGCGCACCGTAGAAGTAGTTCATCACACGGTCGCGGGTCTGGAGTGTCTTCGTCATCCACATAATCTGGGCACGGAGCGGAGCCATACCTGCGCCACCGCCAATCCACATCATTTCGGCTTTCGAGTCGACAATCGGGTGGAAATCTCCGTAAGGACCGCTCATGCGCACCTTGTCGCCGGGTTTGAGAGTGAAGATGTAGCTTGAAGCGATTCCCGGCATGACATCCTGGAATCCCACCTGGGGTTTCGGCTTGAAGGGAGGAGTGGCAATGCGGACGGTAAGCATGATGCGGTCACCCTCCTCGGGATAGTTGGCCATGGAGTAGGCGCGCACGGTCGTCTCCGTGTTGCGACATTTCAAGCCGAAGAGACCGAACTTCTCCCATGAGGGAAGATACTCGTCACCGATTGATGCTTTGTCGATGTCCTTGTCATAGTCCATCTCGTAGGTCGGAATCTTAATCTGGGCGTAGGAACCGGGGATGAAATCCATGTGGGCACCTTCGGGAAGAGCCACGATGAACTCCTTGATGAAGGTTGCGACATTCTTGTTGGAAATCACCTCACATTCCCACTCCTTGACATCGAGGACCGAAGCGGGGATGCCGATAGAACAATCCTCCTTGACCTTCACCTGACAGCCGAGGCGCCAATGTGCCTGCTGCTCCTTGCGCGAGAAGTGGACCTTCTCGGTGGGAAGTATGTCGCCGCCTCCGGTGAACACCTGACACTTGCACTGACCGCAACTGCCCTTTCCACCACAGGCAGAGGGGAGAAAAATGTTCTGGTCGGCAAGGGTCGAGAGAAGCGCTTTGCCAGATTCTGCCTCGACCACGGTGTCGGAATTGATTGTGATCTTGACTTTGCCCGAATGGACAAGATATTTCTTCGCGAGGAGGAGAATCAGCACCAGCACGAGGGTGATGATGAGAAAGATGCTCACTCCTGAAAGTATGGTTAACATAATATACCTATATATTATATGTGGTGAATGCTGAATGTTAAATCTTGATTCCGAGGAAGCTCATGAAGGCTATGCCCATGAGGGCCGTCAGGATGAAGGTGATGCCTACGCCACGGAGAGGTCGGGGAATGTTGGAATATGTGGCGAGGCGCTCACGGATAGCTGCGATGGCAGTGATGGCGAGAAGCCAGCCAAGGCCCCAGCCTCCACCTGCGCAGACGGCTGTCCATACGCTCGGGAAGTCGCGCTGTTGCATGAAGAGCGAACCGCCGAGGATGGCACAGTTGACAGCGATGAGCGGGAGGAAGATACCGAGCGATGAATAGAGCGCGGGACTGTATTTCTCGACGGTCATCTCCACGAGCTGGGTCATCGAGGCAATGACGGCGATGAACATGATGAGCGAGAGGAAGCTCAGGTCAACGTCGGCATACTCCGGGCCGAGCCAAGTCAGCGCACCGGCACTCAGGACGTAGGTCTGCAGAAGATAGTTGACAGGGAGTGTCACCACAAGCATGAAGGTCACGGCAACGCCCAGACCGAAGGCGGTCTTAACGTTCTTCGACACGGCGATAAAGGAGCACATGCCAAGGAAATAGGCGAAAATCATGTTGTCGACAAAAATCGACCTTATGAATATGTTGAAATTTTCCACGTTGTGCAGAATTTAATTATAAACGATAGTGGTTGATTGTGCGATTAGTTGTCCTCCTGCAGGTCCTTGTTGAAACTGCGCTGAACCCAGATGATACATGCCACGAGTATCAGGGCCATCGGGGGGAGAATCATGAGGCCGTTGTTGACATAGCCTGCATCGTAGAAGCTCTGCGGGATAATCTGATAGCCGAGGAGGGTTCCGCTGCCGAGAAGTTCGCGGAAGAAACCGACGATGATGAGGATGAGGGCATAGCCGATGCCGTTGCCTACACCATCGAGAAACGATGGCCAGGGCTTGTTGGCCATGGCGAATGCTTCGAGTCGGCCCATGAGGATACAGTTTGTGATGATAAGACCTATGAACACCGAAAGTTGCTTGGAAGCATCGTAGGCAAAGGCTTTGAGCACCTGGTCTACGATGACCACGAGACCGGCAACGACGACGAGCTGGACGATGATTCGGATATTGGTCGGGATAGTGTTGCGGAGAAGCGAGATGATGACATTGGCAAAGGCGAGCACGGCTACCACCGATACTCCCATCACTATTGCCGGTTCGAGCTTCGCGGTGACGGCCAGCACGGAGCAGATGCCGAGGACCTGCACCACCACCGGATTGTTTTTCGACAGAGGATTGAAAAGCACCTCTTTATTGTTGATTTTATCAGCCATGACGGATGAAAAATAAAGATTTTACGATTTATTTGTTACTGTCTCTCCTGTCCGAGTCCCTGAAGGAACTTCTTGTAGGGGGTGAGACAATTGTCGAGCATCGAGCCGACACCCTTCGATGTGATAGTGCCGCCGGAGATACCGTCGACATAATCCTCTCCGTTGAGGGGCTGCTGTCCGGCTTTCACGACAGCGATCGGGCGGAAGCGTCCATCCTTGAACACCTGCTTGCCCTCGAACTGGCTGCTGAAAGCGGGTTTCTCGATTTCGGCACCAAGACCGGGGGTCTCACCCTGATGCGCGAAGTAGGCACCGTAGATGGTCGAGCCGTCGCTGTCAAAAGCGACATAACCCCAGATAGGTCCCCAAAGACCGGCACCGTAGACCGGAAGGATATACTTCTGCGAACCGTCGGCAACAGTGCATACAAAGACCGGAAGCTCACGGCGGTCGGCCGCAAGCTTGATTTGCGCGGCCACATCGACATCAAAGGCATTGACACCCTCGACCTTTTCGCCGCGCTCGTTGACAACGAACTGCTCGGTGATATACTTGTCGAACTCGGCCACCACATCCTTCTTGTCGGGGGTGATGAGCGCCGCGTTGAGAATCTGGCTCATCTTGTCGGCGTTGATGTTTTCCTGCTGACGGTCCTTGAGTGCAAGCGAGGTTGCTGCGAGAGCCGTGCCGACCATCACCACCAGGACTATTATATATATAATGGTGTAGGTATTGCTTTGCTTATTCATAAGTCAATCTGAATTGAGCGTTATAGCTTTTTGGTTTCTGACATGATTTTAGGAAGCCACACGGCGCTGGCGGCGCATACGGCGTGAGACGTTGAGCTGCACTACGCAATAGTCAATCAGCGGGGCAAGGGCGTTGGCAAGCAGCACGGCGAGCATTGCACCTTCGGGATAGCCGTTGTTGTAGGTGCGGATAAGCACGGCGACCACACCGACAAGGAAACCGTAGACATACTTTCCCGGATTCGTGCGGGCGGCGGTGACAGGGTCGGTGGCCATGAAGACGGCTGCGAATGCGAAGCCTCCGAAGAGAAGCTGGTCGAAGGGGTCGAGGAACGACGCGGGATAGGTGGGCGTCTGGAACACGTTGGCCACCCAGCCCATGAAGAGACCGCCGGCAATCACACTGAGCATGATGCGCCACGAAGCAATTCCGGTCGCAAGCAGAAGCACGGCTCCGATGAGGATTGCGAGAGTGGATGTCTCGCCAAACGAACCGGGGATGAGTCCGAGGAAGGCATCCCATGTGCTGATGGGATTACCCTTGAGATTTAGAAGTTCGAGGTTACCGCCAGTGAACGAAGCAATCTGTCCGAGAGGGGTAGCGCCTGAGAATCCGTCGGGGAGGTCAAATCCGAGCCCGCAGATTGAATTGGTGGAGACGAAGACCTTGTCGCCGCTCATCTGGGCCGGATAGCCGAAGAAAAGGACGGCACGGGTGACGAGCGCGACATTGAAGACGTTGTAGCCTGTTCCGCCAAACACTTCCTTGACGAATATTACCGAGAAGGCAGTGGCCACGGCGAGCATCCATAGCGGAGTCTCAATCGGGCAGATGAGTGGAATGAGGATACCGGTCACGAGGAAACCTTCCTGAATCTCCTCGCGACGCCACTGAGCCACGACAAACTCGATGCCGAGACCGACGACGTAGGCCACGACGATGCGCGGGAGGACGGCAAGGAAGCCGTAGGCCATCAGTTGCCAGAAGGGGAACTCTGTGGCACCCGCAGCGAGCCAGTTCTGATAACCGGCATTATACATGCCGAAAAGCAGACAGGGCATGAGGGCGAGGACCACTATAATCATCACTCGCTTCGAATCGAGGCTGTCGTGGACATTCACGCCCGAGGTCGAAGTGGTGTTGGGGGTGTAGAGAAAGGTCTCAAACCCGTCGAACACGCTGCGGAAGGCATGAAGCTTACCGTCTGGCTCGAAATTGGGCTTGATTCTGTTAAGATAATTTCTTAGCGCTTTCATTGTTGAGATTTTGATTCGGGAATGAATTTATCAGACTTCGCTGCGGAGATAGTCGAGACCGTCACGGACAATCTTCTGAAGTTCAAGTTTCGAGGGGTCGACATATTCGGCAAGCGCGAAGTCCTCGGGAGCGACCTCGTAGATTCCGAGCGCTTCCATGCGGTCAATATCCTTGGCGAGAATGGCCTTGATGAGATATTCGGGGAGGATGTCCATCGGGAACACCTTGTCGTATTCACCCGACATTATCATTGCACGGCGACCGCCGTTGATACGCGCATCGGGAGCGAACTTGCGGTTGAGGAAACGGCCGATGAACGAGGGGCTGACACTCATTTTCGAGGGACTCATCGAGGCCCAGCCCATGAATTCGTCTGCATCGTCGCCTTCGGGGATGACGGTCACCTGACGGTAAGGGTAGCGGAGGAAACCGTCGAGGCTCTCGCGTGTGCCGGTAAGGACATTACCGGAAATGATACGCTGATGGACTCCGTCGGCCTTAAGTTCGCCGTCGAGGATTGTTTTGAGTTCGGCGCCTGCGATGGTCTTCTCCATCCGGGGTTCATTGACTTCGCTGCCGGTGACAGCTACCGAAACCGACCAGTCGGCCTCACCGGTGAGCGCGAGGTGACCGATGCGTATGAGGGTCACGATGTCGAGTGTCCAGACCACCTCGCCCTTGTTGACAGGCTCGATGTTGGCAATCTGCACTCCTGCGTTACCTGCAGGATGAAGACGCGGAAATTCCACCATCTCGGCTCCTGCGAAATCCGGGAGCTTAGAGCCGGATTCGACACCTATATATATAGGGCCTGCCGAGAGTTTTGCAAGAGCCTTGATTCCGGCCTCGATTTCGCTGCGCTTACCGTCGACCATCGCTTCGAGCGAAGGCGCAAGGGGAGCCGTGTCCATAGCCGTCACCATGATTGCACGCGGGCGGTCAGACGGGAGGGGGACAATGTCGTAGGGGCGGCGGCGCATCATGGCCCAAAGGCCCGACGTCATCAGAGCCTCGGCGACTGCAGAAGCATCACCGTCGGCAAATGGCGCGGATTTCACCGGAGCATCCGCAGCGGCGGCATCGACCTTGACGACCACACGCTCGATTTTGCGGCGGGCACCACGCACGATAGCCTCCACTGTGCCGGCAGCCGGCGCAACGAGCTTCACGCGGGAATCATTTTTGTCATGAAGAAGCGGAGAACCGACTTCCACCCTGTCGCCCTCGGCAACATCAAGTTTAGGCAGAAAACCCGGAAAATCGTCGGGTATCACGGCAACGCGGGCAGGAAGGGGAATGGTGACCGGGCTTTGGGAAGCCATGCCACCTTCAAGATTGAGGTTTAAGCCTTTCTTAAGGCTGACAGTCCTTCTCATCCTTAGAATGTGTATTTGTACCTGATTAAAAATTGGAAAGCACAAAGATAATAAATATATTTGAATATCACTTAATAAGATTTAACTGAATTAAGTTCAAGGAATAAAATATTGTCAGCCCCGAAATGTTATAATTTGTATTTTAGTTTCTTTATGACAAAAAAAAGAAGCAAAACGTTTGCAAACACCGATTTTTCCTTTTAATTTTGCATTATCGTTTAAAATCCCTCCCCGAAACGGGACGATAAATCGATACCATCTAAAGCTCAACCTTAAAAAAGTTACCGAAAAATCATCAAAACTAATAACAAAATAAACCAATAAACTTAAAATCTTTAGTAATTACAAAATTATGGAAGCTCAAAAGCCTAATTCCGCACAGCCCGCAAAGGCTAACGCTAAGAACAACTCCGGAAGCAATGTAGCCGGCATCAAGAATGCCTTCTTGGTGATCCTCGCCTGCTTCGTTGTAGCAGTATGTCTCTTCATCTTCTGGTTCGGTCACGAATCTCACTTCGAGGAAGGTCACCCCATTGACCTCTGGGGAACTATCTACAAGGGCGGTTTCATCGTGCCTATCCTCCAGACCCTCTTCCTTACTGTAATCGTTCTCTCAGTTGAACGTTGGATCGCCCTCTCTTCTGCAAAGGGTAAAGGTTCTATCGAAAAGTTTGTTGCCGGTGTCAAGAAGTGCCTCGCCGCAGGTAACATCCAGGGTGCAAAAGACCTCTGCAAGAACCAGAAGGGTTCAGTTGCCGCCGTTGTTGCTGCAGCTCTCGTAAGCTACGAAGAAATGGACAAGAACACTGTCCTCACCAAAGAGCAGAAGGTTGCCAACCTTCAGAAGACTGTTGAAGAGGCTACCGCTCTCGAAATGCCCGCCCTCCAGCAGAACCTCCCCATCGTCGCTACCCTCACCACTCTCGGTACTCTCGTCGGTCTTCTCGGTACTGTAATGGGTATGATCAAGTCATTCCAGGCACTCGCTGCTTCTGGTGCTCCTGACTCAACCGAGCTCTCTACCGGTATCTCTGAGGCACTTATCAACACTGCCTTCGGTATCGCAACCGGTGCATTCGCTGTTATCTCTTACAACTTCTACACCAACAAGATCGACAATCTCACCTACGCTATCGACGAGATCGGTTATTCTATCGTGCAGACATTCACAGCTACACACTAATCCCAATTACTGATATTCAAACTTCCAAGGTTTAAACCAATTATTTAACCTCTAACAATAGATTATCGTAATATGGGAAAAGTAAAAATGAAGAGAAAAAGCACCCTCATCGACATGACCGCGATGAGTGACGTGACTGTGCTCTTGCTTACTTTCTTCATGTTGACATCTACCTTCTTGCAGAAGGAGCCGGTCACTGTGTTGACCCCTTCCTCTGTGTCGGAGCAGAAAGTGCCGACCGCCAACCTGGCGTCGGTGCTCGTGAGCCCCGAGGGGAAAATCTTCATCTCCATTGCCGGTGACGCTGACGCTGAAACCAAAGACACATGGGGATCTGAGGCTCTCCGCAAGACGATTCTTGATGAAGCAGTAACGCTCTACAACAAGCAGCACCCCTCAAATCAGGTGCAGCTCACAGTAGCACAGCGCGACGCGTTCTCTAAAATCAATATGTTCGGTGTTCCTTTCCAGGTACTCCCCCAGTTCCTCTCCATGTCACAGACTGATCAGGACAAGTTCATCACTGACATGACCCAGAAGGGTGTGGGTATACCCATCAATGACAACAAGGATATGGACCACCTCAACGAGTTCCAGATCTGGATGCGCGCCATCTACAACTCCGGAAACGACAACCTTCAGAAAGCCATGAAAAAGGGTGAAGGTATCGCTGTCAAGGCCGACAAGGACACCCCCTACAACACTGTCCATGACGTGCTCGACAACCTCCAGACAATGAAGATGAACCGCTTCAGCATCATGACAGCTTTAAAAACTGAGCAAGAATAATCATTATGGCACAGATAGAACAATCAGACGGCGGCAAAAAGAAAAAAGGCGCCCAGAAGAAAATGTCGATCCATGTGGACTTTACTCCCATGGTGGACATGAACATGCTTCTGATTACATTCTTCATGCTTTGTACCACAATGATTAAGTCACAGACCCTCACCATCTCGCTCCCCTCGAACGAGAAAGTGGATCAGACTCAGATGAACAAAGCAAAGGAATCAGAGGCTATCACCCTCATCCTGACAACTGACCGCAATGCCAACGGCGATGTCAAGAAAGACGACAGCGGACGTCCGATGAACACAGTATACTTCTACGAAGGTATGCCTGACTTCACCGACGAAAACGGCGATGGACTCCTTGACAACAACAAGCTGAAAGCTGAACAATTCATCGGCAACGACGGAAAACTTCAGCAGGGCATCCGCAAAATCCTCCATGACCGCAACAAGGCCGTGCTTGAGAAAATCGAGAAAGAGAAAGCAAAATGGCGTAACAAAGAGTTCTCGTCAATCTCTGCTGTCAACGACTCAATCTATCAGGCCCGCGCGCGTGAAATCCGTAATGACTCCACGCTCACCCGTCCTGTTGTGATCATCAAGGCCACTCCCGAAGCTTCATGGGAAAGCTTAATCAGCGCTCTTGACGAGATGCAGATCAATCAGATCTCACGTTATCAGATTGACAACATCAACAAGAATGACTCCGTGCTCATCCTTGACTACCTCGCCAAGAACCCCAAGAAATAATCTGTTGATGAATGATATATTAACCCCGAAAAATCTTAATTGAAATATGGCAAAAGATGTAGATCTTTCATCATCAGAATGGATTGACCTTGTATTCGAAGGCAAAAATAAAGAATTCGGAGCTTACTCGCTCCGCAAATCATCCGCAAAGCGCCACAACCGCGCAATGCTCGTGATCCTTATCGTCCTTCTTCTTGTAGCCGTCCTTGGTCTCCTTGCAAACACTGTGCTTCAGAAAGCTGAAGAGCGTCCTGAGGACCAGATTGAGCAGGCTATGATCGACTACTCCGCAGATGAGCAGGAAGAAGAAGAGCCCGATGAACCCGAGCAGCAGCGCGTTGAAGAGCAGCAGCCCGAAGCTCTCCCCGAGGAGATCCTCAACACTGTAAAGGCAACCGAACTTCAGATTACCAAAGACGAAGAAGTTGTCGAGGAAATCAAATCGCAGGACGAACTTAAGGACACTGACACCGCCGTAGGTACCACTGACTTTGACAAGGGTACTGACGACCTCAACGTGGTGCGTGAACACAAAGAAGAAGTTATCGTCGAAGAGAAGAAACCCGAACCCGTGGATGACAACCAGGTATTTACCGTGGTTGAACAGAAGCCTCAGTTCCCCGGCGGTGAAGCAGCCCTCCTCAAGTGGGTAGGTGAGCACCTCCGCTATCCGGCAATGGCTCAGGAAAACAACATTCAGGGTCGCGTAGTCGTTCAGTTCGTTGTAACCAAGACCGGTAAGGTCGGTGAGGTTAAGGTGATCCGTTCAAAGGACCCCGACCTTGACAAGGAAGCTGTACGAGTAGTTAAGGCTCTTCCCGATTTCGTCCCTGGCAAGATGAACGGACATGCGGTGAACGTATGGTACACCCTCCCCGTTACCTTCAAGCTCCAGGGCGTATAATAAATTCCGACTCTAAGCTTAAAAAGCCGTCGCTTTTCCCATCCGGGAACCGCGACGGTTTTTTTGCATCCAGACAAGCCAGACCGGTCAGACAGTTCGGACAGTTCGGACAGCTCGGACAAGTCGGACAAGTCGGACAGGTCAGACCGGTCAGACCCGTCCGATTTGTCCGACTTGTCCGACCTCCCCGTTCTCTCCCCCTCCC